>NZ_LJGW01000161.1:2234-43244 GCF_001751255.1 Streptomyces nanshensis | reverse complement strand
CTGCGCCTGCTCCTGCGGAGCGTCCTGCGCGGCCTGCCCGTTCCCCTCCGACGCCGACGGCGTCACCACGGTGACCGCCGGCTCCTCGGAGGCGGCGGGCGGCGACCCGGCGGGGGACGACACCTTGCGCGCGGCCCGGCGGCGCGTACGCGTACCTGCGTGACCGGCGTCCTGCTGTACGCCGCCCGCGTCGCTCACGTCACCGGCGACGGCCTCGCCACCAGCTTCGGAGCCTTCCCGCGAGCGGCTGCGGCCGTTTCCCGGATCGGTGGCCCCCTTCGCGGAACCCTCGTCGGTACCGGCCGGTCCCGTTCTCGGCGGAGCCGAGGTGTCCGGTGCCGAAGATTCCGGCTCGGCGCCGGCGGAGCGCTCGGCTCCCACCGCCGCGGCGGCCGGCTCCGGCGCGGACTGCTGTGCCGTCTCCTGCTGTGCCGTCTCCGGCGCCGACTGGGGCGCGCCCTGCGGAGCCGTCGCCTTACGGCTGCCACGGCGCCGGGTCCGTCCTGAGCGTCCGGACGTCGCGGCGGCCTCCGCCTCCGCGACCGAGCCGTACAGTTCGTCGTCCGGCGCGAACTCCTCGCCCCGCGCCGCCTTCGCGCCGTCCTCGGCGCCCTTGCCCGACCTCGAACCCCTGCCGGACCGGCCGGACCTGCCGCCCTTCCCGGACCCGGAACCCGACCCGGCCTCGGCGACCGCCTCGGTCTCCGGCACGGACGACGGCTCGGCCTCGTCCCCGGCACCCGGCTCGACGGACGCCTTGTCCTGTCCGCCCTGCGCCTGCCCGGACTGGCCCTGCTGTGCGGCACCGCCGCCCTTGCCGCCGCGCTTCTTGCTCTTCTTGCCGCCGCCCGACGACGGCTGTTCCATGTGGACGAGCACGCCGCGCCCGTTGCAGTGCACACACGGCTCGGAGAAGGACTCCAGCAGCCCCTGCCCGACCCGCTTCCGCGTCATCTGCACAAGCCCCAGCGACGTCACCTCGGCGACCTGGTGCTTCGTACGGTCCCGGCCCAGGCACTCCAGCAGGCGCCGCAGCACCAGGTCCCGGTTGGACTCCAGCACCATGTCGATGAAGTCGATGACGATGATCCCGCCGAGGTCGCGCAGCCGGAGCTGGCGCACGATCTCCTCGGCGGCCTCCAGGTTGTTCCTGGTGACCGTCTCCTCCAGGTTGCCGCCCTGGCCGGTGAACTTCCCGGTGTTGACGTCGACGACGACCATCGCCTCGGTCCGGTCGATGACCAGCGAACCGCCGCTCGGCAGCCACACCTTGCGGTCCAGCGCCTTCAGGAGCTGCTCGTCGATGCGGTACGTGGCGAAGACGTCCACGTCCGACGTCCACTTCTGCAGCCGCTCGGCCAGGTCCGGCGCCACGTGCGAGACATAGCCGTGGATCGTCTCCCACGCCTCGTCGCCGCTGACGATGACCTTGGAGAAGTCCTCGTTGAAGATGTCGCGCACGACGCGCACCGTCATGTCGGGCTCGCCGTACAGCAGCGTCGGGGCGTTGCCCTTCTGCGCCTTGCGCTGGATGTCCTCCCACTGCGCCTGCAACCGCTCGACGTCGCGCCGCAGTTCGTCCTCGCTGGCGCCCTCGGCCGCCGTACGGACGATGACGCCCGCGTCCTCCGGGACGACCTTCTTCAGGATCTGCTTCAGACGCGAACGCTCGGTGTCGGGCAGCTTGCGGCTGATGCCGGTCATCGACCCCTCGGGGACGTAGACCAGGTAGCGGCCGGGCAGCGAGACCTGGCTGGTGAGCCGGGCGCCCTTGTGTCCCATCGGGTCCTTGGTGACCTGCACCAGCACCGACTGGCCGGACTTGAGCGCGGTCTCGATGCGGCGGGGGCCGTTGGCCATGCCCAGCGCCTCGAAGTTGACCTCGCCCGCGTAGAGAACGGCGTTGCGGCCCTTGCCGATGTCGACGAAGGCGGCCTCCATCGACGGCAGGACGTTCTGCACCTTGCCGAGGTAGACGTTGCCGACGTACGAGGTCGACTGCTCCTTGTTGACGAAGTGCTCCACGAGCACGTCGTCCTCGAGCACGCCGATCTGCGTACGCTCGCCGCTCTGCCGGACGATCATCTCCCGCTTGACGGCCTCGCGACGGGCCAGGAACTCGGCCTCGGTGATGATCGGCACCCGGCGGCGGCCCTGTTCGCGGCCCTCGCGGCGGCGCTGCTTCTTCGCTTCGAGGCGGGTCGATCCCTTGATCGCCTGCACCTCGTCGACGGGCTCTTCCTTCCGCTTGCGCGGCTCGCGGATCTTGACGACCGTACGTTCCGGGTCGTCGCCCTCGCTGTCCCCGCCCGAACCGGAGCCGTCCGAGGAGTCGCCGCCGCGACGGCGGCGGCGCCGGCGACGGCGCGAGCTGCTGGAGGAGCCGCTGCCGGAGCCACGGGACTCCTCGTCCTCGTCACCGGCTGCCTCGGCGTCGGCGGAGTCGTCGGCGTCGCTTCCGCCCCGGCCCTCGCCGGAGCCGGAGTCGGAGGACCCGGAGGCCGATCCGTCCGTGGACTCGTCCGACGCGTCGGAGCTGTCGCCCCTGCGACGGCGACGGCCACCGCGGCGACGGCGGCGGGCCGGACGGTCCTCCTGGCCGTCCTCGCCCTCGGCGTCCCCGCCGGACTCCTTCGTCTCCTCGTCGCTCTCGGCCTCGGCGTCCGCCTCGCTCCCGGAGCCCGCACCCTGGCGGCCCTCCCCGGAGGAGTCGGCACGGCGGCGGCGACGGCGCGGACGCTCGGCGGCGGCCTGCGTCTCCTCGTCCTCCTCGTCCACGTCGTCCGTGTCCTCCGCCTCTTCGGCCGCGGCGTCGGCGGCGGCAGCGGCGGCGCTCTCCGGAGTCTGGAACGCGGGCTCCGTGAAGACCGGAGCCTGGAAGAGCGCCATCGGCGGCTGGGCCGACTTGCGCCCGGACGCGCTGCGCTCCGCCTCCGGATGGGTCCTGGACGCGGCCTCCTGCTCGGAACCGGCCGCGGTACCCGACTCGGACCGTGCGGTCTCGCGGGCGTCGGACGCGGCGGTCTTCCGCGTGCTGCCGCGGCGGCGCGTACGGCTGCCGGAGTCGGCGGCTTCGCCGGACCCGGCCGTGGTCTCGGCCTCGGCGGCCTTCGCGCTCTTCGACGCCTTGGCCCCCTTGGCGCCGGTCTCTTCGGCGTCGCCGGTGCCGGTGTCAGTGCCGGCTCCCGCCTCGCCGGCGGTCCCGGTCTCCGCCGCGGACTTGGCCGAGGTCCTGCTCGACGTACTCGTCTTACGGGCCGAGGAGCGACGCGTCGTACGCGTGGACGCCTCGGCTTCGGCGCGGTCACCGCCGGCCTCGCCGACGGCGTCCTCGCCCTGACCGCTCTGCTGCTCCTCGGCGGCGGCGGCCGTGGCCGCGGTCTTACGGGTGGTCCTGCGCCGGGTACGGGTCGGCGCGGCGGACTCCTCGCCGGTGGTTCCGTCACCGGTGGCGGCGGACGTTCCGGCGGATTCGCCGGCGTCGCTCGTCCCGGACCCGGACCNCAGCGGACCGGCCGCCTGCGGTCTCTCCCGATGCGGCGGTCTCCGGCTGCGCGGTCGCGGTCTCGCCGGCAACGGAAGCCGCTGCCGCGTCACTTGCCGCGATCACCTCGGGTGCCTGCGTCGCCCCGGACGGCGGCCCCGCGGGCCGGCNCCGGCTCGCCGCACGGCGACGCCGCGGCGGAAGCGTGTCACTGGGCGAGGCGGAACCTCCGGGAGGCTCCTGGTCGCGGATCCGCTCCGGCGCGGCCGCGGTCCCGGAGCCTTCCGGGCCGGTCTCCGGAATCCCGGACGACCGCGCTTCGACCTGCGGATCCGTTCCCGGGTTCTCCCGGTCGATCGCGTTCTCGGCGCTCTCCGCGGCTGCGCTCTCATTCTCGTTGTTCGGTTCGAGCATGCGGGCGTTTCTCCCGTCACGCTCCCGGGCGCCGCGCCTCATCTCCTCGGCCACGGCCACGCTCGGGGCGGGCCGTGCTCCAGGGGCGCGGGCGCCACACGGGAGCTTCTGTCTCACTCGCCGGTTCCGGTCTGTCTCTCCACAGACGGCCCGGCTACGGCGAAAGTCTTCTGGTCACTGCGCCTGCCTGCCACGACACGGACCCGGGTGGCTCCCTGGTGCCTGCGTCGGCGGTGGCGCTTTCAACGCTGATCCTCCAGGCCCTCGGCCTACGCGCTGCCGCCCGGCGCCGTCGCGACGAGGGGTGCGTCGCGGTCGGGCGCCAACGGGTCGGTCACCGTGCCGGTCTCCTCATCGAGCGGCCCCTGCGCCAGCCTGGTCACCGCTGCGGGGACCGGCGGCGCCAGGTCGGCCGTAGCTCGGAGGCCGGACAGGACGTCGTCGGGTCGTACAGCAGGTGTCAAGTGCCGTACCACCAGGCGCAGTATCGCACAGGGTTCCTGCCCCCGACCATCGCCCCCCGTGGCGGACGCCGGGTCCGCCGAGGTCAGCGACGCGACGGCGGACCGGGCGTCGAAGGTCCGCAGCCCCTTCTTGGTACGGCGTTCGACCTCGACGCTCTCGGCCGCGAGGAACGCCCGCACGGCCCGCTCCGCCTCCGCTTCCGCGACCCCGTCGAGCCGCAGCTCCCACGCGGACGCTTCGAGCCGGTCGGTGAAGTCGGGCGTACTGGCCTCGACGGCTTCGACGATGTCGAGGCCCGGCGGCATGGACTCGTCGAGCCGCGACCGCAGTTCCTGCACGTCACGTCGCTCGACGAGGCCGATCTCCAGATACTCGGCCTCGCTGCCGGTGCCGGTGGGTGCGGCATTGGCGTAGGAGACCTTCGGGTGCGGGGTGAAGCCGGCGGAGTACGCCATCGGCACCTCCGCTCTGCGCAGCGCCCTCTCGAAAGCGCGCTGGAAGTCTCGGTGGCTGGTGAACCGGAGGCGGCCGCGCTTGGTGTATCGCAGTCGCACGCGCTGTACGGCGGGTGCGGGCGGCGGGCCTTCGGGCTGTCGCTTGCCCAGTGGTTCTCTCCTCGGTGGCGGGTGCGGGGCGGCACCGTGCGCGGGGACGGCCGCCTCCCGCAGAGGTACGGATGAAAGTGCTGCTGTGCTCTTGTCGCGCTCTCGCGGTGCCGCGGACGGGGTCCGCGGGCGCCCCGGGTGCTTCAAAGGGTGCGGAAGTCCGCATCTTCGTGCTTCGCGCCGAATGTGCCCGGCGTCGTCGCGCTGTCGTGCGGTGATCCTGCGCCCCAGGGTACGCGTCCGCCCTCGACCGGGAACCGCCCTCCTGCGATCGGCTCCGGTACGGCCTCCACGGCCTCCGGCACGGTCGCCGCCCGGGGCGCCCCCGCGGGCGGCCCGCCGAACAGGGCCCGCCGGATCTCCCTCCGCGTCTCCCGTACGGAGGCGCGGGCCGAGGCGAACGCGGCGCGGGCGCTGCGGCCCACGGCCCGTACCGTCCGCGCGGCCGGGCGCCACACTCCGTCCCGTACGGCACGACCTGCGGGACGCACGACGTGCCGCCACAGCCAGACCACGGGATCCACGAAGAGGGCACGCAGCACCCGCCCGACGAAGCGGAACACCGCCCGCGAGACATATCCGGCCACCCGCCACGCATGACCGAGGGCGTCGGCGAACTCCCGTACCACGACGGCGATCCCGCGCCCGGCCGGCCGCAGCACCCACCGGTAGACGAGGACGCACGGCGCGACGATCACCCACCGCCACAGCCACGCGAACCCCGCACCGATCCCCCGCACCAGCGCGACCACACCGTGCCCCACCGGGGTCAGCACCCAGCGGTAGACGAAGACGCACGGCGCCACGACCACCCACCGCCACAGCCACACCAGCCCTGCACCGATGCCCACGGCCACGGCAGCCACGCCCAGTCCCAGCGGTCTGAGCACCCACCGGTAGAGGAACGTGGACGGCGCCACCGCCAGCCACCGCCACAGCCACGCGAGCCCGGCGCCGAACGCCCGCCCCAGCGCCGCCAGTCCGTGCCCGGCCGGCGTCAGCACCCAGCGGTAGAGGAAGGCACACGGCACGGCGATCAGCGTCCGCCCCAGCCACACCAGCGCGGCACCGACGCCGCGCCCCGCCAGGGCGAGCCCCGCCCCGGCCGTCTCCGCGAGCCACCGCAGGGCCCGCCCGACCGGTGCGAGGACGTACCGCCACAGCGCGCGGAACGGCCAGACGAAGAGCGCGAAGAGCACGGGCGCGAGGACACTGCGCCACGACCACCGCATCGCCCGCGCGAAGGGCACCCACAGTGCCCGCCGGAGCGCACGGCCGCAGACCGTGAGCGCGTCCCAGAGCATCCGTACGGGCACGATCAGCACCAGCGTCACGATCCGTACGGGCATCCGGACGGCCCGCACGAGCCATCCCTCGAAGGGCGCCTCGGGCGGGGACGCCGCACCGGCGCCCGGCCCGTCGCTCCGGCCGTCCTTCGCCAGGGAGACGGGAGGCCGGCGCATGTCATCAGGGGCTTGACGGTCACTCACACCGGCGGAGACGCGCGTACGTGCCCGCCGGTTCGCCTCGTCCCGTCCCCGCACCGGACGCCCCCGTATCCCCCGTGTCCATGTCCCGTCCCGCGTACGTCCCGCGCGCCGAACGGAGGCCGTCTGCCTAGCTGTTGACGACCGTGAGCGGCAGCAGCTTCTTCCCCGTGGGACCGATCTGGATCTCCGTGTCCATCTGCGGGCACACCCCGCAGTCGAAGCACGGCGTCCAGCGGCAGTCCTCGACCTCCGTCTCGTCGAGGGCGTCCTGCCAGTCCTCCCACAGCCAGTCCTTGTCCAGGCCGGAGTCCAAGTGGTCCCAGGGCAGGACCTCTTCATACGTGCGCTCACGCGTCGTATACCAGTCGACGTCCACGCCGAAGGCCGGCAGCGTGTGCGCGGCGCACTCCATCCAGAGCTGGTAGCTGAAGTACTCGCGCCAGCCGTCGAAGCGACCACCCCGGTCGTAGACCTCGCGGATCACGGCGCCGACGCGGCGGTCGCCGCGTGAGAGCAGGCCCTCGACGATGCCGGGCTTGCCGTCGTGGTAGCGGAAGCCGATGGAGCGTCCGTACTTCTTGTCGCCGCGGATCTTGTCCCGGAGCTTGCCGAGCCGTTCGTCCGTCTCCTCCGCGGAGAGCTGCGGCGCCCACTGGAAGGGGGTGTGCGGCTTGGGTACGAAGCCGCCGATGGAGACCGTGCAGCGGATGTCGTTGGAACGGGCGACCTCGCGGCCCTTCGCGATGACGTTGACGGCCATGTCGCCGATCTGCAGCACGTCCTCGTCGGTCTCCGTGGGCAGCCCGCACATGAAGTACAGCTTCACCTGCCGCCAGCCGTTGCCGTAGGCGGTCGCGACCGTACGGATCAAGTCCTCTTCGGAGACCATCTTGTTGATGACCTTCCGGATGCGTTCGCTGCCGCCCTCGGGCGCGAACGTCAGTCCGGAGCGCCGTCCGTTGCGTGTCAGTTCGTTCGCGAGGTCGATGTTGAAGGCGTCGACGCGGGTCGAGGGCAGCGACAGACCGATCTTGTCGTCCTCGTACCGGTCGGCCAGGCCCTTGGCCACGTCGCCGATCTCGCTGTGGTCGGCGGACGAGAGCGACAGCAGCCCGACCTCCTCGAAGCCGGTGCTCTTGAGCCCCTTGTCCACCATGTCGCCGATCCCGGTGATGGAGCGCTCCCGCACCGGCCTGGTGATCATCCCCGCCTGGCAGAAGCGGCAGCCGCGCGTGCAGCCGCGGAAGATCTCCACGGACATCCGCTCGTGCACGGTCTCGGCGAGCGGCACCAGCGGCTGCTTCGGGTAGGGCCACTCGTCGAGATCCATCACGGTGCGCTTGGCCACGCGCCACGGGACGCCCGCCCGGTTCGGTACGACGCGGGAGATGCGGCCGTCCGCCAGATACTCCACGTCGTAGAACTTCGGGACGTACACCTCGCCGGTCTTCGCCAGCCGCAGCAGCAACTCGTCGCGTCCGCCGGGGCGTCCCTCCGCCTTCCAGCCGCGGATGATGTCGCTGACCTCCAGCACGGCCTGTTCGCCGTCGCCGACGACGGCGCAGTCGATGAAGTCGGCGACGGGCTCCGGGTTGAAGGCCGCGTGGCCGCCGGCCATCACGACGGGGTGGTCCTCGCCGCGGTCCGCGGCCTGAAGCGGAATGCCCGACAGGTCGAGGGCGGTGAGGAGGTTGGTGTAGCCGAGTTCGGTCGCGAAGGAGACGCCGAGCACGTCGAACGCCCCGACGGGACGGTGCGCGTCGACGGTGAACTGCGGGACGTCGTGCTCCCGCATCAGCTCCTCCAGGTCCGGCCAGACGCTGTAGGTGCGTTCGGCCAGCACGCCCTCACGTTCGTTGAGCACCTCGTAGAGGATCATCACGCCCTGGTTGGGGAGCCCGACCTCGTAGGCGTCCGGATACATCAGCGCCCAGCGGACGTCGCAGGAATCCCAGTCCTTGACGGTGGAGTTGAGCTCACCGCCCACGTACTGGATCGGCTTCTGGACGTGCGGAAGGAGGGCCTCCAGGCGTGGGAAGACCGACTCGACTGACATGGGGTTCCTCATGGGGCGGGGACGCGTTCGCGGTGCAGGTGACCCTTCAGCGTAACGCGGACGTACGAGGCCCCCGTAAGCCGCGGACAGCGGAAGCGGCCCCCACCTGTACCGGCGGGGGCCGCTTCCTGCGCGAAGTGCGCGAAGTGCGCGAAGTGGCCGGAGTTACGCGGAGACCGGACGCTGCACCCGGATCGACTGCAACAGTCCCACCGCGATCCACACCGCGAACATCGATGTACCGCCGTAGGAGACGAACGGAAGCGGAAGTCCCGCGACGGGCATGATGCCCAGCGTCATCCCGATGTTCTCGAACGACTGGAACGCGAACCAGGCGATCACGCCCGCGGCGACGACCGTGCTGTACAGCTCGGAGGACTCCCGTGCGATGCGGCACGCGCGCCAGATCACCACACCCAGCAGCACTATGATCAACGCCCCGCCCAGGAAGCCGAGTTCCTCGCCGGCCACCGTGAAGACGAAGTCCGTCTGCTGCTCCGGCACGAACTGCCCGGTGGTCTGCGACCCCTCGAAGAGCCCCTTGCCCGACAGCCCGCCCGAACCGATCGCGATCCGCGCCTGGTTAGTGTTGTAGCCGACGCCGGAGGGGTCGAGCGCGGGGTTGGCGAAGGCGGCGAAGCGGTCGATCTGGTACTCGTCCAACAGGCCCAGGGCCCAGACCGATACGGCGCCCACGGTGCCCGCGACGCACAGTCCGATGACCCAGCGGTTCGAGGCCCCGGAGGCCAGCAGCGCCCCCAGGACGATGATGACCATCACCATGACCGAACCGAGGTCCGGCATCAGCATGATGACCACGATCGGTGCCGCCGCCAGCGCCAGCGCCTGGAGCACCGTGCGGTGGTCGGGATACTCCCGGTCCCCCGCGTCCACGCGCGCGGCCAGCAGCATCGCCATGCCGAGGATCACCGTGATCTTGATGAACTCCGCGGGCTGGAGCGAGAAACCGCCCCCGAGGTGCAGCCACGCACGCTGTCCGTTGATCGTGGCGCCCAGCGGCGTGAGGACCAGCAGCGCGAGCAGCACCGACGCCCCGTACAGGAACGGCACCGCCCCGCGCACCCTGCGGTGCCCGAGCCACACCATCCCCGCCATCAGCAGCAACCCCACGACGAGGCTGAGCACATGGCGGGTCAGGAAGTAGTACGGATCGCCCTGGTTGAGGTCGGTGCGGTTGCGGGTGGCCGACCAGACCAGCAGCGAGCCCACGATCGACAGACCGACGGCCGCACCGACCATGATCCAGTCCAGCCGCCAGACCGCCGAGTCACGTGCCGTGAGCCGCCCCCACGCCGACTTATGCTGCGGCCCGTAGCCGCTCAGGGTGTAGGAGTGCGTGCTCATCCGCCCGCTCCGCCGACGGGAGCGCCCTTGACGGCCCGTTCGGCTCGCTTCTCGAAGTCCTTGTCGTCCCGCGACTCGATGTTGCCGTGGCTGTCGACCTTCGGCAGCTCCTCGTCGGGGTGCGGCAGCAGCGCCGACTTCTCGTCGATGTCGCCGTCCTGGTTGACCCCGTACAGCGCGTTGTAGATGTTGCGCACCGCGGGGCCGGAGGCGCCGGAGCCGGTGCCGCCCTGGGAGATCGTCATGACGACCGTGTAGTCCTTGGTGTACGTCGTGAACCAGGACGTGGTCTGCTTGCCCGCCACCTCGGCCGTACCGGTCTTGGCGTGCATCTTGATCTTGTCCTGGGGCCAGCCCGCGTCGCCGAACCGCCAGGCCGCCGTGCCGCGTTCGGCCACGCCGGCGAGCGCGCTGTCGATCTTCTTCAACTGGCCCTTCTCCAGGGGCAGCTTGCCGTGCGACTCCGGCTCGATCTCCTTTATCGTCTTGCCCTTGGGCCCTATGGTCGCCTTGCCCAGGGTGGGGTTGTGCAGGGTGCCGCCGTTGGCGACCGCCGAGTAGATCGTCGCCATCTGTATCGGGGTGACGAGGGTGTCGCCCTGTCCGATCGAGTAGTTGACGCTGTCACCGGCGCGCATCTTCATGCCGGAGACGCAGTTCTCCTTGGCGATCTTGTCGGCGTAGGACTTGGGGTCCTTGGCCTGCTTGCACCACGCGTCCTTGTTGGCCTTCCAGTAGTCCTTCTTCCACTGGCGGTCCGGGACGCGGCCCTCGACCTCGTTCGGCAGGTCGACGCGGGTCTTCGCGCCGAGGCCGAACTCGTGGGCGGTCTTGTAGAAGTGGTCCTTGGGCTTCTTCTTCGGCTTGTTGCCGCCGTCCTTCAGCCACTGCTTGTAGGCCAGGTCGTAGAAGACGGTGTCGCAGGAGACCTCGAGCGCGCGGCCGAGGCTGATCGGGCCGTAGCCCTTCGACTCGTAGTTCTTGAACGTCTGGCCGCCGACGTTGTACGAGGACGAGCAGTTGTAGTTGCCGTTGAACTTGTTGCCCGCCTTCAGCGCGGCGGTCGTCGAGATGACCTTGAAGACCGAACCGGGCGCCGAGAGGCCCTGGATGGAGCGGTTCAGCAGCGGGTAGTTGGACTTCTTCCCGGTGAGCTGCGTGTACTTCTTGCCGGAGATGCCGCCGACCCACTCGTTCGGGTCGTACTCCGGGTTGGACGCCATCGCCACGACCCGGCCCGTCTTGTTCTCCATGACGACGGCGGCGCCCGCGTCCGCCTTGTAGTTCCGGTTCGTGTTCTTGTCGTGCTCCTTGCGGGCGTTCTTCATCGCCGTCAGCAACTCGTTCTCGGTGACGGCCTGTACGCGCGAGTCGATGCTCGTGACGAGGCTGGAGCCGGGCTCGGCCTTGTCGCTCTTGGCGCGTCCCATGACCCGTCCGAGGTTGTCCACCTCGTAGCGCGTCACGCCCGAACTGCCGCGCAGCATGCTGTCGTACGTGCGCTCCAGACCGGAGCGCCCGATCTCGTCGGAGGAGAGGAAGGGCGAGTTCGTGTTCTTCGTCTTCCTGATCTCCTCGTCCGTGACGGGCGAGAGATAGCCGAGCACCTGCGAGGTGTGGGAGCCGTACGGAGCGGGATAGCGGCGTACGGCGGTGGGCTCGGCGGTGATGCCGGGGAAGTCCTCGGCACGTTCGCGGATCTGGAGCGCCTGCTGCGTCGTGGCCTCGTCGGTGACCGGGATCGGCTGGTAGGGAGAGCCGTTCCAGCAGGGCTGCGGCGTCTTCGCGTCGCAGAGGCGCACCTTCTCCTGGACGGTCTTCGGGCTCATGTCGAGCACCCCGGCGAGCCGCGTGAGCACGGCCTTGCCGCTGTCGTCCATCTTCATCAGCTCGGTGCGGGAGGCGGAGACGACGAGCCGCGTCTCGTTGTCGGCGATCGGCACACCGCGCGCGTCCAGGATGGCGCCGCGGGTCGCGGGCTGCACGACCTGCTGTACGTGGTTGCCCGCGGCCTCCTTCTGGTACTGGTCGCCGTTGCGGACCTGGAGATACCACAGGCGACCGCCGAGGGTGAGCAGCAGCGACATCACCAGGATCTGGATGACGACGAGGCGGATGGTGACCCGGTTGTTGCGTCCGGTCTCAGGGATGTTGCTCACAGCCGCTTGACCCCCTTGATCTTCCCGGTCCTGCTCTTACGGGACGACCGGTCCAGCAGGCTGCCCCGCTGGATGCCCATCCGGACGGCTTTGCCGTTACGTGCGTTGCGCACCGTGCCGCCGCCGCGGCCCTTGCCGAAGAGACCGAGGCCGCCGACGTGAAGTCCCGTACCCGAACTGAGCCATCCGTAGGCGCCTTTGTCACTCCGGCCCATACTTCCGACGCCGGACGCGTCCGAGGTGATCACGCCGCCCTCGGTGCGGCGGGCGGCCCACATGACCAGCGGTACGACGAAGGGCGCCAGCAGCAGGTCGTACAGCGTGGCGGTCAACAGCAGCGGCAGCAGCCCGACATGGCCAGCGGCGGTGTCGCCGACGAGGGTGCCGACCCCCGCGTACAGCAGCGTCGACCCGACGGCGGCGCTCGCGACGACCAGCATCGGCACGGACGCCGAACGGTGCTGCGAACCCTCCGGCTTGGTCAGGCCCGCGACGTATCCGATGACGCACAGCACGAGCGCGTACCGCCCGACGGCGTGCTCGGCGGGCGGCGCGAGGTCGGCGAGGAGTCCGCCGAAGAAGCCGACGAGGGCGCCCGCGACATGTCCGTAGACCATCGCGATCCCGAGCAGGACGAGCAGCATCAGATCGGGGACGGCTCCGGGGAGCTGGAGCCGTGCCAGCACGCTGACTTGCGCGACGAGGGCGCCGACCACGAGGACGGCCGAGAGCAGGATCCGGTTGAGGTGCATCGGTCAGCTCCTGGGTTACGAAGCGTCCGGCTTCGGCGTCTTGGTCACGGTCACCGTGGGCGCGGGCTTCGGCTTCGGCGGCTTCTTGGCGCGCAGCACCTCGTCCCGCGGATCGCTGCGGGGCGGCTGCACGACGACGCCGACGATGTCGAGCTTGCTGAAGCTGACGAACGGGCGGACGTTGACGCTGCGCGTGAGGTCGCCCGCCGTCCTGTCGACCTTGGAGACCGTCCCGACGGGAACGCCGGGCACGAAGGGCTTGTTGTCGCGGGAGCCGAACGTCACTATCCGGTCGCCCTTCTTCACGTCCGCCTTGCCGTTGAGGAGCTGGACGGTCATGGCGTCGCCGCCGCGGCCGGTGGCGAAGCCGAGTTCGCTGCTCTTCTCCATGCGGGTACCGACGGAGAAGTCGGGGTCGTTGGCGAGCAGCACCGTCGCGGTCGAGGAGCTGACGGTGGTGACGCGGCCGACGAGGCCGTCGCCGTTGATGACCGTCATGTCGCGCGCGATGCCGTCCCTGCTCCCGGCGTCCAGCGTCACCGTCCATGAGAAGCCCTGTGCGGAGCCGATGCCGATGACCTGGGCGCCCTTGAGTCCGTAGCCGCCGGCGCCGGCGGTCTTCAGCAGCCTGTCCAGTTCGCGGGAGCGGGAGCGGTGCCGGTCGTTCGAGCCGAGCCGCTGCTTGAGCTTGGCGTTCTCGGCCTCGAGCCGGCTTATACGGTCGTGCCGCACACCGGAGTCGCGGACGGCGGCGATGGAGTTCCCCACGGGGTCGACCGCCGCCGACACCCCGTTCTCCACAGGCCCGAAGGCGGAGGCGGCCACGTGCCGCGCGCTGTCCATCGGGGACTGCTCGCCCTTTCTGATGTCCACCGTGATCAGAGCGAACGCGATGGCGATCAGAAGGACGAGCAGCAGCCGGCTCTCTCGGGTGTCCCTCACGTGCGGCGGCCGTGCCTTTCCTCAGTCGGGTCGGTCGGACCGGTGTCCGTTCCGGGGCGGCGCCCCGGGACTGTCAACGATCCGCCCGGCGGACTGGTGGTCGGTCATGCGGCAGGCCGCACGGCGGATCGCTGCGTTCAGATCATCGCCTGGGCTGGGAGTCGAGGACCTGCTGAAGCGCCTCGAACTCCTCCACGCACTTACCGGAACCGAGCGCAACCGAATCCAGCGGGTCCTCGGCGATGTGGATCGGCATGCCCGTCTCGCTGCGCAGCCGCTCGTCCAGACCGCGCAGCAGCGCGCCGCCGCCGGTGAGGACGATCCCCCGGTCCATGACGTCGCCGGACAGCTCGGGCGGGCACTTGTCGAGCGTGGTCTTCACCGCGTCGACGATCGCGTTGACCGGCTCCTCCATGGCCCTGCGGACCTCCGCGGCCGAGATGACGACCGTCTTGGGGAGGCCGCTGACCAGGTCACGGCCGCGGATCTCGGTGTGCTCGTCCTTGTCGAGGGAGTGGGCGGAACCGATCGTGATCTTGATGCTCTCGGCGGTGCGCTCGCCGAGGAGCAGGCTGTACTCCTTCTTGATGTGCTGGATGATCGCGTTGTCCAACTCGTCGCCGGCGACGCGGATCGACTGCGCCGTGACGATCCCGCCGAGCGAGATCACCGCGACCTCGGTGGTGCCGCCGCCGATGTCGACGACCATGTTGCCGGTCGCCTCGTGTACCGGGAGTCCGGAACCGATCGCGGCGGCCATCGGCTCCTCGATGATGTGCACCTGCCGGGCGCCGGCCTGCGTGGAGGCCTCGATGACCGCGCGGCGCTCGACGCCCGTGATGCCGGAGGGAACGCAGATGACCACGCGCGGACGCGCGAGATAACGCCGCTTGTGGATCTTGAGGATGAAATAGCGGAGCATCCGCTCCGTGATCTCGAAGTCGGCGATGACGCCGTCCTTGAGCGGGCGGACGGCCACGATGTTGCCCGGGGTGCGGCCGATCATCTTCTTCGCCTCGGCGCCGACCGCCAGAATGCCGCCGGTGTTGGTGTTGATGGCGACGACCGACGGCTCGTTGAGAACGATCCCGCGACCCCTGACGTACACCAGCGTGTTGGCGGTCCCGAGGTCGACAGCCATATCACGGCCGATGAACGACATGTTGTTCGCCATAGGATGCGTCTGGCCTTCCAACTGGAGCGATGTGTGTGGGAGGACGGCAGGAGAGGGTGATCCGCGCTGACACTGTGGAGACGCGAGGTTCCATCGTAGACGCGGACTCGAACACGTAGCGAGGGTGTCCCGCCATTGTCGGCGCAACAGCCGTCGTCCCTGTAATCAGTGACGTCGTGTCGGGGTGATGCGTTCCCCCGAACCATGCCGCATATGCGGAAGAGCGACCGAAAATCATCGGTCGCCCCAGGTCATCAGGGCCCTGACGACTGATGACGCGTCAGCGGGACGTCAGATGAAATCGGGAAAGAAAATCTTCAGCTCGCGCTCCGCGGACTCCGCCGAGTCCGACGCGTGAATCAGGTTCTCCCGCACAATCGTGCCGAAGTCCCCCCGAATGGAGCCCGGGGGCGCAGCAATCGGGTCCGTGGGGCCTGCCAGCGCCCGTACGCCCTCGATGACGCGCTCGCCCTCGACGACCATCACGACGGACGGGCCCGAGGCCATGAACTCCACCAGCGGCTCGTAGAACGGCTTGCCCACGTGCTCGGCGTAGTGCTGCTCCAGGGCGGAGCGCTCCAGCGTGCGCAACTCCAGTGCTGTGACTGCCCAGTCGGCCTTGTTCTCGATGCGGCCGACGACCTCGCCGATCAGTCCGCGGCGTACGGCGTCGGGCTTGAGCAGGACCAGGGTGCGCTCGCTCATGGTGGCTCCTCGGGGGTGGATACGAAGGACTGCCGGGAGGCCGCGACGTCTTGGACGTAACGGTTCCGGACATGGCCGAAGACGAATGCCCAGAGGCTACACGTGCGACCGTGGCGTCCGTCACGCAGTGTCAGGCTCGGTCTCCAGGCGGGCACGCTCGGCCTTGGCCGCGTCCACCTTCCGTCCGAAGTGGACGGAGGCCCACCACAGTCCCGCGAAGCAGACCCCCAGGAAGTACATGGCGGGGACGACCAACCCCGAGGCGATCAGCCCGAGTTGGAGGGCCCAGCCCAGCGGCACGCCTCCCCTGCGGGACAGGGCGCCGCACAGCAGCACGCACAGCGCCATCGCCGCACCGCAGACCGACCAGACCGCGGCGGCGGACAGATCGCTGGTCTGCATCGCGACGAGGCCCGCGAAGCCGATCACGAAGAACTCGCCGATCAGCGTGGACGCGCAGAGAGTCCGCACTACCGCTCCCTTCCCAGCAGCAGCCGCGCCTCGCCCGCGGTGAAGACGGAACCGGTGACCAGCACGCCCGCGCCCGCGTACTCGCCCTCCTCCTCGGCGAGCGTGATCGCCTCCTCCAGCGCGCTGTCGAGCCGGGGCTCGACCTGGATGCGGTCCTCGCCGAAGATCTCGACGGCCAGGGCGGCCAGTTCGTCGACGTCCATGGCGCGGGAGGTGGAGTTGCGGGTGAGCACCACTTCCGCGAAGACCGGTTCGAAGGCTTCGAGCAGACCCCGTACGTCCTTCTCGGCGCTGGGACCGACGACGCCCACGAGACGGCTGAAACCGAACGCCTCGCTGACCGCCTCCGCGGTGGCGCGGGCCCCCGCGGGGTTGTGCGCGGCGTCGAGGAGGACGGTCGGGCTGGTGCGCATCAGCTCCAGTCGTCCCGGCGAGGAGACGGACGCGAAGGCCTGCCGGACGATGTCGGCGTCGAGGGTGCGGCCCGTGTCCGTACCGACGCCGCCGATGCCGAAGAACGCCTCGACGGCGGCGAGCGCGATGGCCGCGTTGTGCGCCATGTGCGCGCCGTGCATGGGCAGGAAGATCTCGGGATACTCACCGCCCAGTCCGCGCAGGGTGAGCAACTGCCCGCCGACGGCGACCTCGCGGGAGAGGACGCCGAACTCCAGGCCCTCGCGCGCCACCGTGGCGTCCAGCGCCGCGGCCTGCTTGAGCACGACGGACGCCGCCTCAACGGGCTGCTGGGCGAGGACGACCGTGGCGTCCTTCTTCACGATTCCGGACTTCTCGCCGGCGATCTTCTCCGGGGTGTCGCCGAGCCGTTCGACGTGGTCGAGGGAGATCGGGGTGACGACGGAGACGCCGGCGTCGATGACGTTGGTCGCGTCCCAGCTTCCGCCCATGCCGACCTCGACGACGGCGACGTCCACGGGGGCGTCGGCGAAGGCCGCGTACGCCATGCCCGTCAGCATCTCGAAGAACGAGAGCCGGTGCGGCTGTTGAGCGTCGACCAGCTCCGCGAAGGGCTTGACGTCCTCGTACGCGGCGATGAACCGCTCGGCGGAGACGGGGGCGCCGTCCACGCTGATCCGCTCGGTGATCGACTGCACGTGCGGCGAGGTGTAGCGGCCGGTGCGCAGGTCGAAGGCGCTCAGCAGGGCCTCGATCATGCGGGCGGTGCTGGTCTTGCCGTTGGTGCCGGTGATGTGGATGGACGGGTACGCGCGCTGCGGCTCGCCCATCACGTCCATCAGCGCCCGGATGCGCTCCAGGGACGGGTCGAGCCTGGTCTCGGGCCAGCGGTCCATCAGTTCGGCCTCGACGGCCCGCAGCGCGCGGTCCGTCTCCGGGTCCTCCGGGCGCGCCGGTACGACGTCGGCCTGCGGGGGTCCGGCCTGGGCGCGGAGGGTGCGGCTGCCCGCCTCGATGACGGCGAGATCGGGGTCGCGGCCGGTCTCCGCGCCGATGATCTCCTCGAACTCGGAGGAACCGGGGCGCGGGATCTCGTCTCCGGGCTCCTGGTCCGGGTCTTCGCCGGGGTCGTGGTCGGGATGCTGGGGCTGGTCAGTCACGGCGCCCAGTCTACGTAGGGGGGTGCGGCCGGCTTCAGGCGCCGGTACGGGACGGGACCAGCCGGGCCGGGGCGAGGCGCGTACGGCGAACAGCGCGGAGGGGCCGGAGCCTTGCGGCCCCGGCCCCTCTCGTACGTCGCGTCCCGTACGTCGCGCTCACACGCTCACGGCAGGCGTTCCAGTTGCTGCTGGAGGCGGGCGATGTCGGACTCCGCCGCCGAGCGGCGTTCGCGGATCTTGGTGACCACGTGGTCCGGGGCCTTCGCGAGGAAGCCGTCGTTCTCCAGCTTCGCCGTCGTCTGGCGCAGCTCCTTCTCCGCGGCGCCGAGGTCCTTCGTCAGACGCTTCCGCTCGGCCTCGACGTCGATGACGCCGGAGAGGTCCAGCTCCACCGTGCCGCCCGCGACCGGCAGCGACGCCGTGGCCTGGAAGGCGTCGCCCTCGGGCTGCAGACGCAGGAGTTGACGGATCGCGTCCTCGTGGGCGGCCAGCGGCGAGCCCGTGAGCGTGAGCCGGGCCGGCACCCGCTGGCCGGGCTGGAGGCCCTGGTCGGCGCGGAAGCGGCGGACCTCGGTGACGGCGTTCTGCAGCGTGGCGATCTCCGCCTCCGCCTCCGCGTCCCGGAAGCCGGAGTCGGACGGCCACGGGGCGACGACGACGGAATCGCCGCCCGTCAGGGTCGTCCACAGCGCCTCGGTGACGAACGGGACCACCGGGTGCAGCAGCCGCAGCATGACGTCCAGCACCTCGCCCAGGACGCGGCGCGAGACCTCGGCGGGACGTCCGCCGGCGGCGAAGGTGGTCTTCGACAACTCCACGTACCAGTCGAAGACTTCGTCCCACGCGAAGTGCCGGAGCGCGTCGGAGAGCCGGGCGAACTGGTAGTCGTCGTAGTACCCGTCGACCTCCGCGACCACGGAGTTGAGACGGGAGAGGATCCACCGGTCCGTGGCGCCGAGTTCGGACGCCCCGGGCAGCGGGCCCTGGACCGTCGCGCCGTTCATCAGGGCGAAACGCGTCGCGTTCCAGATCTTGTTGGCGAAGTTGCGGGACGCCTTGACCCAGTCCTCGCCGATCGGCACGTCCGCGCCCGGGTTGGCGCCGCTGGTGAGCGTGAAGCGGACGGCGTCGGCGCCGTAGGCGTTCATCCAGTCCAGCGGGTCCACCGAGTTGGGGTTGGACTTGGACATCTTCTTGCCGTGGTCGTCGCGCACGAGCCCGGTCAGCGCGATGGTGTGGAACGGCGCGACGCCGTCCATCGCGTAGAGACCGAACATCATCATCCTGGCGACCCAGAAGAAGATGATGTCGTGCCCCGTCAGCAGCACGTCCGTCGGATAAAACTTCGCGAGGTCCTGCGTCTCGTCGGGCCAGCCGAGCGTGGAGAAGGGCCACAGCCCGGACGAGAACCAGGTGTCCAGCACGTCCGGGTCCTGCGTCCAGCCCTCGCCGGAGGGCGGCTGCTCGTCCGGTCCGACACAGCGGACCTCGCCGTCCGGGCCGTACCAGACCGGGATGCGGTGGCCCCACCAGAGCTGGCGCGAGATGCACCAGTCGAGCATGTTGTCGACCCAGTCGAAGTAGCGCGCCGACATCTCCGCCGGGTGGATCTTCACGCGGCCGTCGCGCACCGCGTCGCCCGCAGCCTCCGCCAGCGGTCCCACGCCGACCCACCACTGCATCGACAGCCGCGGCTCGATCGTCGTCTTGCAGCGTGAGCAGTGGCCGACGCTGTGCGTGTACGGGCGCTTCTCCGCGGTGATGCGGCCCTGTTCGCGCAGGGCGGCGACGATCGAGGAGCGGGCCTCGAAGCGGTCCAGGCCCTCGAACGGGCCGTGTGCCGTGATCACTCCGCGCTCGTCCATGACCGTCATCGACGGCAGGTCGTGGCGCTGCCCGATCGCGAAGTCGTTCGGGTCGTGGGCGGGGGTGACCTTGACCGCGCCGGAGCCGAACTCCGGGTCGACGTGCTCGTCGGCGACGACGGGGATGGTGCGGTCGGTGAGCGGCAACTTGATCTCGCGGCCCAGCAGGTGGGCGTAGCGCGAGTCGTCGGGGTGGACGGCGACGGCGGTGTCGCCGAGCATCGTCTCGGCCCGGGTGGTGGCGACGACGAGGGAATCCTCGCCCTCGCCGTACCGGATGGAGACCAACTCGCCGTCGTCCTCCTGGTAGTCCACCTCGATGTCGGAGATGGCGGTCAGACAGCGCGGGCACCAGTTGATGATCCGCTCGGCGCGGTAGATCAGACCGTCGTCGTACATCTGCTTGAAGACGGTCTGGACGGCGCGCGAGAGGCCCTCGTCCATGGTGAAGCGCTCGCGCGTCCAGTCGACGCCGTCGCCGAGGCGGCGCATCTGGCCGAGGATCTTGCCGCCGTACTCCTCCTTCCACTGCCAGACGCGCTCGACGAACGCCTCACGCCCCAAGTCCTGGCGGGACTTGCCCTCTTCGGCGAGCTGCTGCTCGACCTTGTTCTGCGTGGCGATGCCCGCGTGGTCCATGCCCGGCAGCCACAGCGCCTCGTAACCCTGCATGCGCTTGCGGCGGGTGAGGGCGTCCATGAGCGTGTGCTGGAAGGCGTGGCCCAGGTGGAGCGAGCCCGTGACGTTCGGTGGCGGGATGACGATGGTGTACGGCTGCTTGTCGCTCTTCGCGTCCGCCTCGAAGTGACCGCTCGCTACCCAGCGCTCGTACAGCTCCTCCTCCACCTCGGCCGGTGTGTACTGCGTCGGCAGGTCTGCGGGGGCTGCGGCGTTCGGCCCTCGGGAGTCGGGGCGCTGCGATGAGTTCTCGGTCACGACGGCAGTGTAAGGGCGCCAATGTCGCAGTCTCGAATCGGTTTGGGGACCGGTGCAGCAAGGCCCTGTGGCGTCCGCGAGGATGTACGGGCAGCGCACGCGCGCGAGCGCGACCGCGTCGCACGCGACGCACATCAACGGAGGGGAAGCGCCGCCATGAGTCAGAATCAGCCGGGTCCGTACGGGCAGCAGCCGCCCCCGCCCGGACCGTACGGACAGCAGCCGCAGGGACCGAATCCGTACGCGCAGCCGGGCCAGCCGGGCCAGCCGGGGCAGCCGGGACAGCCCGGTTACGGATATCCGCAGCAGCCGCCCGGACCGCCGCCCGGTCAGCCCGGGTACGGCTACCCGCAGCAGCCCGGCCAGCCGGGGCCCTACGGACAGCCCGGACCGTACGGGCAGCCGGGGCCGCCGATGCCTCCGCAGGGCGGCGGCATGGCGGGCAAGACCGTGGCCATCGTGGTCGGTTCGCTGGTGATCGTGGGCCTCGTCATCGGCGGCATCTTCCTCTTCGGGGGTGTGGGCGGCGGTTCCTCCGTCGCCGACGACGGCAAGAAGTACAAGCTGACGTCGCCGCAGACGGTCGCCGACGAGTACGAGAAGAACGACAGGTACGGCACCACGAACGAGATGACGCCCTCCGAGCTCGCCGAGTTCGAGAAGGCGGGGATCTCCGACCCCAAGAGCGAGCACGGCTCGTACAAGTCCGGCAGCGGCACGGCCGTCAAGCAGCTCAACTTCCAGGGCGTGTGGGGCGACGTCGAGGACCCGGAGGCGACGGTCGACACCGCCTTCGAGAAGATGGCCGAGGACAGCGAGAAGAACGCCGAGCGTTCGGGCCGTACGGCCGAACTCGAGGGCAGCCCCGAGAAGGTGCAGCCCGCCGGCCTCGAGGACGACGCCGTCATGAAGTGCCAGATCATCAAGGTCAGCCTGGGGGCGTCGGCGACGACGGGCGGCACCGGCGGTACGTCGGAGATCAAGGCGCCGCTGTGCATGTGGGGCGACCACAGCACGGTCGTGATGGTCTCGGCGCAGGACTCGGCCGCGGTCCTGACCGGCCGGAGCATGACGATCGACGAGACCGCGAACCTGTCCACGAAGCTGCGCGACGACGTGCGGGTGGAGATCAAGTAGCGCGCGGGGAAGCCGGATTCGGGGCGCACGGGCCGATGGTCCGGGCGCCCTCCGCCGACGGAGGAGACGCAAGCGATGAGTGACAGTCAGCCCGCACCGCACGGTCCGGGGCAGCCGCAGGCGCCCGGGGCGCCGCTCGCCACNCGCGAGCGGAGGCGGTGTCGGCGGCGGCGGTACGGGCGCCGGGCGCGGACGCGTCGCGGTGGTGGCCGGCGTGGTGCTCGTCGTGGCGGCCGCGGCCGTCGGCGGCTATATGCTCTTCGGCCCCTCCGACGACGCGGAGTACAGGCTGACGACGCCGACGACGGTGGCCGGCGAGTACAAGCGGGACGGCAAGGGCGAGAAGGGCGACGGCAAGGCGTTCGGCGACAAGAAGGTCCCCGGGATGACGACCCACGCCGACGTCAGCGCCGAGTACAAGGCGGGCGCCACCAAGAAGCTCCAACTCGGCGGCGCCTACGGCTCGGTGGAGAATCCGGCGAAGGCCGTCGACTGGGTCTTCGAGCAGACGGGCAAGTCGCTGAAGACCGAGACGGGCGCCAAGCCGAAGGGACGGCTCGGCACGTACTCCCCGTCCGGCTTCGACGGCGACGTGCTCAAGTGCCAGGAGTACAAGATCTCCAGCATGAGCCTGGCCATGTGCAGTTGGGCCGACTCCGGCACCGTCGGCACCGTCACCTCGATGATCCTCACCAGCGACGGTACGTCCACGGAGCCGGTGGATCTCAGGAAGACGGCGGAGTTGACCGCGACGGTCCGCAAGGACGCGCTCACCGAGGCGAGTTGACGGAGAAGCACACGGANGCCCCGGCTCGCCGCCGGGGCCCTTCTCATGTCGCCTGTGCGCTGCCGTCCCCGACAGCCGCCGCGTCCGACTGACGCTGCCGCAGGGCGACTTAGGCGCTCTTGTCGTGCCGCTCCTGCTCGCCGCCGCGCGAACGGGGCACCAGCGTCGGGTTCACATTCGAGTGGACGACCTCTTCGGTGATGACGACGCGCTCGACGTCCTTGCGGGACGGAACCTCGTACATCACCGACATCAGGACTTCCTCCATGATGGCGCGCAGACCCCGCGCGCCCGTGCCCCGCAGGATCGCCTGGTCGGCGATGGCCTCCAGCGCGGGACGGTCGAAGTCCAGCTCCACGCCGTCGAGTTCGAACAGCCGCTGGTACTGCTTCACGAGGGCGTTGCGCGGCTCCATGAGGATCTGCAGCAGCGCCTCGCGGTCGAGGTTGTGCACGCTCGTCATCACGGGGAGGCGGCCGATGAACTCCGGGATCATCCCGAACTTCACCAAGTCCTCCGGCATGACGTCCTCGAACTGGTTGCGGTCCTCGATCTCGCGCTTGGAGCGGATGGTGGCGCCGAAGCCGATGCCCTTCGCGCCGGCCCGCGCCTCGATGATCTTCTCCAGCCCGGCGAAGGCGCCGCCCACGATGAACAGCACGTTCGTGGTGTCGATCTGGATGAACTCCTGGTGCGGGTGCTTGCGTCCGCCCTGCGGCGGCACGGAAGCCGTCGTGCCCTCCAGGATCTTCAGCAGCGCCTGCTGCACGCCCTCACCGGAGACGTCACGCGTGATCGACGGGTTCTCGCTCTTACGGGCGACCTTGTCGATCTCGTCGATGTAGATGATCCCGGTCTCGGCCTTCTTGACGTCGTAGTCCGCGGCCTGGATCAGCTTCAGCAGGATGTTCTCGACGTCCTCGCCGACGTAACCGGCCTCCGTGAGCGCCGTGGCGTCGGCGATGGCGAAGGGGACGTTGAGCATCCGCGCGAGCGTCTGTGCCAGCAGCGTCTTGCCGGAACCGGTGGGACCGAGCAGCAGGATGTTGGACTTCGCCAACTCGATGCCGTCGTCACGGCCTTGGGGGCCGCCGTTCTCCCCGGCCTGCACCCGCTTGTAGTGGTTGTAGACCGCCACCGAGAGGGCCTTCTTCGCGGCCTCCTGGCCGACGACGTAGCCCTCCAGGAACTCCGAGATCTCGCGGGGCTTGGGAAGTTCGTCCCAGCGCACCTCGGAGGACTCGGCGAGCTCCTCCTCGATGATCTCGTTGCACAGGTCGATGCACTCGTCGCAGATGTACACCCCTGGCCCTGCGATCAGCTTCTTCACCTGCTTCTGGCTCTTTCCGCAGAACGAGCACTTGAGCAGATCGCCGCCATCACCGATGCGTGCCACGAGGTGCTTCCCCTTCGCCTGGGACCGGTCCATCAGCCTCGGACCGAGGTACGTGCTCTGACGACGGTACCCTGCCGAGCCGTCGAATTGGGCCCCCCTTGGGACGACTCGGCCGAGGCGGCCCCAAGGGGAGACGTGACGTGCGCGGGGTCAGACCCCCATGCCGACCGAGGACTTGCGGGTCGAGACGATCTGGTCGATCAGCCCGTACTCGAGCGACTCCTCCGCCGTGAGGATCTTGTCACGCTCGATGTCGTCACGGATCTGCTCGATCTCCTTGGTGGAGTGCTTGGCCAGCATCTCCTCCAACTGGATACGCATCCGCTGGATCTCGTTCGCGGCGATCTCCAGGTCGGAGACCTGACCGCGGCCCGTCTCGCTGTACGGCTGGTGGATCAGGATGCGCGCGTTGGGAAGCGCCATCCGCTTGCCGGGGGTGCCGGCCGCGAGCAGCACGGCGGCGGCCGAGGCCGCCTGGCCCATGCAGACCGTCTGGATGTCCGGCTTCACGAACTGCATCGTGTCGTAGATCGCGGTGAGCGCCGTGAACGAGCCGCCGGGGCTGTTGATGTAGAGCGAGATGTCGCGGTCCGGGTCCATCGACTCCAGGCACAGGAGCTGCGCCATGATGTCGTTGGCCGAGGCGTCGTCGATCTGGACGCCGAGGAAGATCACGCGCTCCTCGAAGAGCTTCGCGTACGGGTCGTACTCGCGCACGCCCTGCGAGGTGCGCTCAACGAAGCGCGGAACGATGTAGCGGGAGTCGGGGCTGGGACCCGTGTAGCGGCCCTCGGAGGGCTGCGTGCTTCCCGCGCCGGGAAGACCGCCGGAGGCGGGGAGTCCGGAAAGATTGGTCATCGGAGCCTTCTCCTGGTGGTGGGCTGAGTGCGGTCGCTGCGCTGGTGCTGAGCCTGCTGTACTGCGGCGCGGCTCACGCGCCCGTACCGCCGCCTCCCGGAAGCTGCGCCGCCCGGCCGTACACCTCGTCGATCAGGCCGTAGTCCTTGGCCTCCTGGGCGGTGAACCAGCGGTCGCGGTCGGCGTCCCGGGTCCACTGCTCGATGCTCTGGCCGGTGTGCTGCGCCGAGAGGTCCGCCATCTTCTTCTTCGTGCGGAGCAACTGCTCGGCGTGGATCTTGATGTCGGAGGCGGAGCCCGCCAGTCCGGCCGACGGCTGGTGGATCAGGATGTCCGCGTTCGGCAGCGCGAACCGCTTCCCGGGGGTGCCCGCGCTCAGCAGGAACTGGCCCATCGAGGCGGCGAGACCCATCGCGATGGTGACCACGTCGTTCTTGATGTACTGCATGGTGTCGTAGATCGCCATGCCGGCCTGGATCGAGCCACCGGGGCTGTTGATGTAAAGGAAGATGTCCTTGTCCGGGTCGGCCGCCAGGAGCAGCAACTGAGCGGTGATCTGGTTGGCGATCTCGTCGTCGACGGGCTGGCCGAGGAAGATGATCCGCTCGTTGAGCAGCCGGTTGTAGACCTGGTCGCCGAGGCCACCACCAAGGTGCTCAGCGGCGGCGGAAGGCATCGGAAGCGTCACGTGTCCACCTGCTCGTGTCGGACGGTCGCCGAAGGCGTGCCGTCTCTGGGGTCTTCATGCACTTGGGACCCTAACGCGCGGCACCGTCGGCGCCATCCCGCATCGGGAGCTGTTCGCTGTCAGCGCAGGTCCCACGGGCCCTTCGGGCAGCCCGGGGCCCGCGCTCCCGACGGTGCGCGGGCCCCGGCTGCGTACTGCTTCGGTGCGTCCTGTGCGAGGACGCGGAGGGCGGAGGTCAGCCCTCCGACTTCTTCTCCTGCTCCTCGCCGGAGGCCGCCTCCGAGGTGTCCTCCGCGGCGGCCTCGGCGGGCTGCGCGGACTCCTCGCCGGACTCCGACTCGGCCTCGACCGTCTCCGCGGTCTCGTCCTCGTCGTCGAGGTCGACGACCTCACCGTTGGTGTCCTTGACCGTGGCCTTCTCGACGACGGTGGCCAGCGCCTTGCCGCGCGCCACCTCGCCGACGAGCATCGGCACCTGGCCGCCCTCGACGACGGCCTGGGCGAACTGGTCGGGGCTCATGCCGGAGGACTGCGCACGGCGCATCAGGTGCTCGGTCAGCTCTTCCTGGCTGACGTTGAGCTTCTCCGTGGAGACCAGCTCGTCCAGGACGAACTGGGTGCGGATGCCCTTCTCGGCCTGCTCCTTGAGCTCGGCGTCGAAGTCCTCCTCGGACTTCTCCTGCATGCTCAGGTACGTCGCGAGATCGAGGCCCATCTGCGCGAGCTGGTTGTTGACGAGGTTGTCCTTGCGGGTGCTGACCTCTTCCGCGAGCAGCTTGTCCGGGACGGGGACCTCGACGAGGGCGAGCAGGGCGTCGAGCACCTTCTCCTGTGCCTCGGTGGCCTGTTCGTACTTCTTCTGCTGCTCAAGGCGCTTGCGGCTGTCCTCGCGCAGCTCCTCCAGGGTGTCGAACTCGCTGGCGAGCTGCGCGAACTCGTCGTCCAGCTCGGGCAGTTCGCGGGCGGAGACCGTCTGGACCTTGACGGCGACCTCCGCCTCCTTGCCGGCGGCGGAGCCGCCCTTGAGCTCGGAGGTGAAGGTGGCCTCGCCGCCGGCCTCCAGGCCGGTGACGGCGCCGTCGATGCCGTCCAGCAGCTCGCCGGAGCCGATGGTGTAGTCGACGCCCTCGGCGACGCCGTCCTCGAGGACCTCGCCGTCGACCTTCGCCTCGAGGTCGACCTTGACGACGTCGCCCTCGGCCGCGGCACGCTCGACGACGGTGGTGGAGGCGAAGCGCTCACGGAGCTGCTCGACGGCCTTGTCCACGTCCTCGTCGGAGACCTCGGCGGCCTCGACCTCGACCTCGATGCCCGAGAAGTCGGGGATCGTGATCTCGGGACGGATGTCGACCTCGGCCGTGAAGGACAGCAGCTCGTTGTCCTTGAGGTCGGTGATGTCGACCTCGGGCTGGCCGAGCGGGTTGAGCTCGCCCTCCTCGACGGCCGACTGGTAGAGCTTCGGCAGCGCGTCGTTGACGGCCTCTTCGAGCACGGCACCGCGGCCGAACCGCTGGTCGATCACCCGGGCAGGGATCTTGCCCTTGCGGAAGCCAGGGACGGTTACCTGCTGGTTGATCTTCTTGTACGCCGCGTCGAGGCTGTCCTTGAGCTCCTCGAAGGGCACCTCGACTGTGAGCCGAACCCGGGTGGGGTTCAGGGTCTCCACGGCGCTCTTCACGGTCGGTCTCCTTGGGGGCTGACTGCTTGGGGAATTCACGCTCTGCCGGCGCCCCGCAAACGGCTCGGAATCCGGACACGACACAGGCACGCGCGCCTTGCATAGTACGTGGTCGGGGTGGCCGGATTCGAACCGACGACCTTCCGCTCCCAAAGCGGACGCGCTACCAAGCTGCGCCACACCCCGTCGGTGCGACACGTAACAGTACATGCACTACGATGACTGCCGTGCCGCTCCGACGACGTCCCGGCCGAGGCCGTCGTGACGCCGGAAACACGTACCGGAAGACGATCAACCGGGCGTACCGTGCGGGGCACTTGCGGGCGTAGCTCAATGGTAGAGCCCTGGTCTTCCAAACCAGCTACGCGGGTTCGATTCCCGTCGCCCGCTCCGTGAACGCCGAAGGGCCGGCTCCCCTGTGGGAGCCGGCCCTTCGGCGTGCGTGGACGTACGCGGCCCGGCGCACTCACGGGTGCGCGGGCGCGAGCGACGCCCGGACGCTAGAAGTTGATCTGATTCACCATGTCCGCAAGGGAGTTCATGAAGCGGTTGACGGACGGCGCGATGTCGGTCGAGGCCAGGAAGAACCCGAAGAGCACCGCCACGATGGCGGGACCGGCCTTTATCGATCCGCCCCTGATCATCACCACCAGGATGACTGCCAGCAGCAGCACCACAGACAGTGAAATGGCCACAACTCATCACACCCTTGCGTCGGAACGCCTCACCGGCCGGAGGGGCCCCCGACCACCGCCGCCCCCGCCGCGGACCATCGTGCCACCAAGTCGCGTGCGCGTGGGACCGGGTGACGATTCGTCGCCCTCCCGACCCCGCTCCGGTCGAACCGGTTCTCCCCCGTACGCACACCCTCTACACGCTCCGGGCACAGCCGTGACGCACCTCCCAGCGGGGGCCGGAGTGCAATACGTACGGAAATTCGTGACGCTGTACGCCGATCAATGCGCTGCGCAGCGATAATGCACCATGTGCCGGGCGGCGCGGCACCGCGGGCCGCCCGGGGACGTGAATTGCGGGCGCACGTACGGGTGTTGTGGAGTCGATCACAGGAGGCTCCGGATTCGGCCCGCACGGATAGCAAACAAGCCCCGATGCACCACTGGTTCGACCACTCGCACCCCGTCGCAATGTCCGGGCATACCGGACATGTACGTACAGATCGCAGCGCCTGCACAGCGTCGTCGCAGGAAATCCAGGCAGCGCGGCGTGTGTCGAAAACTGTTCCGGGTAGGCATGTTGGAATCTCGCCAAGAATTTACGCCCCCCAGGTATGGCCGCTAAGGTGCGGCAGATGTTGCACGCTGGTTATGAGCGGGCACCGCTCCCCCCGGTCCGCCAGGAGTCCCCCTCCGCGACGCCTGACGCGTCCGCGGAGCCGCCGGCCAAGGTCAAGAAAAAGCCTGCCGACCAGCGGGACCCCTTTCTCGACAACGCCAAGTACCTCACGATCGTGCTCGTCGCGATCGGGCACGTGTGGGATCCGCTGCGCGACGACAGCCGCGCGGCCAGTGCGCTGTACTTCGTGCTCTACGCCTTCCACATGCCGGCGTTCATCGTCATCTCCGGCTACCTCTCGCGCAGCTTCGAAGGCAAGCCGCGGCAGATCAAGCGGCTGATCACCGGCGTACTCGTCCCGTACGTGATCTTCCAGACCGTCTACACGTTCTTCATGCGGTGGGCCAGCGACAACCCCGACCGCGAGTTCCACTACCAGGAGCCCGGGTTCGCGCTGTGGTTCCTGGTCGCACTCTTCCTGTGGCGGCTGACGACGCCGGTGTGGAAGAGCATGCGGTGGCCGCTGCCCGTCGCCCTGGCGATCGCGGTGGCCGCCGGGGTCACGCCCAGCATCAACAGCGATCTCAATCTGATGCGGGTCGCGGCCTTCCTGCCGTACTTCGTGCTCGGCCTCCAACTGCGGCCCGAGCACTTCCAGATGGTCAAGCGCCGCAAGTTCCGGCTGATCGCGCTGCCGGTCTTCGCTGCCGCGATGCTCTTCGCGTACTGGGCCGTGCCGCGGATGTCCAAGGGCTGGTTCCTACACGACAAGGCGTCGCAGGACCTCGGGGCGCCTGCCTGGGTCGGCGGTGTGATGACGCTCGCGACCTTCGGCTGCGGGCTCGTGCTGACCGCCGCGTTCCTCGCGCTGGTGCCGCGCCGGCACATGTGGTTCACGAGCCTGGGCGCCGGGACGCTGTACGCGTATCTGATCCACGTCTACCCGATCAAGATCTCGCGCGAGTTCGAGTGGTACGACATGGACTGGGTCGACCATCCCGTCAGCCGGGTCGCGATCACGCTGCTCGCTGCGGTGATGATGACCATCCTCTGCACCTCGCCCGTGCGCCGCATCTTCCGCTTCGCGATGGAGCCGAAGATGGAGTGGTTCTTCCGGCGGGACGCGGGCGAACAGGCACGGGCGCGCGAGAAGGGCTCGGCCCCGGCGCGTACGCCGGTGCCGCCGGGCTCCACGCCCCCGGCGACACCCCCGGCCGGGACTCCGGGCGCGGAGCGTGCCGAGGCGTCCTCGTCCTCGTACGCGGGCTCGTCGCACGGAGGCTCGTCGTACGGGTCGTCGTCCTACGGCGGCGGTACGGGAGCGCGCGGCGGGAACGGCGGCGGCAGGCACGCCAAGTAGCGGCCGTACAGCGGCGGTTCCGCACCCGGCGGGACGGATCGGAACGACGAATGTGGGGGCGGCCCGGTCGGGGCCGCCCCCGCATTCGTGTGCGGACCGGGTCGTACGCGTACGGGAGGACGAGCGGGCGGCACGTACAACTGCCGGACCGGCCTGCCGAACCCGGTCTGCGGAACCGCGCGGCTCGCGCTCCGTACAGCGGCGCCGGAGCCCGCGCCCTCAGCCCCGGCAGAGCAGCAGCAGCGCCCGGTCGTCGTTGACGTCCCTCGCCACCGTCTCTATCAGGTGCCACGCGGCGCCCTGGAAGCCCGAGGCGACATGGCGGTCGGCCTCGCCGGTGAGCCGGTCGATGCCGTCCGCGAGATCCCGCTCCGAGGTCTCCACGAGGCCGTCCGTGAAGAGCATCAGCACGTCGCCGGGGAGCAACGTCCCCTTGACCGGGTCGAATTGGGCGCCTTCGTAGACGCCGAGGAGCGGGCCGTCGCCCGACTTCTCCTCCCACTTGCCGGTGCCGGCGCCCCGCTGGAGGGCCGGGACATGGCCCGCCGAGAAGAGTTCGTAGTCCCCGCTGTCGAGGTCGAGGACGAGATGGACGGACGTGGCGAAGCCCTCGTCCCAGTCCTGCCGGAGCAGATAGCCGTTCGCGGCGGGCAGGAAGGCGTGCGGCGGCAGCGAGCCCAGCAGCCCGCCGAAGGCGCCGGAGAGCAGCAGCGCGCGCGAGCCCGCGTCCATGCCCTTGCCGGACACGTCCGTCAGCACGACTTCGAGGGTGCGCTCCCCCGGCCCCGTGCGCGCGGCGACCACGAAGTCGCCCGAGAAGGACTGCCCGCCCGCGGGACGGAGCGCCATCTCGCGGTGCCAGCCGCGCGGCAGCCTGGGCAACTTGCTCTGTACGCGGATGCGTTCGCGGAGGTCGAAGAGCATGGTGCCGCCGCGCCGCCAGGGCACGCCGACCCTGCTGCGGAACTGCGCGACGAGCAGACCCGAGAGCCCCGCCGTCGCCACGACCAGGATGGTGCCGGGTGTGACCCGGCCCGCGCCGTCCTGGTACGGGCCGAGCAGCGCGGACTCGACGATGAGGGCGACGGCCGCCGACGCGTACAGCGCCAGCAGGCTCGCGGGGCGCAGCAGCAGACCGCCGGCGATGAGCGGCAGCACGAGCGCCTCGGGGGCGACCCACAGCGGCATCAGGACCGTGAGGACCGTCAGCGCCGGAATCGTGAGAAGCAGCGCGCTGAAGGCGAGCCAGTCCGAGACGCCGCCGCGGAAATAGTCCACGGCGGAACGGCGCAGCCGTGTACGGGCCCGGTGCCACGCTCTTCGCGCTCTGTGCAACCGGGCCTTCTGGGGGGCGAGACTCGGACGACGTACCGCCATGCAGATGGACCTTATCGAGCCTTTGACCAGTGCGTCGATTCCGTTCGCGACGTGCACGAACGACGGAACGTGCGTCTGCACGTGCACTTGCGGCCGGGGGCACGGAAATACGTTCGCCCGTTCTCAAAAGCCCTGCTAGGGAAGGCGCATGACCACTGAGTTGCGTACGCTCACCCGCGCCGAATGGGACGACTGGTACGGCGGAATTCTTCGCGCTTTCGGGGCCTCCGGAGTCGACGAGAGGGACCTGCACCGGGAGTTGACCGAAATCGACCGGTCGGTAGGTGCGTGGGACGGCGGTGCGCTCGTGGGCTCCGCGAGCCTCGTCTCGTTCCGGATGACGGTGCCCGGCGGTGCGGCCGTCCCGTCCGCGGGCCTGTCGATGGTGCATGTGGCGGCGACGCACCGGCGTCGCGGAATACTCCGCTCCATGATGCGGCGGCAGTTGGACGCCATACGGGACGCCGGCCGGGAGCCGCTGTCGGTCCTCACCGCCTCCGAACCGCACATCTACGGACGATTCGGATACGGCATGGCCACGCGCCGGCTGGACGCCGACATCGACACCTCACGCGTCGCCCTCGACGTGCCGCCGGGAACCGACCGGCTGCGGCTGCGGATCGCCGACGACCCCTCGTCCGTACTGGAGGCGTGCGAGGCCGTGTACGCGCGCAAGGTTCCGGAGCGCCCCGGGATGCTGCGACGCGCCCCCGGCTGGGAGCGGTGGCCCCTGATGGACCCGCCCTCGCACAGGGACGGCGCCACCCCGCTGAGTTGTGTGCTGGCGGAGGACGGGCACGGCGCGGTGCGCGGCTATGCCCGCTACGCCCTCAAGCCCGGTGACGACGGCTACGGCAGCCCGCGCGGCGAGGTGCGGCTGCGCGATCTGGAGGCGCTGGACGCCCCCGCGTACGCGGCCCTGTGGCGCTTCCTCTTCGGGCTGGATCTGATGTCCGTGGTCGCGGTGCGCATGCGGCCCGTCGACGACCCGTGGCTGCACATGGTCGGCGACAGCGTGCGGCTGTGCCGGCCGAGGTGGCGGGACTCGCTGTTCGCGCGGCCGGTGGAGGTGGGGGCGGCGCTGGCGGCGCGTACGTACTCCTGCCCGGTCGATGTGGTCCTCGACGTCGAGGACGCCTTCTGCCCGTGGAACGAGGGGCGGTGGCGGCTGTCCGGGGACGGCGGGGGCGCGACGTGCGAGCGTACGCGCGAGGCGGCCGATCTCACCCTGTCCGTACGGGAGTTGGGCGCCGTCTATCTGGGCGGCACGGCGCTGCGGACGCTGGCGGCGGCGGGCCGGGTGCGGGAGCTGCGCGAGGGCGCCCTGAACGAGGCGTCGCGGGCCTTCTCGTGCGAACAGGAGCCGTGGCTTCCGCACGGGTTCTGACGGCGGCGGGCGGCGGCACACCGGCGCGTCAACCGCTCCCGCCCGCGCCTCAACTCGGCTGGCAGGCAGGGCACCAGAAGAGGTTGCGCGCCGCGAGGCCCGCCGTGCGGACCGGTTCGCCGCACACATGGCACGCCAGCCCCGCGCGCCGGTAGACGTACACCTCGCCGCCGTGGTCGTCGACGCGCGGGGCGCGCCCCATGGCTTCCGGTGTGTGCTGGGGGCGCACGGTGTCGATGCGGTTGTTGCGCACGCCCTCGTGCATCAACTCGACGAGGTCCGCCCAGATCGCGTCCCATTCCGTACGGCTCAGGCCCCGCCCCGGGCGGTACGGATCGATGCCGTGCCGGAAGAGCACCTCCGCGCGGTAGACGTTGCCGACGCCCGCGACGATCTTCTGGTCCATCAGCAGCGCGGCGACGGTGGTGCGGCTGCGGGAGACCCGGGCCCAGGCGCGTTCGGGATCGGCGTCCTCGCGCAGCGGGTCCGGCCCGAGCCGCTCCTCGACGGCGAACTTCTCGTCCTCGGTGATCAGTTCGCAGCGGGTCGGCCCACGCAGGTCCGCGTAGACGCCGGCGCCGTCCTCGCCGTCGCCCGTCAGCCGCAGCCGGATCTGGCCGACGGGGGCGGGCGCCGGGCCGGTGCCGAAGGTGAACTTGCCGTACAGACCGAGGTGTACGTGCACCCAGCCCGCGCCGCCGAAGCCGAGGAAGAGGTGCTTGCCGTGGGCGTCGGCGTCCGTGAGGACCTCGCCGTCGATGCGGGCCGCGCCCTCGGCGAACTTGCCCTGCGGGCTGGCGGCACGGACCTTGCGGCCGCCGAAGCGCGCCCGTACGTCCTGGGCGAGCCGGTGGATCGTGTGCCCCTCGGGCATGTGCTCAGGTCTCCGGGTGGTGTGCGGGCACGGGCGGGAGCTTCCCCGTGATCTCGTACGCGGAGAGCATGTCGATGCGGCGCTCGTGCCGCTCGCCCTGGGAGAAGGGCGTGCTCAGGAACGTCTCCACGAACGCCAGCGCCTCGTCCTCGGTGTGCATCCGCGCGCCGAGGCTGACGACGTTGGCGTTGTTGTGCTCGCGCGCCAGCGACGCCGTCTCCCTGCTCCAGGCGAGCGCGCAGCGCACGCCCTTGACCTTGTTCGCGGCCATCTGCTCGCCGTTGCCGGAGCCGCCGACGACGATGCCGAGGGCCTCGCTGTCCTGGGCGGCGCGCTCGGCGGCGCGGAGGCAGAAGGGCGGGTAGTCGTCGTCGGCGTCGTAGATGTGCGGGCCGCAGTCGACGGGCTCGTGGCCCGCCGACGTCAGCCACTCGACGAGACGGTTCTTCAGTTCGTAGCCGGCATGATCGGAGCCGAGGTACACGCGCATGGCGCCGAGTCTATGCCGCGCCGCAGCGGGTCCCGGCGCCGGGCGTGACCTGGCGGTACGTGCGCGAATCCGCGGCAGCGCACGCCCGAACCCGCGGGCGGAGCACGTCAGTTGCGGCGGCCCGCCAGCTTCCAGGCGCCCGGCAGCGCGACCATCGCGAGCGCCGCCTTGAGCGCGTCCCCGACCAGGAAGGGCACGAGACCGGCCGCGAGCGCCTGGGACGCGGACATCCCGGTCGCGAGCGCGAGATAGGGCACGCCCACGGCGTACGTCAGGGCCATGCCGAGCGCCATCGTCCCGGCCGTACGCAGCGGTCCGCGGTCGCCGCCGCGGCGGGCCAGGGCACCGACGGCCGTGGCGGCGAGCAGCATCCCGAGCACATAGCCGAACGACGGCATGGCCGCGCCCGAGGACGCCTCGGCGAACCAGGGCAGCCCGGCCGCGCCCGCCAGCGTGTACAGCGCCATGGCGAGGAAGCCGCGCCACGCGCCGAGCCCGGCGCCGACGAGGAGCGCCGCGAAGGTCTGCCCGGTGACGGGGACGGGCGATCCCGGTACGGGGACGGCGAGTTGGGCGGCGACGCCGGTCAGCACGGCGCCTCCGGCGACGAGGAGCGCGTCGCGCACATGGGCGCGGGGCCCGGTGGCGGACGCCGTGGCCGGTGTCAGCACATCGGCGAGTACGGCGCCGGGGCGGGGGTCGGCGGCGGGAGTGAGGGCGCTCATCGGGCGGCTCCGGGTCCTGTATCGGCGGACGCGCACACGTGCGGTGTGCGTGTGCGGTGTGTGGACGAACTGTCCGACGCTAGCCGAATCCTCGCCGGAGCGATGTGAGCAACCGGACAGTGCGCGACGCTCGTCCGCACGGGGCCGCGCGAGGCGCCGGACCGGGCCGGAGCAGGGGCGGAGCGGGCGCGGAGCGGGACCCGAAAGGGGACAGTACGGGCGCGGGAAGAGCGCGGGGAGGGCGTACGTCCGGGGACACACCACCGCACAACTGCCCGAAGCGCTCGGGGTGTTCAGGTGGCCGGAAGCCGCCCGGACCCCTTGCCGCCCCGCCGGACCCCACTGCGAGACTGGTTCGCCGTTACAACGACCACCCGAAGTCTTTTCAGGAACGGCGAACATGTCCCGCACAGAACTGTCCGACGCACCGTCACCGAGCCCGGGAGGACCCGGCACCGAGAAGGAACAGTCCGCACTGTCCAACGGGCTCAAACAGCGTCACCTGTCCATGATCGCCCTCGGCGGAGTGATCGGAGCCGGGCTCTTCGTGGGCTCCGGCGCCGGGATCGCCGCCGCGGGCCCCTCGATCGTCCTCGCGTACGCCGGATCCGGGCTGCTCGTCATGCTCGTGATGCGCATGCTGGGCGAGATGTCGGCGGCCAACCCCGCGTCCGGCTCCTTCTCCGTGCACGCGGAGCGGGCGCTCGGCCCGTGGGCGGGCTTCACCGCGGGCTGGATCTACTGGACGCTGCTGTGCGTGGCCATCGCGACCGAGGCGACCGCCGCGGCGGACATCGTCACGCACTGGTTCCCGGGCACCGAACCGTGGATGTGGGTCGCCGTCTTCATGGCGCTCTTCTGCGTGACGAACCTCGTCGCCGTACGCAACTTCGGTGAGACCGAGTTCTGGTTCGCGGCCCTGAAGATCTTCGCGATCACGGCGTTCCTGCTGCTGGGCCTGTTCGCCGTCGTCGGTGTGCTGCCCGGCGTCGACGCCCCCGGCACGGCCAACCTCACCGGTGAGGGCGGGTTCATGCCCACGGGCACGGACGGCCTCCTCGTCGGACTGCTCGCCTCCGTCTTCGCCTACGGCGGTCTGGAGACGGTGACCATCGCGGCCGCCGAGTCGGAGAACCCGGTCCGCGGCGTCGCGAAGGCCGTGCGTACCGCGATGTGGCGCATCGCCGTCTTCTACGTCGGCTCGATGCTGGTGATCGTCACGCTGATCCCGTGGAACGACAAGTCGGTGATCGCCGGTCCGTACGCGGCCGTGCTGGACTACATCGGCATCCCGGGCGCCGCGCAGGTGATGAACATCGTGGTCCTGGTGGCGCTGCTCTCGGCGATGAACGCCAACATCTACGGCGCCTCGCGCATGGCCTACTCCCTCATCGCGCGCGGCCAGGGCCCGCGCTTCCTCGGCAAGGTCAGTGCGAGCGGTGTGCCGCGTCCGGCGGTGGTCGCCTCGTCGGTCTTCGGCTTCGTCGCGGTGCTGCTGAACTTCTGGTGGCCGGAGACCGTCTTCCAGTGGCTGCTGAACACCGTCGGCGCCGCGACGCTCGTGGTGTGGGGCTTCATCGCGCTCTCCCAACTCATCAGCAGGCGGCGGCTGGAGCGTGAGGCGCCGGAGAAGCTCGTCGTACGGATGTGGGGCTTCCCCGTGCTGACGGTGGTGGCGCTGCTGGGCATCGTCGCGGTGCTGCTGCTGATGCTGCGCGAGGGCGACACCCGTACCCAACTGGCGTTCACGGGCTGCCTGACGGTGGTGCTGATCGCGGTCGGGCTGGCCCGGCAGAAGGCGCTGCCGCGGGGCGGCGACGGGGGCGCCTCCTCGTCCGCGCCGGGCGCCGGGTCAGCCGAGGCGGAGAAGGGCGACGGCACGGTCTGAGACACCGGGGGTCGCGGCCGGGCCGGTGCCGGCACGCACGGACACGACCCCGACACGACGGCACACGCACCGGTACGGAGCGGTCCCGCAGCGGCGGGGCCGCTCCGTTTTCCATGGCGCTGTTGCTGCTAGCGTCCTCTTGCAAGTAATGTGCAACAAGGAGGAACGACGCCCATGGCTCTGTATTCGCTCCCTGAGCTGCCGTACGACTACTCCTCGCTGGAGCCCGTCATCAGCGGCGAGATCATCGAACTGCACCACGACAAGCACCACGCGGGGTACGTCAAGGGCGCCAACGACACCCTGGAGCAGCTCGCGGAGGCACGCGAGCGGGACCAGTGGGGCGCGGTCAACGGTCTGGAGAAGAACCTGGCGTTCCATCTCTCCGGGCACATCCTGCACAGCATCTACTGGCAGAACATGACGGGCGACGGCGGCGGCGAGCCCCTGGAGAAGGACGGCACCGGCGAACTCGCGGACGCCATCGCCGAGTCGTTCGGCTCGTTCGCGAGGTTCAAGGCCCACCTGTCCAAGGCCGCCGCCACCACACAGGGCTCCGGCTGGGGCGTGCTCGCGTACGAGCCGGTGACGGGGCGCCTGATCGTCGAGCAGGTCTACGACCACCAGGGCAACGTGGGCCAGGGCAGCGTGCCGATCCTGGTCTTCGACGCCTGGGAGCACGCCTTCTATCTCCAGTACCGCAACCAGAAGGTCGACTTCGTCGAGGCGATGTGGCGCGTCGTCAACTGGCAGGACGTCAGCAGGCGTTACACCGCGGCGAAGCAGAAGGGGAACACCCTGCTCACTCCGCTGTGAGCCGCCGAAGCAGCCGAAGCCGCCGGAGAGCCTTCCGGCACCCGGGCCACCTGCCCTCGTGATCGTCTTCTCACCTTTCACCGGGCAGGCGGAGAAAGAGGGAGGGCCCCGTACGGACGTGACGTACGGGGCCCTCCTGTCTGTGACGGGCCGCGAGGGGCGACGGTGCGCGGCGGAGGCGCCGCGTCCGCCGCGCGGGGAGTCCGGCGTCAGTCGTCGAAGACCGGGCCGACGTCCCGCGTGCGCTTGATCTCGTAGAAGCCGGGCGTGGAGGCCACCATCAGCGTGCCGTCCCACAGCTTCGCCGCGGCCTCGCCCTTGGGGGCCGGCGTGACGACGGGCCCGAAGAACGCCGTACGCGAACCGTCCGCGCCCGGCACCGAGATGACCGGCGTGCCCACCTCCTGGCCGACGAGGTCGATGCCCTCCTTGTGGGACGCGCGCACCGCCTCGTCGTACTCGGTGGACTCCGCCGCCTCCACCAGGTCGGCCGGCAGCTCCGCGTCCGCCAGGGCCGCCGACAGCAGTTCGCGCGACAGCTCCTCACCGCGGTTGTGCAGCCGGGTGCCGAGCGCGGTGTAGAGCGGGCCGAGCGCCTCGGGGCCGTGCTTCTGCTCCGCCGCGATGCAGACCCGTACGGGGCCCCAGGCGGCGGCGAGCATCTCGCGGTACTCCTCCGGGAGCTCGTCCAGCTTGCTTTCGTTGAGGACGGCCAGGCTCATCACGTGCCAGCGCACCTCGACCGGCCGTACCTTCTCCACCTCCAGCATCCAGCGGGAGGTCAGCCAGGCCCACGGGCACCTGGGGTCGAACCAGAAGTCGGCGACGGTCTTCTCTGGCATGGCAGGTACTCCTCGGGCTCCTGGGTCCGCTGCGCGGCGTGACGGTGATCCGGTTCTTGCGGCAACGTACGCCCCGGCCCCGCAATTCCCGCGTGAGCGGGGGATGTGCCACGTGACATGCTGAGCGGCGTCGCCCGCGGGAGGACGTCACGGACGACGGAGACGAGCCGAGAGAAGAGAAGAAGAGGAGCCACGCCGTGCCCGGAGAGAACCTGACCCACCTGGAGGCACAGCGACGGGCCGGGCTGCTGAGCGTGGACGGGTACGACGTGGCGCTGGACCTGCGCTCGGCCACCGCTCCCCCGCCCGCCAAGGGTCCCCGCACGTTCCGCTCGACGACCACGATCCGCTTCCGCTGCGCCGAGCCCGGCGCGTCTACGTTCGCCGATCTCGTCGCGCCCCGGGTGCACTCGGTGACGCTCAACGGCCGTTCCCTGCCCGTCGACACGGTCTTCGACGGCGCCCGTATCGCCCTGGACGGCCTGGAGGCGGAGAACGAACTCCTCGTGGACGCGGCCTGCGCCTACAGCCGTACGGGCGAGGGCCTGCACCACTTCCTCGACCCCGAGGACGGCGAGGTCTACCTCTACACGCAGTACGAACCGGCCGACGCCCGGCGGGTGTTCGCCAACTTCGAGCAGCCCGATTTGAAGGCGCCCTTCACCTTCACCGTCACCGCGCCCGCCCGCTGGACGGTGCTGAGCAACGGCGAGCAGCTCGGCGAGCCCGAACCGCTCGACGAAGGGGCCGCCGCCGTACGGCACTTCGCGCCGACGCAGCCCATCTCGACGTACATCACGGCCGTGGTGGCCGGGCCCTATCACCACGTCACCGACGTCTACCGGCGCACCCTGCCCGGCGGCGAGGAGCTGGAGATCCCGCTGGGCGCGCTGTGCCGCAAGGGGCTGGCACGGCACTTCGACCACGAGGACGTCTTCACCGTCACCAAGCAGGGCCTGGACTTCTTCCACGACCACTTCGGCTTCCCGTACCCGTTCGGCAAGTACGACCAGGCCTTCGTGCCGGAGTACAACATCGGCGCGATGGAGAACCCCGGACTGGTCACCTTCCGCGAGGAGTTCGTCTTCCGGGGCAAGGTCACGGAGGCGTCGTACGAGCACCGGGCGAACGTCATCCTGCACGAGATGGCGCACATGTGGTTCGGCGACCTGGTCACCATGCGCTGGTGGGACGACCTGTGGCTGAAGGAGTCCTTCGCGGACTTCATGGGCGCGCTGGCGCTGGTGGAGGCGACGCGCTTCAAGGACGGCTGGATCACCTTCGCCAACCGCCGCAAGTCCTGGGCGTACCGGGCCGATCAGCTCCCTTCGACGCACCCCGTCACGGCGGACATCGGCGATCTGGAGGACGCCAAGCTCAACTTCGACGGGATCACCTACGCCAAGGGCGCCTCCGTGCTCAAGCAACTCGTCGCGTACGTGGGCCGGGAGACCTTCCTGGAGGGCGCGCGGCGCTACTTCCAGCGGCACGCGTGGGGCAACACGACGCTCGCGGACCTGCTGGCCGTGCTGGAGGAGACCTCGGGGCGCGACATGGACGAGTGGTCGCGCGCATGGCTACAGACCGCCGGCGTCAACTCCCTGACGCCGCAGGTCACTTGTGACGCCGAGGGCCGGATCACCGAGCTGGCCGTGTTGCAGGAGGCTCCGGAGGAGCACCCGGTGCTGCGGCCGCATCGCGTCGCGGTCGGGCTCTACCGGCACGACGGCGTCGCGGGCGGGCTGGTGCGCTACGCGCGGGCGGAGACGGACGTCGCGGGCGCCCGTACGGTCGTCGCCGAACTGGCGGGCGCACAGCGGCCGGACGTGGTGCTGGTCAACGACGACGACCTCACGTACTGCAAGACCCGGCTCGACGAGGTCTCGCTGGCGTCGCTGCGCGCGTACCTCGGGGAGCTGACCGCGCCCGGCGCCGGCACGGCGGACGGCGGCCACAACCCCTCGCTGTCCAGGGCCCTTTGCTGGTCGGCGCTGTGGAATCTCACGCGGGACGGGCTCATGCCCGCGCGGGACTTCGTCTCGCTCGTGCTCTCCTTCGCGGGCACCGAGTCGGACGTCGGCGTGCTCCAGATGCTGCACGCCTGGAGCCGTTCGGCGATCGTGCACTACGCGGCACCCGAGTGGCGCGAGGAGGGCCGACGGGCCCTGGCGGAGGGCGCGTTGAGCGGGCTGCGCTTCGCGGAGCCCGGCAGCGGCCACCAGCTCGCGTGGGCGCGCTTCTTCGCGGCCGTCGCCACGGACGAGAAGGATCTGCGGCTGCTGCGCGGCCTGTTGGGGGTGACCGGTCCGGGCGAGAGCACCGCCCGTATCGACGGCCTGGTGATCGACCAGGAGCTGCGCTGGACGTTCCTGGAGACGCTGGCCGCGCACGGCGAGGCGGGCCCGGAGCTGCTCGACGCCGAACTGGCCCGCGACGACACGGCGTCCGGGAAGCGGCACCATGTGCGCTGTCTCACCGCGCGGCCCTCGGCGGAGGTCAAGGCGCAGGCGTGGGAGGCCGTCATGGCCTCCGACCGGCTCTCCAACGCCCTGGTGGAGGCCACGATCGCGGGCTTCGCACAGCCCGGCCAGCAGGAGCTGACGGCACCGTACGCACAGCCCTACTTCGCCATGCTGGAGGAGGTCTGGCGTACGCGCTCGATCGAGATCGCGATGGCCGTCGTACGGGGTCTGTACCCGGACCTCCAGGGCGACCAGGCCACGCTGGACGCGACGGACGGCTGGCTGGCCGCGCACGAGGACGCGGCTCCCGCGCTGCGCAGGCTCGTCCTGGAGGCGCGTGACGATCTGGCACGGGCGCTGCGGGCGCAGCGCTGCGACGCGGCGGCGGGCGCGGCCTCGTAAGGAGCCGGACGGAGGGGCCCGGCAGGGGCGGCGTGCTCCTGCCGGCCGCGAAGTGGCCGCAAGCGGACGGCCGTTGGGCGGGACCGGCGCGGC
>NZ_LJGW01000161.1:0-2040 GCF_001751255.1 Streptomyces nanshensis | reverse complement strand
GCAGCGCCGCCGGTTCGAGGACGGGCGCCGCGTCCGGGGCTCCCTCCGGCGCCGCCTCGCGGGTCGCCAGCAGCAGCCGTACCGCCAACGGGTCGCCGAGCAGCGGCCGTACGACCCAGCCGGGACGCGGCGCCGCGGTCGGCTGGCAGGGCGCGACGACCTCGCCGGCGGCCACGAGGTCCGCGGCGGCGAGATGGTCGCCGTGCTCGACACGGGGGTCGATGCCCGCCTCGGCGAACACCCGGCGCAGGCCCGTCCATTCGCCGTCCGCCGTCGGGTCCACCATCCACCGCTCGTGGGCGAGTTCGGCCAGGCTGAGGACCGGCCGTGAGGCCGCCGGATGCGTCGCGGAGAGGGCGACGAACTGCGGCTCGCGCTCGACGAGTACGTGCAGTTCGACACCGTCCGGTATGCGCAGCGGCGAGCCCTCGACCTCGTGCACGAAGACGGCGTCGAGCTGGTTCGCGGTGAGCATCCGCAGCAGGGTGTGCGAGGAGGCGTCCATGTGGAAGGTGGTGTCGGTCTCCGGAAGCCGCGCGCGCAGCCGGCGCAGCCAGCCCGGTACCGCGGGGCTCCCCGTACTGCCGATCCGCAGGTATTCTCCACCGGCACGGCTTGCGGCGGCTCTCGCCTCGCTCACCAGCGCCGTCATCTCGGCGACGAGCGGACGGGCCCGGCACAGCACGAACTTGCCCAGCGGTGTGGGGATGCTGCCCGTACGTTCCCTGGAGAAGAGCTGGCCTCCGACGGCCTGCTCGATCCGGCGGAGCTGCGTCGTCAACGAGGGCTGGGTCATGCCGAGTTGACGGGCCGCCTTGTGCACGCTGCCCGTGTCGGCGATCGCGCACAGCGCACGAAGATGCCTCACCTCGAGCTCCACAGGGCGGAGCATAACCAAGCGGGCGTTTGTCACACCAGACGCCGAGGCGCCCCAGAACGCTCCTGCGTATCGGGTGATGCCGCGGAGCTATCACTACTTGCCATCATCCCTCACACGCGAGTCTCCAACAGACTCTTCTGCGGCAGGAGTTCTTCCGGAAGCACGGGCCGCACCCCACCTTGCAGCGGCCGCCGTGCTACGGACCAGAAGGAGACCCCCCATGAGACACCGCACCACGGCAATCTCAGCGGCACTCGGCCTCGGACTGGCCCTGGGTCTGGGTGCGATGCCGGCCTCGGCCGCGACGCCCGACGACGGCGCCGGCAGCACCGCGAAGAGCAGCGCGACCCGCTCCGGATACATCGGCGAATCCAGCAAGGCGACCGAGGCGTTCTTCAACGCCGTGGTGAAGGACGCCCTGAAGAAGCAGGCCGCCAAGCCGGGCATCCAAGCGGTCACCGTCAACTACGACGCGAGCGGAGCCCCCACCTTCGCCAGCCAGATCGCCAACAGCACGGCGGTCTGGAACGCGGCCGTCTCCAACGTCCAGCTCGCGGAGGGCGGAAGCGCCAGCTTCGACTACCGCGAGGGCGACGACCCGCGTGGCTCGTACGCCTCGACCGACGGGCACGGAGGCGGATACATCTTCCTCGACTACGCCCAGAACGAGGAGTACGACTCCAACCGCGTCGTCGCGCACGAGACCGGTCACGTGCTCGGTCTGCCGGACCACTACGAGGGTCCGTGCAGCGAGCTGATGTCCGGCGGCGGTCCCGGCACGTCCTGCACCAACGACAAGCCGGACGCCAACGAGGCCGCTCAGGTCCAGTCCCTGTGGGCGAACGGCGTCGCCAGCGCCGCGTTCGACCAGGCGGCCTTCGCCAAGTGACGACGCCCGCCGGCGCGCAGCCGGCGACCGCACAGCACAGGAACCATCAGCCAGCACCACGCCGGAACAGCGCCAGAGAAACGCACCACGCCCCAACCAACGCACCACGCCTGAAGTACAGCGCAGCCTGACGCACCACGCCTGGACGGTGCACGGCCCGCATCCCCCCACACGGAGGCCCCCGGCGACGGCCGGGGGCCTTCGGGTGCCCGGGGTGCGGGGTGTGCCGTCGGGGGCCACGGGGCGGCCGGGCCGGGGTGGCGGGTTGCCG
>NZ_LJGW01000001.1 GCF_001751255.1 Streptomyces nanshensis | reverse complement strand
TGCGCTCGGAGATGTCCGTGACCCCGACGAGATCCGGGTCCAGTCGCACCAGGCGCACATCCGGCAGAGCCCGGCGAAGGCGGACGCACAGCCGGTGGGCGGCATCGACGGTACTGGCGCCGTCGCCGGCCACCGTCAGGAGCTGTCGGCCCCTGTGGGAAGCGAGCAACCCGTCGAATTCATCGAAGACGACGCCGACGTCCAGGTCGCTCTCAGCCGAGACCCCTTCGACGATGAACAGAAACTCGTAGTCCATTAGCCCCCTCTCAGCAGGTCGTTCCCGTCCTTGTGCGGGACTCCGTGCCTGCGCCAGGTATACCCACCAACAACTGTGTTGTCAATTGACAACATTTGTTTCCGAGTGCCCGGGGTCACGTTCTCGGGTGTCGGCGCGGATCGTCCCTCGGGTAGGGCACCGCGCGCCGGCCCCGATGTCGCTCGCGTGATCTGCGGTGCTCGGGGGCATATCCGCCGGAGGAGCCCG
>NZ_LJGW01000138.1:8678-36511 GCF_001751255.1 Streptomyces nanshensis | reverse complement strand
CGGGCGGATGCTGCGGCAGGGCGTCTCCCGCCCGCCGCAGGAACTCGCCGAGGCCGCGCTCGCGCTGCACCGTACCGGCTGCACACGGGAGGCGATCTGGCTGCTGGCGGCAGTGATCCGCGCCCGTACGCCCGCGGGTGCCGCGCAGGTCGCGCGGGCCGAGCCGCCGGTGCTCGTCGGACTCGTCCTGCAGGCGGCCCGCGCCGTCTCGCGCGAGCAGTGCCTGCGGGTCGCCGACGCCCTGCGGACCGCCGAAGTTCCCGGTGTGCCGGAGGCGCTGTGACGCGTCGGCCGGTGCACGGGCCGGCGGGCGGCCGTCTCTCGTCGTACCTGGTGAACACCGGTGCACGCGGCGACGCGGCACCGCGGGCGACCGTCCGCGGCGGAGGAGATCGAACGGGCGACGTGGCGCAGATGCCCTTGCCACCGTGCGAGACCCGACCTACGGTCACATTCTCACGTGAGATCTACGCGTGTCGAATGGCCTTGACCTCCCGGCAAAGGAGCTGCTCATGCCCGACGTTGTGCGCGCCGCCCTCGTGCAGGCGACCTGGACTGGCGACACCGAGTCGATGATCGAGAAGCATGTGCAGCACGCGCGGGAGGCAGCGCGGCAGGGCGCCCGGATCATCGGTTTCCAAGAGGTCTTCAACGCCCCGTACTTCTGCCAGGTGCAGGAGGACGAGCACTACAAGTGGGCCGAACCCGTGCCGGACGGGCCGACGGTGCGGCGCATGCAGGACGTGGCGCGTGAGACGGGGATGGTCGTCGTCGTCCCGGTCTTCGAGATCGCCTCGCCCGGCTTCTACTACAACACCGCCGCCGTCATCGACGCCGACGGCACCGTGCTCGGCACCTACCGCAAACACCACCTGCCCCAACTGCCGGGCTTCTGGGAGAAGTTCTACTTCAAGCCCGGCAACCTGGGCTGGCCCGTCTTCGACACCGCGGTCGGCCGGGTCGGCGTCTACATCTGCTACGACCGCCACTTCCCCGAGGGCTGGCGGGAGTTGGGCCTCGCCGGCGCCCAGCTCGTCTACAACCCCTCCGCGACCTCCCGCGGACTCTCCAGCCATCTGTGGCAGCTCGAACAGCCCGCGGCGGCCGTCGCCAACGAGTACTTCGTCGCCGCCATCAACCGCGTCGGCACCGAGGAGTACGGCGACAACGACTTCTACGGCACCAGCTACTTCGTCGACCCGCGCGGCCAGTTCGTCGGCGACGTCGCCAGCGACAAGGAGGAGGAACTCCTCGTCCGCGACCTCGACTTCGGCGTGATCGACGAGGTCCGCCGGCAGTGGGCCTTCTACCGCGACCGCCGCCCCGACGCCTACGAGGGGCTGGTGCGTCCCTGATGAGCGACCGGCACACCGGCGACGCGGCGGCGCTGTTGCGGCGCCACCGCGCCGTCCTGCCCGAGTGGCTCGCGCTCTACTACGACGAGCCGCTGGAGATCACACACGGCGAGGGCCGCCACGTCTGGGACGCCGAGGGCAACCGCTACCTCGACTTCTTCGGCGGCATCCTCACCACGATGACGGCGCACGCGCTGCCCGAGGTCACCAAGGCCGTCAGCGAGCAGGCCGGGCGCATCCTGCACACCTCCAGCCTCTATCTCAGCCGTCCCATGGTGGAGTTGGCCGAGCGTGTCGCCGCGCTCTCGGGAATCCCCGACGCCCGGGTCTTCTTCACCACCTCCGGTACGGAGGCCAACGACACCGCGCTGCTGCTGGCCACGGCCTACCGGCGCTCCAACCAGATCCTGGCGCTGCGCAACAGCTACCACGGGCGGTCCTTCTCGGCGATCGGCATCACCGGCAACCGCTCCTGGTCGCCGACGACGCTCTCGCCGCTGCAGACGCTCTACGTACACGGCGGCGTACGCACCCGCGGACCCTACGCGGCCCTGGACGACGCGGAGTTCACCGAGGCGTGCACCGCGGACCTGGTGGACATGCTCGGCCAGACCGGCGGCGACGTCGCCGCCCTGATCGCCGAACCGGTGCAGGGCGTCGGCGGGTTCACCTCGCCGCCGGACGGACTGCTCGCCGCGTTCCGCGAAGTCCTCCTGGAGCACGGCATCCTGTGGATCAGCGACGAGGTGCAGACGGGCTGGGGCCGCACCGGCGAGCACTTCTGGGGCTGGCAGGCGCACGATCAGGCGGGCCCGCCGGACATGCTCACCTTCGCCAAGGGCATCGGCAACGGCATGTCCATCGGCGGCGTCGTCGCACGGGCCGAGGTGATGGACTGCCTGCCGGCCAACTCCATCTCCACCTTCGGCGGCAGCCCGATCACGATGGCCGCCGGCAACGCCAACCTCAACTACCTGCTGGAGCACGACCTCCAGGGCAACGCCCGCCGCGTCGGAGGGCTCCTGCTGGAGCGGCTGCGGGCCGCCTCGGCGGGGCTCGGCGTCGTACGGGAGGTACGCGGCCGCGGCCTGATGGCCGGCGTCGAACTGGCCGACCCGCACACCGGCGACCCGTCGCCGAAGGCGGCCTCGCTGGTGCTGGAGGCCGCCCGCGAGAGGGGGCTGCTCATCGGCAAGGGAGGCGGCCACGCCACGAGCAGCGTGCTGCGCATCGCGCCCCCGCTGAGCCTGACCGTCGCCGAGGCGGAAGAGGGCGCCGAGATCCTGGAGCAGTCCTTGCGCAGCGCCGACAACGAGCTGGGAGGGGAGAGCGCCCAATGACACACTCACGCACGGTCGTTCGCGGAGGGCTGGTCATCACCGCGTCCGACGAGACGCACGCGGACGTGCTCGTCGAGGACGGCCGCATCGTGGCGACCGCCGCCACCGGCAGCAGCGTCGCCGAGGGCTGGAGCGCCGAGCACACCATCGACGCCGCCGGCAAGTACGTCATCCCGGGCGGCGTCGACCCGCACACGCACATGGACATGCCCTTCGGCGGCACCTTCTCCTGCGACGACTTCGAGACCGGCACCAGGGCCGCCGCCTGGGGCGGCACCACCACCATCGTGGACTTCGCGATCCAGCAGAAGGGCCACGCGCTGCGCGAGGGCCTGGACCGCTGGCACGCCAAGGCCGACGCCCAGTGCTCCGTCGACTACGCGTTCCACATGATCCTCTCCGACGTCAACCAGGGGACGCTGAAGGAGATGGACATGCTGGTGGAGGAGGGCATCACCTCCTTCAAGATGTTCATGGCCTACCCGGACGTCTTCTACAGCGACGACGGGCAGATCCTGCGCGCGATGCAGCGCACCGCGTCCAACGGCGGCCTGCCGATGATGCACGCGGAGAACGGCATCGCCATCGACGTCCTCGTCGAACAGGCCCTGGCCGCGGGCAGGACCGACCCCCGCCACCACGGCGAGGTGCGCAAGGTGCTGCTGGAGGCGGAGGCCACGCACCGCGCCATCCAGTTGGCGCGGGTGGCCGGTTCGCCGCTGTACGTCGTGCACGTCTCGGCGGACGAGGCGGTGGCGGAGCTGGCCACCGCCCGCGACAAGGGCCTTCCCGTCTTCGGGGAGACCTGTCCGCAGTATCTGTTCCTCTCCACGGACAACCTGGCCGAGCCGGACTTCGGCGGCGCCAAGTACGTCTGCTCGACGCCGCTCCGGCCGCGTGAGCACCAGGCGTCGCTGTGGCGGGGGCTGCGCACCAACGACCTCCAGGTCGTCTCCACCGACCACTGCCCGTTCTGCTTCACCGGCCAGAAGGAGCTGGGCCGCGGCGACTTCAGCAAGATCCCCAACGGGATGCCGGGCGTCGAGCACCGCATGGACCTGCTGCACCAGGCCGTGCTGGACGGGCACATCTCGCGCCGCCGCTGGATCGAGCTGGCGTGTGCGACGCCGGCCCGGATGTTCGGGCTCTACCCCAAGAAGGGGACGCTGCAGCCGGGTTCGGACGCGGACATCGTCATCTACGACCCGCAGGCGCAGCAGACCCTCTCGGTCGAGACGCACCACATGAACGTCGACTACTCGGCGTACGAGGGCAAGCAGATCACCGGCCAGGTCGAGACGGTGCTCTCGCGCGGAGAGACCGTCATCGACCGGCGCACCTACACAGGACGCGCGGGGCACGGGCAGTACACCCCCCGCGGTCTGTGCCAACTCCTCGACTGAACCCGGCGGTTGAAAGGACGTACAGGGCATGGACTTCGGACTCGTACTCCAGACGGACCCGCCCGGCTCCCGCACGGTCGGCCTCATGCGGCGCGCGGAGCGGCAGGGATTCCGTTACGGCTGGACGTTCGACTCGGCGGTGCTGTGGCAGGAGCCGTTCGTCATCCACAGCCGCGTGCTGGAGAACACCGACCGGCTGATCGTGGGCCCCATGGTCACCAACCCCGGCACCCGCGCCTGGGAGGTCACCGCCTCCACCTTCGCGACGCTCAACGAGATGTACGGCAACCGCACGGTGTGCGGCCTGGGCCGAGGCGACTCCGCGATGCGGGTGGCAGGGCGCAAGCCCAACACCCTCGCCCGGCTCAGCGAGGCGATGGCGGCCATCCGCGACCTCGCCGAGGGGCGGGAGGCCGTCGTGGAGGGCACACCGCTGAAGTTCCCGTGGGTGCGCGACGGGAGGCTGCCGGTGTGGATGGCCGCGTACGGGCCGAAGGCGCTGGCCATGGCGGGGCGTGAGGCCGACGGCTTCATCCTCCAGCTCGCCGACCCGTATCTGACGGAGTCGATGGTCAAGGCGGTACGGGTGGCCGCCGCACAGGCCGGCCGCGACCCGGACGACGTCACGGTCTGCGTCGCGGCCCCCGCCTACGTCGGCGACGACCTCGCGCACGCGCGGGAGCAGTGCCGCTGGTTCGGCGGCATGGTCGGCAACCACGTCGCCGACCTCGTCGCCCGCTACGGCGAGGACTCCGACCTGGTGCCCTCGGCGCTGACCGACTACATCAAGGCCCGCGAGGGCTACGACTACGCGCACCACGGCCGCACGGGCAACCCGGACACCGAGTTCGTGCCCGACGAGGTCGTCGACCGCTTCTGTCTGCTGGGTCCGGCGGAGGCGCACATCGAGAAGCTGCGCACGCTGCGGGACCTGGGCGTCGACCAGTTCGCGGTGTACGCGATGCACGACGCGACGGAGGCCGTCATCGACGCCTACGGACGCGACATCATCCCCGCCCTGAACGACTGAGCGGGGGCGCACCGCGCGCCCTCGTCCCCGTGTCCCTCCCGGCGAGACCGGCGGCCTCCGGGCCGCCGGTCCGGCAGGGGACCGCCGGACAACCGAAGACCACAGCACCGATCCGAAGAGGTGTGCCATGACCGGGACCGCTTCCACCGCCGCACCGGGCCCGCAGGACGCGCCCGGTCCCCGCGCCGCCGAGGAACTGACGTACCCCGACGGCCGGGTGGAGCTGGCCGACGGCGCGATACCGGAGGGCAGCCGGTTCGCCAACGCCGACCTCCATCCGGTGCCGACGGCCCAACGCCGCTGGACCACGTACAACTTCGCCGCCGTGTGGATCGGGATGGCGCACAACATCCCGTCCTGGATGCTCGCTTCGGGCCTCGTCGCGCTCGGCATGGACTGGAAGCAGGCCGTGTTCACCATCGCGCTGGCGAACGTGATCGTGCTGCTGCCGATGCTGCTGACGGGCCATGCCGGTCCCAAGTACGGCATCCCCTTCCCCGTCTTCGCGCGGGCCTCCTTCGGGGTGCGCGGGGCGAATCTGCCCGCGCTGATCCGGGCGGCGGTGGCCTGCTGCTGGTTCGGCATCCAGACCTGGATCGGCGGGCAGGGCATCTTCATCCTGCTCGGCAAGATCTTCGGCGGCTGGACGCAGGCGTCGAAGATCGGCGGGGAGCCGTGGACGCTGTGGCTGTGCTTCGTGCTCTTCTGGGCGCTCGAACTGGCCATCATCTACCGGGGGATGGAGACCCTGCGCCGCTTCGAGAACTGGGCGGCGCCGTTCGTCATCGTCGGGGCGTTCGTGCTGCTGGGGTGGATCGCCGTCAAGGCGGGCGGCTTCGGTCCGCTGCTCGACGAGCCCTCGAAGCTGGGCTGGGGCCCGGAGTTCTGGCCGGTGTTCTTCCCCTCGCTGATGGGCATGATCGCGTTCTGGTCGACGCTGTCGCTCAACATCCCCGACTTCACCCGCTTCGGCGCGGGCCAGCGCGCCCAGGTGTGGGGCCAGTCGCTCGGGCTTCCCACCACGATGACGCTCTTCGCGCTGCTGTCGGTGTTCGTCACCTCCGGCTCGCAGGCCGTGTACGGGGCGTCGATCTGGGACCCGGTGCAGCTCGCCGGGAAGACCGACAACGTCTTCGGGCTGCTCTTCGCCCTGGTGACGGTGCTGATCGCCACGATCTCCGTGAACCTCGCCGCGAACGTCGTCTCGCCCGCGTACGACCTGGCCAACCTCGCGCCGCGGCTGATCAGTTTCCGTACGGGCGCGCTCGTCACGGGCGTCGTCGGCGTGCTGATGATGCCGTGGAAGCTGACCGCGACGCCCGAGCTGTACATCTACACCTGGCTCGGCACGGTCGGCGGACTGCTGGGCACCGTCGCCGGCATCCTCATCGCCGACTACTGGCTGGTGCGGCGCACCTATCTGCGGCTCGCCGACCTCTACCGCGAGGACGGCGTGTACTGGTACGGCTCCGGCTGGAACTGGCGTGCCGTCGTGGCCTTCACGGTGGGCGGACTGCTCGCCGTCGGCGGCTCCTACTCGGCGAAGGGCAAGGGCCCCTTCCCCGCCGACGGCCTCATCCCCTTCCTCCAGCCCTTCGCGGACTACGGCTGGGCGGTCGGGCTGGCCGCCTCGCTGGTGGTGTACGTCGTGCTGACGCGGATCAGCCCGCCCGGCGGACTGGACGCGGTGGGCACGACGGCGACGGCGGTGCGGGCCGGGTCCGGGTACGGGTCCGGTCCGGCGGGAGCCGCCGAACCGCCGCCCGCGGCGCGGTAGTCCGGGCCCGGCACCCCGCCGGCCGAGCCCGCCGGGTCACAACTCCGCGTCCAGCGCGAGGCGGTGGACGCCCGGCAGATACGCGTCCAGCTCACCGGGCGCGAACCGCGCCATGCCGACCACGTGCCAGAACTCGCCCGCCACATCGCCCTCGTACTTGTATCCGCCGCCCGGCGTCAGCGCCGCCCAGCCGCCGGGAACCCCGATCAGGGTGGCGACCGGTTCGGGTGCGGCCTCCGGTTCGGCGTCGTCGGGGACGTGCCACAGCCGTACGGTGCCGTCCTCGCCGCCGCTCGCGAGCCGGGAGCCGTCCGGGCTGAAGGCGAGGGTGTGGATGCGTCCGGTGTGGCCGGTCAGACGGGCGGTGCGCTCGCCGCTCCCGGCGTCCCACAGACAGATCGCGCGGTCGTCGCCGGCGGTCGCCACCAGCGGACGCCGGGGGTGCGCGGCCGCCGTCCACAGCCGTCCGGTGTGGCCGCGCAGCACGTGCCGCAGCTCACCGTCCTCCCAGATCGCGGCCGTGCCGTCCCACGAGGCGGACAGCAGCGCGCTCTCGCCGTGGCAGAAGGTCACCGCGTACACCCGGTCCGAGTGGCCTTCGAGATCGGCGACGAGACCTCCCGAGTACGGCTCCCACAGCCGCACCCGGCTGTCGTCGCAGCCCGTGGCGAGCAGACCGCCGTCCGCGCGGAAGGCGATCGAGCGCACCCGGCCGCGGTGCAGCGTCAGCGTCGTGACGTGCGCTCCGGTGCTGCGCCACCACAGCCGTACGGTGTCGTCGTCGTTGGCGGTGGCGAGCAGTTCGCCGTCGCCGCTGAACGCCTCCGCCCAGGTGTGGTCGGTCTCGACGTCGATCTCCCGGAGATACTCGCCGGTCTCGGCGTTCCACAGATAGACGTCGCCGTCGTTGCTGGCGGTGCCCAGCACGGGGCCCGCCGGGCTGAAGACCGCGGAGACCAACCGGTCGCCGCGGCCGGAGAGTTCGGCGGTGCGCCGTCCCGTGCGGGCGTCCCACAGCCGTACCGTCCCGTCGTTGCCCGCGGTGGCGAGACCGGTGCCGTCGGCGCTGAAGGCGAGGGTGTTCACGCGGCGGCCGTGGCCGCGGAGGATGCGCTTGCCCTGCCCGGTGCCGGCGTCCCAGATCTGCGCGCCGCCGTCGTTGCCGACGGTCAGGAGCTGACGGTCACGGGGACGGAAGGCGCAGGCCCAGGCCGAGCCGCGGTGTTCGACGGGCTGCTGGGGGAGGAGCGTGACGGAGTGTCCGCCCGCGGTGGGCGTCACCCGCCACATCCGTACCGTCCCGGCGCTGTCGCACGCGGCCAGCAGCCGGCCCTCGTCGCCGAAGAGCACCTGGTAGACGCCGCCCGCACAGCGCTCCGGAGTCCCCGCCTCGGCGCCGGTGCGCGGGTCCCACAGGCGGACCCGGCCGTCGGTGTCGCCGCTGACGAGGAGCGCGGCGGCGGGATGGAAGTCGAGGGTGTAGACGTGGCCGGTGTGGCCGGTCAACTCGTGCAGCAGCCGCGGCGGTTGAGCGTCCTCGCCCCCGGAACGGCCGTCGTCGTCCGCCGTCGTCCCCGTCATGTCCCAGACGCGTACGGTGCCCTGCCCGTCCCGGCCGCCGCGGTCGCCCGTGGCCAGCAGCGTGCCGTCCGGGCTGAACCGCGCCCGGTAGAGCGCCCCTTGGTGTTCGTGCAGCTCGGCCGTGCACCGTCCCGTACGGGTGTCCCACACCCGCAGCACGGCGTCCGCGTCGCCGGTGACGAGCGTGCCGCCGTCGGGGCTGAAGACCGCGGTGTAGACGGGGGCGGCGTGGCCGGGCAGCCGGTGCAGCGGGGCTCCGGCGTCGGGGCCCGTCACGTTCCACAGCGTCACCAGGCCCTCGGCGTCGCCGGTGGCCAGCACGGTGCCCTCCGCGTCGAGCGCGACCGGCCACACGCCCCCGGGGTGGACCTCCAGACGGTGCAGACAGCGCCCCGACACCGGGTCCCACAGCCGCACTTCGCCGTCCGCGGCGCCCGTCGCGAGCACGCCCGCGCGGAACTTCACGGCGTAGACGCGTCCTTCGTGACCGTGCAGGGTGCGCACCGCCCGTCCGGTGTCCGCCGCACAGACCAGCACGCCGCCGTCCTCGCTGCCCACCGCGAGGAGTTCGCCGTCGGGGCTGTAGGAGACGGGCTCCGGCAGCCGGCTGGTGCGCATGTCGAAGCCGTACGGGACGCCCACGGCCGACGGGCGCAGCCCCGCCTCCACCGGCATGCCCGGCGCGACCGCCGCCGTCGCCAACTCCGGTGCGTCGAGCTGCCCGTCGGTGACCGGGTCGATGAGCGCCGCCCGCATCCAGCGGCTGCCCTCCAGCCGCGCGCCGCGCAGATCCGTCCGCGTCAGCCGCGCCCGGCGCAGATCCGCCCCGGTCAGATCCGCGTCGCGCAGGTCCGCCTCGTCGAGGCGGGCGCCGACGAGCACGGCGTCGCGCAGCACGGCCCCGGCGAGATTGGTGCCCAGCAGCCTGGTGTCCGTCAGATCGGCGCCGGTCAGGTCGACGCCGGAGAAGTCGCGGGCCGAGAGGTCCTCGCCGACCAGCCGCGCGGCACGCAGATCCGCGTCGGCCGGCACCCGCAGCCGGTCGATGATCCGTACGGCGTTGGCGCGCGCGGCCTCGCTCGTACGGGGGCCGGGGGAGTTGAGCACGTCCTGCACCCACGCGGTGCACAGCGTGTGGTCCGCGAGGTCGCAGAAGAACTCGACGGCGAGCTGGGTGAGGGGGCGCGCCGCGAGCAACGCGTCCTCGCCGCGGGTGAGTTGGGCCGCCGCCTCACGGGCCACCAGCCACTCGACGACCGAGCCGTGGATGAAGTGGAAGAGGCCGTCCTCCGTACGGGCCAGAAGGGTGCCCGCGCCGACCGCCTGGGCGCTCTCCTGTGTGGACATCGCGCTGCTGCCCGCCAGTCCGCTGAGGGTCTCGGCGACGGTCTCGGTCAGCTCGTCCAGCCGCAGCGCGCTGCGCCCGCTCTCCCACAGGCGCTGCGCGAGGGCGGTGACGGCGGCCCAGAGATGCTCGGCGCTCAGCCCGGGGGCGGCGCCGGGACCGCCCTGGCCGCGGCGCTCCTCGAAGGCGAGCCACGCGGAGAAGACGTCCTCGTAGAGCCCGGCGGGGCTCAGCGCCCGCCCGGCTCCGGCGACCGCGCGCAACTGCTCCGGCGCCAGGTCCGCGACGAAGCTCAGCAGCCGGGGGTTGGCGCACAGCTCCAGCAGGTCGGGAATGTTCTCCAGCAGCCGGAAGCGCTGGGCGGCCACCTCCTCGTCGCCGTAACGGTTGCCGAGGTACGTACGGATCTGGGCCGGCCCGAAGCCCTCCAGGGAGAGCACACGGCGGCGCGGCAGCATGCCGACGCGTTCGCCGAGCGCGGTGAGGATCTGCGCCTGCGACTTGAAGTGCTGGGTGCGGCTGCTGACGACGATCTTGGCGTTGTCGACGGACGCGTCGAGGAGGACCTGGAGATGGTCGGCGGCGCGGTCGTAGCTGACGCGGTTGACCAGCTCGTCGAAGCCGTCGAAGAGCAGCACGACGCGGCCCTGGCCCAGCATGTAGCGCAGCGCCCGCAGATCGATGGTGTCGACGCCGTGGCTCGCCAGATGCGCGGCGACCAGCCCTTCGAGGCTGTGCGCGCGGTCGAGGGTGTTCAGCGGGATGAACAACGGCGTAAGATGCGGGAGCTGTTCGGGGATGCGGCGGGCCAACTCCCGCAGGGCGAAGGTCTTTCCGTGCCCGAAGTCGCCGAGGAGCAGTATGAAGCGGCCGTGGTCGGCGGCGAGCAGATCGAGCATGTTCTCGACGAGGCCGCTGCGTTCGGCGCCTTCGGGGCGTTCGGCGTCGCGGTAGCGCCCCGGCAGATAGAGGCCCGGGGGATAGCGGTCGTCGGCGGCCAGGCTCGCGGTCTGGGCCGCGACGTACGCACGCAGGTCCAGCAGGCCCTGGAACTCCAGGAAGCTGCGCACCCGCACACCGCGGCGGCTCGCGCGCTCGCGCAGCGGACGCTCGGGCGCGGGCCCCTCGTGGACGATCTCCGCCTCCGAGCCGGTGTCCGTCGCGTGCGCCTGTGCGACGAAGCGGTCGATCTCCGCCTCGGTGGGCGTACCGGGGTGGATCGCGATGCGCTGCTGGCGCACCACGCCCTCCTCGTGCCAGGTCGCCATGAGCTGCACCATGTCGCCCGCCTCCTGCCGGGGCACGTCGCGCAGCCGTACGCCCTCGCGCCGTGCGCGGCACACCTCGCGTACGCGCTCGGCGAGCGAGTCGGCGGGCTCGTCGAGGGGACGGTCGTCGTCGCCGTCCTCGGCCGCCGCCGTGGGAAGCGCGGGCACCGGCTCGTCGGGGACGGCGAAGACCCGGTGGGCCGAGCGCCACTCCAGGGGGAAGTCGGCGGGCTCGGCGCCCGCCTCGTCCGTCCAGCGGGTGACGCCGCGCGGACCGATGCGCAGCAGCTCGCAGCGGGCCGGGGCGGCGGAGCCGAAGAGCGGCAACTCACCGGCGGGCGTGGACAGTTGCCCGTACGAGGGCTCCGAGGAGGTGGTGCGGGGACCGCCCGTAGGACCGTGCAGTACCAGGTGCAGCCTGCGCGCGGTGAGCCGGGCGAAGGTGTCGGCGTCGCGCAGCGGACCGGGGCCGCCCGGGGCGTCGCCGGGGCGCTGCCGTCCCGCGGTGAGCGGGTGCCGCACCACGCCGAGGCGCAGCCAGCCCTCGTCCTCGTAGGTGCGCAGCGCCTCGGAGAACCAGGTGGCCTGGTCGCGCCCGAGGAAGCCGTACTGGTCGTCCGTACGGTGGCTGAAGGCGATGGAGGAGTTGAACCCGGCGACGACGGTGTGCAGTTCGGGCACGGGGAAGAGCGTCCAGGGCTGGTCGCTTTCGAAGACGGTGTCCATGCCGTGGTACAGCCCGCGGAAGAGGCGGGTGTAGTGGCGCCACTTGGGCCAGTACGGCGGCTGCGGCGGCACCTCGTCCGCCTCGCAGGTGTGGAAGTAGCCGCGGCACGCGGCCTGGCTGACGTCCTGTGTGCCGGGTACGACCACCAACCGCTGCGGCGGCAGGTCGAGTTGGGAGCGCAGCCCGGTGAGGAAGTTCAGCGCCTGGTCGCACTCGCGGGGACTGCCGGAGGCGGTCAGATCGCCGGAGACGACGAGCAGATCGGGTGACGGCGCCCCGGCGTCCTTGAGTTCGACCAGGTCGCTCCACATCTCCCGCAGCAGCGTGTCCGGTTCGCGTCCGCGGCCGAAGTTGGGCCCCGCCACATGCAGCACGGACAGGGTCTCCTGCGGCGCGGTGCCGCTGCCCGGGGCCGCCGGATAGAGCGGGGCCCGTGCGGGACGGCGCCGGCCCGGCCAGCCGGTGCGGCCCAACGGGCGCTGTGCGTCGGCCTCATGGCCTCCATACCGGCCCTCGTTCTCCGCGTGCGGGGCGTCCCGGCCGTCGTACCCGTCGCCGCCGTCGCGCTGTTCGTACGGGCCGGGGTGCGCGCCGCGCTGGCCCGGCAGTCCCGTCGCGCGACCGGCGCCGCCCGAACCGTTCCCGCCCGGGTAGCCCGGCTGCGACGACGGACGCGCATGGCCCTCCACGGCCTGCCCGACACGCGTGAGCAGCATGCTGCGCGCCGTCTCCGTGTCGTCGACGCCCACGAGGTCGACGTAGGTGATGGTCGCGAGCAGCCCCTCGATGGGCACGTCCTCGACCCGTACCGTCAGCAACTTCCGTTCCGGCGCCTCCGGTTCGGCGCGCAGCGCCGCCTGCCACTCCATCCGCCCGTACGTCGAGCGCTCGTAGTGGCTGGAGAGCACGGCGATGACGGCGACGGAGTCGCTGACGCCGCGGTCCATGAAGTCGATGAAGTTCGTCCCGGGCACGAAGTCCCACGCCTGGATGACCGTGCGGTATCCGGCCTCCTCCAGCGTCCAGGCGATCCACGCGGCCCACTGCTCGTCCGCGGGGGAGTAGCTGATGAAGAAGTCCAAGTCCCGTGCCTGCCCCACCAGTTCCCCGTTGTTCGCCATGGGAGCATCGTAGGAGGCGAGGGCCGTGCCGGGCACCTTCGGGTACGACAGGCAGCGACGCCGCCCTCACGGCACGTGTGCGATTCTGTGGCCGTGCGAATCCTGAAGAGCGTGCATCCACTGGACTGGCTCGCGGCCGGGCTCCTGGTCTGCGGTCTCCTCCTGGTCGCCACCGGGCTGCTGCCCCTGCGTCCGGCGCAGGACGCGATGACCCGCGTCGGTCCGCTGCTGGTCTTCCTCGCCACGGTGATCGTCATGGCCGAACTGACCGGCAAGGCACAGGTCTTCGACGCCATCGCCTCCTGGGTCGCCCGCACCGGCAAGGGCAGCTACGCGCTGCTCTTCGGGCTGTGCGTGCTCTTCGCGTCCGTCACCACCATCACGCTCAACCTGGACACGACGGCGGTGCTGCTCACGCCCGTCATGCTCGCGCTGGCGACCCGCGTGGGCATCGCGGCCGTGCCGCTGGCGATGACGACGGTCTGGCTGTCGAACACCGCCAGCCTGCTGCTGCCCGTCTCCAACCTGACCAATCTGCTCGCGGCGGACCGCGTCGCCCTGTCGCCCGCCGGTATGGCCGCCGTCATGGGCGCGCCCCAACTCGCCTCGATCCTGGTCACGATGGCCTGTCTGTGGGGCTTCTACTGGCGCCGTGGCCGCCGCGGCTCCGAGAGCTACATACCGCCGGAGCCGCTGCGCCCGTCCGACCCGGTGCTCTTCCGGGTGTGCGCGCTGGCGTGCGCAGGCTTCCTGCTGGCCATCCTCGTCGCGGACGTCCCGCTGTGGTCGGCCTCGCTGACGGCGGCGCTCGTCGTCGTCGCGGCCTTCGCGCTGCGGCGGCGGGCGGATCTGCGGCTCTCGCTCGTCCCCTGGCGGCTGCTGATGCTCGTACCGGGGATGTTCCTCGTCGTGGAGACCGTCAACGCCCATGGTCTGCATGAGCTGTTGACCGCCGCCGTCGGCTCGGACGGGGGTCTGGCGGGCATGCTGCGCTCGGCGGGCGTCGGCGCCGGGCTCTCCAACGTCCTCAACAACCTCCCCGTCTATCTCGCGGGGGAGGCGGCCGTACCGGTCGGCAACAAGCACCAGTTGCTGGCGCTGCTCATCGGGACCAACGTCGGTCCCCTCGTCACGCCGTGGGCCTCGCTCGCGACCCTGCTGTGGTTCGAGCGGTGCCGTACGCACGGCACGCGCATCCCCCTCGGGCGCTTCGTCGGTACGGGGTTCGTGCTGGCGACGACGGCGACGCTGGCGTCCACGGCGGTGCTCGCCCTCGTCTGAGGGAGGACTCGTCCGCGCCGCCTCTCCGTGCGACCGGCTCAACTCCCGTGTGGGGGCGGGCTTTTCGACGGTGACGGCCGGAGGTTCCGCCGCGCCTCGGCCGTCAGCCGCGTGCCGCCGCCGGGGACGCCGCCGAGACGAGGTCCAGCAGCGACGGCAGCATCTCGCCCCGCGCCGCCACGAAGCTGCGCCCCGAGTCCGGCCCGTCGAAGCCGACTTGGAACGCGCCGCCCGCCAACGTACGGAATTCCACGCCTGCTTCACTCGCCAGCAGCGCGCCCGCCGGGAAGTCCACACCCTCCGCGCGGTAGCCCACGTACCCGTCGATGGTGCCGCTCGCCAGCATCGTCCAGCCCAGCAGCGGCGCCCACAGTTGCAGCACCCGCCGGGCGTGCAGCTCCAGCGCGCCGCGCAGCGCCAGCGCCCGCCCGTCGCCGCGGCCCACGGCGTGGCCCTGTGTCCAGGCCAGCACGGGCCCGGACGCAGGCGAGCGCCCGCACGGCCCGGTCAGCCGCCGACCGTCGCACCACGCGCCCTGTCCGAGCGCCGCGCGCCAGGTGCGTCCCGTCACCGGTTCGTGTACGACGCCGACCACCGGGGAGCCGTCCACGCACAGCGCGATCCCCACGGCGTACGCGGTGAGCCCTATCGCGACGTTGTTGGTGCCGTCCAGCGGATCCACCAGCCACGTACGGCTGCCGGCGGCGTCGAGCAGACCGGCCTCCTCCGAGACGATCCGGTCGTGCGGGAAGTGCGTGCGCAGCGCGGCGAGCACGACCTCCTCGGACGCCAGGTCCAGATCGGTGACGACGTCGCCGCCGTCGCCCTTGCTGCGTACGGTGTGCGCCTCGCCGAAGCGGGCCCGCAGCAGCGCACCGGCCTCCTCGGCGGCGGCGACGGCCACCTTCTGCTCATGGGCGTACTTCCGCTCGTGGACGCGGAGTTCACCGGCGCCCTCGCCCGCGCCGCCGCCGGGCCCCTCGCGTCGTCGCCGCGTCCCTCCGTCGTCCCGCGCCGTCGCGCCCGCGTCACTACCGCTGCCCGCCATGGACCCTCCTCAGCGCCGCCCGCACGGTCTGCCTGGTGTCTTCTGCGCCGCACAGCCGGCGCACCGTGCGGTGGCCGTGGCCGTGCAGTGGTCCGAGGAAGAGGTCGGAGCGTCCCGGCAGCGTCCGGCCCAGCACGAGCGTCGCCGCGGGCTCACCGCCCCGTACGACCGTGGAGTGGAACTGGCCCGCCGCCAGCGTGTACGTCTCGCCGCCGCCGCTGACGTGCTCCGGACCGGGCTCGCTGTGCACCAGCCGCTCGGTGGGCCGCAGTTCGTCGGTGCCGTCCCGGGCGCTGTGCACCTCGAAGACGCGGTGCGTCGCCTCGCCGGAGTCAGCGGGTATTGAATCGTCCACCCGTACGGGGACGTTGGCGACCCGTCCGTAGACGACGTAGCTCAGCAGCTCCCAACTGTGGGCGTGCACACCGGAGGCGGCGGGATCCAAGGGATCCGCGGGCCCGGCGTCGGCGTCGCCGTCGAAGAGGTGCACGCACACGCCGCGTCCGCCCTCGCGTACGACGGGCAGACAGAGGAAGCCCAGCGGATGCCGTACGGCGCGTAAGTCCCGTGCGCCGGAGACGATGTCACCGAGGACGCCGGCAACCGCCGCGCGCGGCCCGTCCGTTGAAGCACCGCTGCGCAGCGCGTCTTCGAGCTCGTCGTAGTCCATGGCGGCGGTGCGGTTCACCTCCGGTACGGGTCCTCGGCGTGCAGTGCCTTGTCAATGATCTCGCCGACGTCGCCGTCGGTGAAGACGGCGGGGAGCGGCAGCCCCAAATGGTCGAAGACGGCGCGTACTTCGTCGACCGTGGGCTCGTCGCTCAGCGGCGGCAGCGCGTGCAGGTCGAGGCGCTCGGCCTGCTCCCTGCTCTGGTGCAGCTCGGTCACGTAGTAGTCGTAGAGCGGCTGGTCGCGGGCGACGAGCAGGTTGACGCGGTTCGGGTCGTCCTGCGTGATGACCAGGCAGGACTCGGAGAGGTCGAAGCGGAGCGTGGGCACGCCGGAGGAGAGGTGGACGCTGACCTCCAGGGTGTCCAGCCGCTGCCGGTACCAGCACGCGGCGAGCACGGTCGCGTAGGACTCCTTGCGCGTACGCGTCGCCGTCCAGGCGTTGGCCGCGTCGACGTTGCGCTGCCGGGCGAAGGTCTGCCGGAAGCGCGCGTAGTCCGAACAGGTCTTCTCACTGCCGGGGTTGATGATGTCGATCTTGATGCTGAGCGGTGTGCGCAGCCGCGTGGCCGTCTCCACACAGCGCGGCAGCGTGACCGCCCGCAGATAGGTGCCCGTACCGCCCTTGAAATACCAGCGGTTGGTCTGCTCCCGCGCCTTGCTCAGCGCCTCGGCGACCTCGTTGCCGGACAGGGAACGCACCATCGCCAGGTCCTCCAGGGCCCGGCGGGTGTCCGCCGAGACCTCCTGGATGTCGGACTTGCGGCGCACACGCTCGGTCATGGAGCCGACCGCGAGCGCGCCGAGCACCAGGAGGGTCGCGCCGGAGGAGACGTCGTCGCTGATGACGTCCCCGAAGACGTCCAGGAGTCCGACGGTGAGGCCCAGTCCGACGGCGATGACGACGTCCAGGTTCCGGATGATCCAGCCGACGCCCATCTCCAGACGTCCCACACGCTGTGCCACGTAAGTGCTCCTCCCCGTGATGACCAGCATCGTAGGAGTTGCGGCGAGTGCGCCGCCAGGCGGGGCGCGGCCAACTGCGGCGTACGCGGCGGGACTTCGGCCCGTCATTGCGGGGGTGGGTGGTGCGTGTGCGGGCCGTGCGCCGGTCGGCGGGCCGCTCGGTGCGTAGGCTGCTGCCGCGTCGGTACGGGGCGTACGGGCGCGTACGGCTACGGCGCCAACGGCGTGGCGGACGCGGGCGCGGACGCGACGCGGGACCGGCGCGCGCACAACCCAGAACGCGGGACGAGGACGTGAGGACGGCTCGATGCACGCGAACTCCGGGGATCCCGAGAACGCCGGGACGGCGCTCGGCCGCGCCGTGGCCGCCGTACCCGCCGAGCGCTTCCACGGCGCGGACGGCCGTGCCGTACGCCCCTGCACACCCGCCGAGGTCACCCACCGCCATCTGGCCGTGCTGGACGTACCGCCCGGCGCGAACGTCCTGGACATCGGCCTCGGTTCGGGACTCTCCGCCGCGCTCCTCGCCCGACTCGCGGGCGAGGAGGGGCAGGTGACGGCGGTCGAGATCCACCCCGGCCTCGCCCGGCGCGCCAAGGCCCTCTATGCCGCCCACGGAGACCGCGTATCGGTCGTCGTCGGCGACGGCCTCGCCGGACATGCGCCCCGCGCCCCCTACGACCGCATCCTCGCCGGGACCACACCGCCCGCCGTGCCGGACGCCTGGCTGCGTCAACTGCGGCCGGGCGGCGTGCTGTTGAGCGGCGTCCGCGTCGGCGACCTGCCCAACGGCTATGCGATCGCGCGCATCACGGCGGGCGCGGGGGAGGAGCCGCACCGGGCCGAGGTCTTCCACGGCGGCTATATGCCGATGATCGCGCCGGAACGCCGCGAGGACGTCACCCACGTCGACGCCCCTGACGGCAGCGGGCGTTCGGCGACCGTCCTCGGCTCGTGCGATCCGTCCGATGCGGCCGCGTTCCTGACGGCGCTCACCGGCGGGCGGCACACCGCGGCCACGCCCGTCGAGGGAGCCGGGTGGTACCACCTGAAGAACTGGCTCCTCGCCGTACGCCCCGAGGGCCTGCTCGAAGCCACCCTGGAGCGCGGCAACGGCATCGGCCTCGGCGTCCTCACCCCGGACGGCACCGCGCACGCCGCGCTCGTCACCGGGGCCCATCTCTTCGCCGACGACTCCGGATCCCCCGCGCTCGACGCGCTCACCGGACTCGTCCGCCGCTGGAAGGAGAGCGGAGCGCCGCGTACGCACGAGCTGGGCGCGGAGCTGGAGTCGGGGCCCGGGCCGGAACCGGGACCGGACGACGGGCGCGAGACACCGGCGGGTGCGGACGGGGCCGGCGGCTGGTGGCACGTCCGGCTGCGCACCGCGCGGTGAGGGCCGCCGGGCCGTACGCCGGGCGCCCGCCGTTCAGTCCCCGCCCAGCTCCGCCAGCAGCGCGGGCAGCGCCGTACCGATCGGCTCGCGTACGACCTCGTCCGCGAGGGCGTCGTACGGTGTGGGCTCGGCGTTGACGATGACGAGCCGCGCACCGTGGCTCGCGGCGACCTCCGCGAGGGACGCGGCCGGCTGCACCTGCAACGACGTCCCGACGGCGACGAAGACGTCGCACGCCTTGGCCACGGCCACCGCCTCCCCCAGCACCTCCGGGTCGAGGGCCTGCCCGAACATGACCGTCGCGGACTTGAGGACGCCCCCGCACTCCCGGCACCCGGGGTCCTCCTCGCCCGCCTCGACCCGCTCCAGGGCCTCGGCCATCGTGCTCTGCGCCGCGCACCGCGTGCAGAGCACCGTGCGTGAACTGCCGTGCAGCTCCAGCACCTTGCGGTCCGGCAGCCCGGCGAGCTGGTGCAGTCCGTCCACGTTCTGTGTGATCACCCGCACCGGCACCCCGGTCTGCTCCAGCCGCGCCACCGCCTCGTGCGCGGCGTTCGGCCGGGCGCCCCAGGTGGTGCTGTCGCGGCGCATCCGCCAGGAGCGGCGGCGGATGTCCGGATCGTTCATGTAATAGTCGTACGTGACGAGCTTCTCCGCCTCCGGATCCGTGCGCCACAGCCCTTGCGGGCCGCGGTAGTCGGGGATGCCGGAGTCAGTGGAGATTCCGGCCCCGGTGAGGATCGCCACGAGCGGGCCGCGGGCCGAGGCACCCGGCGCCGGTTCGCCGGGAGGCTGCGGGGCGTGCCCGTCGGAGTCGCTCATGTGCGCCAAGAAGCCTGCCTCCGGCCGGACTTGAGTACGGGTACGGATACGAGTACGGATACGGGCACGGGCATGGGTGCGGGCGACGACCCTGTCGTGGTCGCCGCCCGCGAGCCCGGCGGGAGGGCCGGGTGGTGCCGGCCGGTCACCGGGACGTGCCGGTCCCGGCCCAGTCGGGTCCGTCACGCAGCCGGCTGCGCTGGGCGGACCGGAAGACCCTCCGGAAGACGATCACCGCGACGATCAGCGGGAGGTTGATCGGCAGCCAGAACAGCACCCACGGTTCCGCGTCCCGGATCAGCATGCCCGCACACCCGGCCGCCACCATCGCGATCACCAGTGCCATGACCAGGAAGGCCACGCCCGCGAGCCCCGGCCGGCGGGTCGCCGTCCGGCCCGAGAAGGCGAGGCCGGCACCGCAGAAGGACAGCAGCGCCAGGATCGGCGAGGTGTACGTCATCACCTGGAGCGCCCCGGTTATCGAGCCGGACGTCTGCCCCGACGTCAGCGCCACGGCGGTGAGCCCCGCGTGCAGCAGCGTCCAGAAGAGCGCGAGGACGCCGAGGACCGTCAGGAACCGCTTGACGGTGGCGTCGGGAACACTGGTTGTCATCTATGCACCGTTCCGCATCAGCTGAGGGCGAAGCTGGGCCACTTGTCGCTGTAGTTGCTGAGGTTGCGCAGCGACGAGGCGGAGTCGTCGGCGGCGAACTTCAGCGCCACGGTGGCGCCGCCGGCGGCGAGCAGGAAGCCGACCACGGCCGAGATCTGCGCCAGCAGACCCGCCGGGATGCCGATGATGGTGCCCTCGGCGCCGATACCGGCGATGAACGCCAGAGTGGCCACCACCAGCGCGCTCACGATCGCGATCCAGAAGATCCAGATACCGGTCTTCATGGTGTTGAGGGCGGAGGAGACACCGGAGGCGTAGCTGCGCCCGACCAGGTTGAGCGCGTCCTTCTGGCCGCCGATCTTGGACTTGTAGGCGCTGGCCGCGCTGCCCGTCCAGTTGTCGTCCACCAGCAGGTCGTCCGAATCCACCTCGGTCGCCCGCCGGTGGGCGGGGACACCGAGCTTGCTGTTCCACTTCTCGCCGGTGTCCTTGAGGAGGAACGGATCGCCGGCGTAGGCGAGTTTGTCGGTGAACCAGTCCCAGAACTCCGACATCTTGTCGCAGAACTTGTTCCAGAGGTCCTCGACCTTCGAGATGACCCAGTGCAGGAACCCGGGTACGTGGGACAGCAGTCCGTTGATCTTGCTCTGGACCTGCTTGACGAGGTCGCGGATGCGGTCGAGCTTGTCGACGATCTTCTGGATCAGTTCGTTGATGTCCATGGTGGTGTCTCTGTCTCCCGTTGCGGTACTGGTCGTTGGGGCTTGTCGCAGCTACGGCTCAGTGGCTCATTGCCATTCCCAGGCCGACTTGAGGCGTGACTTCGCGTCGTCGTCGCTGCCCTGGTAGGTGTTGTGCACCTTGCGGAGCGCGTCCGCGGCGCCGGAGGTCTCGCGCTCGCCGTCGCGCAGGTAGTCCTCCATGAACGAGCGCACCTGCTCGTACTGCTTGTGGACGTCGCCTCCCATGAAGGAGAAGTCCTGGGCGCGCAGGGTCATGTCCGCGCAGTCGCCCTTGGCGGTCTGCAGCATCGAGGCCGTGTCGTCCCAGCGCTTGGCATCCTTGGTCAACGCCTCCATGGACGCTTTGAAAGTCATCGGTGGCTCCTGTTCGTCGGCGGTTCGTCAGCGGTTCGCGGATACGGTCTCAGCGGGGAGAACCGGGGGGCGGGGTGTTCTCGATCCCGAGGTAGTCGGCCAGGTCGGACGGGTTCTCGGCGAGGGCTGCGAGGGCGGAGAGCCGGGCGAACGGCGGGCTCTCCTCGGTCCGTTCGGCGAGCCGGCGGCGGGCCTGCTCCAGCGCCTCGGTCGCTTCGCGGCCGATGTTGAAGGCGTGGGCGCGCTCAAGCCAGCGTGTGTCGAAGTCCAGGCCGACCGGGTCGCCCGTCCCGGAGACGGTGGCGGTGACGTGCCCCGAGCTGCTCCGGCCGGTGACCTCGGTGGTGGCCATCGAGTCCGCGTCGGCGCTGGCCTGGTCCATGGCACCCTCGAGTTCGTCGAGCATGTCCAGGAGCTTGTTCATGGCCCGTGTGTCGTCGATCGTCGCGCCAGTCTGCTCGAAGCGCTCGAAGAGCTGACCGGCCACCGTGTCGGACATCCCGGGCCGTGGCCGCGGACGCGGCGGATCCGCCTCGGCGCGCTCGATCTGCTCGCCCCAGCCCTCCAGGCGCTTCGTGGCGGCCTGTTGGTACGCCTCGAGTACGGCGGAGCTCAGCTCGGTGCCCCGGAGGGACCGGTTCCAGTCGGGGTCGACCCGGATCCCGGCGAGCTTTCCTTCCGTGTCCAGGTCGACCTTGACCGACCCGGTGTTGTCGAGGCCCTCGCTGGGACCGGCGTTCTTGAGCTGCTCCAGGATCTGCGCGTCCACGTCGGCGCTGTCCCGGAAGTCGTCGATGCGATCGCGGGCGTCGTCAGGCATGGGTCCCTTCCCCGTAGTTGTCGCCGGCAGTTCTCGGGTGGGAGCGGCCGTCCGGCGGGCCGTGAGTGATGCACGGACCCGGCGACCGGTGCGCCGACGCAACGTAGCCCCCCGGCCGTTTCCGGCCAGGCCGACGATGGCGTGCCCCTGTGTCCTCGTCCCTCCCGAGCAGCCGAGGCTGAGCAAAACACACTAGACCTTGCGCACTGCACTCGCAGGCGAACGGACCAGCCACTGCACCGCCCCGGGCAAGTGTAGGACGGAGCCTCCAACCGTCGACCACGAACTGGGGTTTTGCGATCGGCGGACGGGAGCCGGGCCGGTGTCCGACCGGTGTTGACGTGGCTGGTTATCGACGCCCGCCCGGTCGGGGCGTCCGGCGGCCCGGAGAGCGGCGTACGGAGGCTGCGCCAACGCGGCGCGGCGCCTGTGCGGTTGGCGTGAGGGACGGGTGAAGTTCCGGAGACGGGGGCCCGGCGGAGGGTGTCTTCTGCCCGCCGGCGTACGGCGGTTCTGCGCGGTGCCGGTGAACAAGGCCTGGGGGCCGGTGAGTTCACCGTCCAGCCCCTGGTCGCGGGCACATCGGTCACGTCGGCCACGTACGCCACGGCAGCGGACCGTACCGCCGGGAGATCTGCGCCTCTCCGTCTTCCCCGAGGCCGGGGCCGGGACGCAGACTGTCGGCACCGCCGCTTCACCCACCCTCGTCCCTCGCCGCCGCCCCCGACCGCCGCAGCCCTCGACCGCCGCCGTACGGAGGCACCCGCGCCGCGCGCTGCCCCGGGCCCACCCACGTCGGCGTCGCCGCCCTCAGCCCCCGCACCAACGAGGAGCCGTACCGCCCGTGTTCACGACCCGTCCCACCCTCCAAGGCACTTTCGGCATGGCCTCCTCCACCCACTGGCTCGCGTCCCAGACCGCGATGGCCGTGCTGGAGGACGGCGGCAACGCCTATGACGCCGCCGTCGCCGCGGGCTTCGTGCTGCACGTCGTCGAACCGCACCTCAACGGGCCCGCGGGCGAGGTGCCCGTCCTCATCGCGCCCGCCGACGGCCCCGTACGGGTGCTGTGCGGCCAGGGAGTCGCGCCGCGCGGCGCGAGCATCGAGCACTACACCTCGCTCGGCCTCGGCCTGGTCCCCGGTACCGGTCCGCTCGCGGCCGCCGTGCCCGGCGCCTTCGACGCATGGATGACGCTGCTGCGCGACTACGGCACGCTCTCCCTGGAACGCGTCCTCGGCCACGCCGTCGGCTACGCCGAGCGCGGGCACCCCGCCGTCGAACGCATCGGGGAGACGGTGGAGACCGTACGGGAGCTCTTCGAGACCGAGTGGACCACCTCCGCCGCCCTCTATCTCCCCGGAGGAGAGGCACCCGCCCCCGGCGCACTCCTGAAGAACCCCGCGCTGGCGGCGACTTGGCGCCGTCTGCTGGAGGAGTCCGCCGCGGCGGGCCCCGGCCGCGAGCAGCGCATCGAGGCCGCACGGCGCATATGGCGCGAGGGGTTCATAGCCGAGGCGCTCGTCGCCGCGTCGGCACGCCCCACCATGGACACCTCCGGCGAGCGCCACACCGGCACCCTCACGGGCGACGACCTCGCCGGCTGGGAGGCCGCGTACGAGGACCCGGTCACCTACGACTGGAACGGCTGGACGGTCTGCAAGGCCGGACCCTGGTCGCAGGGCCCCGCGCTGCTCCAGCAACTCGCGCTGCTGCCGGACGGATTGACGGCCGACGACGTGCGCTTCGAAGGCACCGATGCCGCCCCTGACTCCGGCGCCGCTGATTCCGCCTCCGCCGACGGCGCGTTCGTCCACCGTCTCATCGAGGGCACCAAGCTCGCCATGGCCGACCGCGAGGCGTGGTACGGCGACGCCGACGGCGCCTCCGCCGTCCCCGTCGAGGCCCTGCTCTCGCAGGAGTACAACGCGGAGCGGCGCACCCTCGTCGGCGAGAGCGCGTCCCGCGCACTGCGCCCCGGCAGCCCCGAGGGCCGCACGCCCCGGCTCTCCGCACACGCCACCGCCGTCGCCGAGGGCCGCGAGGGCAGCTTCACCCCCGACCCCGGATTCGCCGGCGGGAACGCCGCGTTCCGCGCCGGCGCCGGCGAGCCCACCGTCGCCCGCACCGGCGAGACGCGCGGCGACACCTGCCATATCGACGTCGTCGACCGCTGGGGGAACATGATCAGCGCCACCCCCAGCGGCGGCTGGCTGCACTCCAACCCCGTCGTCCCCGAGCTCGGCTTCCCGCTCGGCACCCGTCTGCAGATGGCCTGGCTGGAGCCCGGACTGCCCAACTCCCTGACGCCGGGCCGCCGTCCGCGCACCACCCTCTCCCCGTCCCTGGCGCTGCGCGGCGGACGGCCGGTGCTCGCCTTCGGCACACCCGGCGGCGACCAGCAGGACCAGTGGCAGCTTCACTTCCTGCTCGCCGCCGCGCTGCGACCGCAGATACGCGGCGGGCCCGACCTCCAGGGCGCCATCGACGCCCCCGACTGGCACACCGACAGCTTCCCCGGCTCCTTCTATCCGCGGGAGATGCACCCCGGCAGCGTCACCGTCGAGTCCCGTACGCCCCGTTCGGTCATCGAGGGCCTGCGGCGGCGCGGCCACGACGTCTCCGTCGGCCCGGCCTGGTCGGAGGGCAGGCTGTGCGCCGTCGCCCGCGACCCGGAGAGCGGAGTCCTCAGCGCCGGCGCCAACGCGCGCGGCATGCAGGGCTATGCGGTCGGCCGGTGACCTCGTCCCGGCGGGCGGCGCCGCCGACCCCCGCGTGCTTTCATGGGCGCATGATCGACGATGAGCTGGTCTCCGCAGTCGAAGGCGTCGTCCGCAGGGCCGTGGCGGAGGAGGTGACGCCGCGCTGGAGAGAGCTCTCCGACGACGAGGTGGTGCAGAAGAGCGGGCCGCACGACCTGGTCACCGTCGCCGACCAACGCGCCGAGGAGTACCTCAGCAGGGAGCTGGTGCGCCTGGTGCCCGGCTCCGTCGTCGTCGGCGAGGAGACGGTGCACGCCAAGCCCGCCACCTACGAGGCGCTGCACGGCGACGCCCCGGTGTGGATCGTCGATCCCATCGACGGCACACGGCAGTTCGTCCACGGACACGAGGGCTTCTGCACGCTGGTCGCCCTCGCCCGCTACGGCGAGGTCCTCGCCTCCTGGACGTACGCGCCGGTCCCCGGCGAGATGGCCATCGCCCGCCACCGCGGCGGCGCCCTGCTCAACGGCGAGGCGCTGCGCGCCGGTTCGCCGGCCGAGGGCACGGTGCTCGAAGTGGCCACCTCCCACCCGGACTTCACCACCGACGAGCAGAAGCACTCGCTGCTCGGGCTGCGCACCGAGGGCGTCGACCCGCGCCCCTGCGGCTCCGCGGGCCTGGAGTATCTGGCCATCGCCCGCGGCGCGCTCGACGCCGTCGCCTTCAGTTGGGAGGCCGCCTGGGACCACGCCGCGGGGCTGCTGCTGGTGTCCGAGGCGGGCGGCGAGAGCCGCACCGTCGACGACCGTCCCTTCCGGCTCGCCGGAGGCAACGCGCTGCCCTTCACCGCGGCGCGGGACGCCGGTACGGCCCGGCGTATGGTGGGGCTGCTGCGCGCCGGACGTTGACCGGGTACGGCACGTGACCTCACAGGCGAGGGGAGAGCCGCAAGTGCCATCGATCCGTGACGCGGTCGTCGTGGGAGCAGGGCCCAACGGTCTGACCGCGGCAGTCGAACTGGCCCGACGCGGCTTCTCCGTCGAGGTCTTCGAGGCGAGGGAGACCGTCGGAGGCGGCGCGCGCACCGAGGAGTTGACACTGCCCGGCTTCCGGCACGACCCGTGCTCGGCGGTGCACCCCACGGCCGCCGTCTCGCCCGCCTTCACCAGCATGCCGCTGGAGCAGTACGGGCTGGAGTGGCTGCACCCCGAACTGTGCATGGCCAACCCCTTCCCCGACGGCACGTCGGCCGTCCTCGCCCGCTCCGTCAGCGAGACGGCCCGCTCGCTGGGTCCGCGCGACGCCGCCGCCTACCGGCGCATGGTCGAGCCCTTCCTGCCGCGCTGGGACGAGTTGGCCGAGGACTTCCTCGGCATGGGCTCCTGGTTCAACGGCCGCTTCCCCCAACACCCGCTGCTGCTGGCCCGGTTCGGCCTGACGGCCCTTCAGCCGGTCTCCCTGCTCAACCTCCGCTTCCGGGACGAGAAGGCACGCGCGCTGATGGCGGGCATGGGCGGCCATGTCATCGCGCCGCTCTCCACGCCCGCGATGAGCGGGGCCGCGCTGACCTTCGCGCTGGCCGCGCACCGGGCCGGGTGGCCGGTACCGCGCGGCGGCTCGCAGGCGATCTCCGACGCCCTCGCCGCATATCTACGCGCGAAGGGCGGGCAGATCCACACCGGCACCGAGGTCAAGCGCCTCGACGAACTGCCCCCGGCGCGCGCCTATGTCTTCGACACCTCGCCGCGCGCCCTCGCCCGTATCGCCGGCCTGGGCAACGCCTACGACGCCTTCCGGTACGGCGCGAGCGTCTTCAAGATCGACTACGCCCTGGACGGGCCGGTGCCCTGGACGTCCGAGGAGGCACGCCGCGCGGGCACCGTCCACGTCGGCCCGACGGCGGGCGCGATCGGCACCGCGCTGGAGGACGCCGTCGCCGGACGCGCCCCCGAGCGCCCCTTCCTGATCACCGCTCAGCCCAGCCTCGTCGACCCCACCCGCGCCCCCGCGGGCAAGCACGTCTTCTGGGCGTACGGACACGTACCGAACGGCTGGGAGGGCGACGCCACCGAGGCCGTGGAAGCCCAACTGGAGCGCTTCGCACCGGGGTTCCGCGACCGCGTCCTGGCCCGTGCCACCGCCGGACCGCCCCAACTCGCCGCCCGCAACGCCAATTACGTCGGCGGCGACTTCTGCGCGGGCGCCGCCGACGGACTCCAGTTGATGATCCGTCCGAAACTGACGCGCGAGCCCTACGGCACCGCGCACCCCGCCGTCTTCCTGTGCTCCTCCTCGGCGCCGCCCGGCCCCGGCGTGCACGGAATGGCAGGACATCACGCCGCACGTGCCGTCTGGCGGCGGCTGCGGCAGCGTCCCTGAGCGACCCGCGGAGCGCCGCGCGCCGCCCTCCCGCAGAACGCGTTCCGGTACGGGAGCCTCCGCGCAGCGCTTACATCGCGTAGCCCATGGTGGCCGGGGGCACGTGGCGGATAAGGTCGCATCGGCGCGACTGCCTGTTCGAACGTAAACAGACCCAGGGGCAGAACCATGACGACGACGGCGCGCGTACTGATCGCCGCGGACAAGTTCAAGGGATCGCTGACGGCCGTCGAGGCCGCCGAGCGGATCACGACCGGGATCAGGCGGGCGCGGCCCGACGCGAGTGTGGAGGCGCTGCCCGTGGCCGACGGCGGCGACGGCACCGTCGCGGCGGCGGTCGCGGCCGGATTCGAGCGCCGCGAACACGAGGTCACCGGACCGCTGGGCGCCCCCGTCACGGCGGCCTTCGCCCTGCACGAGGGCACGGCCGTGGTCGAGATGGCCCAGGCGTCCGGCCTGGAGCTGATGCCCCCCGGCGTCTACGCCCCGCTGACCGCCACCACCCGCGGTNGCACCGGCGAACTGATCCTCGCCGCCGTCGAGGCCGGCGCCCGCACCGTCGTGCTCGGCGTCGGCGGCTCCGCGACGACGGACGGCGGCGCCGGCATGCTCGAAGCACTCGGGGCGCGCTTCCTGGACGAGGACGGCGACCCGGTGCCGCACGGCGGCGGCCCGCTGGTCGAGATGGTCTCCGCGGATCTCTCCGGGCTCGACGAGCGGCTCGCGGACGTCGAGGTCGTCCTCGCCAGCGACGTCGACAACCCGCTGACCGGCCCGAAGGGCGCCGCCCACGTCTACGGTCCGCAGAAGGGCGCCGGCGAACAGGACGTCCAGGTCCTCGACGCCGCCCTCACCCACTTCGTGAAGGTGATGGGCGAGTCCGTCGGCCCGCGCGCGGCGGAGACCGCCGAGGCGCCGGGCGCGGGCGCGGCGGGCGGCATCGGCTACGGCGCCCTCGTCGGCCTGAACGCCGCCTTCCGGCCCGGTATCGACGTCCTGCTGGAGGTGCTCGGCTTCGCCGACGCCCTCGGCCGTGCCGACCTCGTCATCACCGGCGAGGGCTCCCTCGACGAGCAGACCCTGCACGGCAAGGC
>NZ_LJGW01000138.1:0-8623 GCF_001751255.1 Streptomyces nanshensis | reverse complement strand
GCCGGTCCTCGCGGTGTGCGGACGGCTGGCCCTGGACAACAAGGCCCTCAAGGGCGCCGGCATCGAACGTGCCTACGCCCTCACGGACTTGGAGAAGGACGAGGCCCGCTGCCGCGCCCAGGCGGGGCCGCTGCTGGAGCAGCTCGCGGAGCGCCTCGCACAGGAACGCCTGTGAGCCGCTGAGCCGCACGGCCCGTAAGGGGCCAGACATGACCCAGAGAAAGCGGTGTGGCCCGGGCGTAAAACCCGGGCCACACCGCTGAGTTCACCTCTGTACGGTCACATCCGCTCAGCCCTGCGCGGCCGTCCTGGCCTCGCGGCGGTTGTCGCGGAAGGTGTGCACACGGCGGGCCGTGGCGAAGAGCGGGATGACCGCGCCGAGCACGACCTGGAGCGCGCAGCCGGTCTGCAGCAGCAGCTCGCCGCCCGGAGCGTCGAACGCCCAGGCCGCCAGCAGTCCCATGCTCGCGACGATCCAGCCGAGCATCGCCACCGCCAGGCGGCCCGTCGGCTTGGGGTACTCGACGCGGCTGACCATCAGCCACGCGACGCCCATGATCGCCAACAGCGTCGGCACGAACGGCAGTTCCAGCAGCACGATCGACACGACCGTCAGCGCGCCGAACGGTCCGGGCATGCCCTGGAACATCCCGTCCCGCATCGGTACGCAGGAGAATCTGGCAAGCCGCAGCACCACCGCCAGCAGCACCACGACGGCGGCCACGACCGACACCTGCTGGTTCGCGTCGTTGGCGACCATGCCCCACGTGGCCACGAAGAAGGCCGGCGCGAGGCCGAAACTGATGAGGTCGGAGAGGTTGTCCAGCTCCGCGCCCATCGCGGAGCTGCGCAGCTTCCGCGCCACCAGACCGTCGAAGAGGTCGAAGACCGAGGCCAGCAGCATCAGCATCACGGCGGTCGCGGCGCTGTGCCGGGCCATGCCGCCGTCCTCGCTGCCCGTCAGATGCGGGATGAGGACGCCGGTGGTCGTGAAGTACACGGCCATGAAGCCGCAGGTGGCGTTGCCGAGGGTGAGGGTGTCGGCTATCGACAGCCGCGTGGAGAGCGGCATTTCGTCGTCCTCGTCCGCCTCGGCCTCGGCGACCCAGACGGCGGCCTGTGTATCGGGATCAATCACGGTCAAGACGAGTCACCCCCGCGGTCGTGGGCTGCCCGACCTCGACGGCGGGCTCGATCCCCTCGGGGAGATAGACGTCGACGCGGGAGCCGAAGCGGATCAGCCCCACGCGGTCGCCCTGCTCGACCTTGCAGCCCTGCGGCACGTACGGCACGATCCGCCGCGCCACCGCACCGGCGATCTGGACCATCTCCACATCGCCGATCTCGGAGTCGAAGTGCCACACGACCCGCTCGTTGTTCTCGCTCTCCTTGTTGAACGCCGGTACGTAGCCGCCGGGGATGTGCTCCAGCGAGGCCACGGTGCCGCCGAGCGGAGCGCGGTTGACGTGGACGTTGAGCGGGCTCATGAAGATCGCGACGCGGGTGCGCCCGTCGGGCCACGGCATGATGCTCTGCACCACTCCGTCGGCCGGAGAGATGACGCGTCCCTGCGCGATCTCACGCTCCGGGTCGCGGAAGAACCAGAGCATGCCCGCCGCGAGCGCTGTGGCCGGAACGGCGACCGCGGCGGCTCTCTTGGAGCGGCGCGCGCGGAGCAGGCCGACGGCCGCGGTGGCCACGGTCGGCAGAAGCCACGGCGACGCTCCGCGCGCGATGCGGACTCGTCCGCGGGGTGCAGAGGATGGGCTGTGGGGCATGTATGACCTTCGTAGCGGAGGGAGCCGCGGCTGCACTGGGGGACGGCGGCTTTCCGGGATGTTATCGGTTACGGATGGCAACTGGCCAAGCCAGTGCGGCAGTCCGTGCCGTGAATCCCGCCTCGGGACGTCGTCCTGACGAGCAGGAAAACATCCCGAAAAGGGACATCACCCCTGGAAGCGGTACTCCTCCAACAGGCGGCGGCCTACGATCATTTTCTGGATCTCGGCGGTTCCTTCACCGATCAAGAGCATCGGCGCCTCGCGGTAGAGGCGTTCGATCTCGTACTCCTTGGAGAAACCGTACCCGCCGTGGATGCGAAACGCGTCCTCCACGACCTCCTTGCAGTACTCGGAGGCGAGGTATTTGGCCATCCCCGCCTCGAGGTCGTTGCGCTGACCGGCGTCTTTCGTGCGGGCCGCGCCGACCATCAGCGCGTGGGCGGCCTCGACCTTGGTGCCCATCTCGGCCAGCTTGAACTGGATCGCCTGGTGCTGGGCGATGGGCTTTCCGAAGGTGTGCCGTTGCTGTGCGTAGTCGATGCCCAACTCGAAGGCGCGCTGTGCGACGCCGCAGCCACGCGCCGCGACGTTGACGCGGCCGACCTCGACGCCGTCCATCATCTGGTAGAAGCCGCGGCCGGTCTCGCCGCCGAGCACCCGGTCCGCCGGCACCCGCAGGCCCTGCATGACGAGTTCGGTGGTGTCGACGCCCTTGTAGCCCATCTTGTCGATCTTGCCGGGGATCGTGAGTCCCGGCCGGACCTCGCCGAAGCCGGGCTCCTTCTCCACCAGGAACGTCGTCATCGACTTGTGCGGGGCGGTGCCCTCGGGGTGGCCCTCGTCCGTACGGCACAGAACGGCGACCAGCGTCGACGAACCGCCGTTCGTCAGCCACATCTTCTGGCCGTCGAGCACGAAGCCGCCGTCGTCCTCGCGTACGCCCTTGGAGGAGATGGCCGAGACGTCCGAGCCCAGGCCCGGTTCCGACATGGAGAAGGCGCCGCGCACCTCGCCCGTGGCCATCCGGGGCAGGAAGTGCTCCTTCTGCTCCTGCGTGCCGTGCTGCTTGAGCATGTACGCCACGATGAAGTGGGTGTTGATGATCCCGGAGACGGACATCCAGCCGCGGGCGATCTCCTCCACGCACAGCGCGTACGTCAACAGGGACTCGCCGAGGCCGCCGTACTCCTCGGGGATCATCAGGCCGAACAGGCCCAGTTCCTTGAGCCCTTCGACGATCTCCGTCGGGTACTCGTCGCGGTGCTCCAGCTCCGTGGCGACGGGGAGGATCTCCTTGTCCACGAAGGCGCGGACCGTGGAGAGGATCTCCTGCTGGACCTCGGTGAGACCGTCGGTCTGTGCGAGCCGTCCCATCTCACTTCCCTCCCTTCGCCGCGTCCTTGCCGGATGCGGGCTCACGCAGCTCGGGGCGGCCCGGCTGCTCGCCGCCGCGCTCCTTGACGTAGGTCTCGGTGGGCACCATCACCTTGCGGCGGAAGACGCAGACGAGCGTGCCGTCCTGGTTGTAGCCCTTGGTCTCGACGTGGACGATCCCGCGGTCGCTCTTCGACTTCGAGGGGATCTTGTCCAGCACGGTCGTCTCGCCGTAGATCGTGTCGCCGTGGAAGGTCGGCGCCACATGCTTGAGCGACTCGATCTCCAGGTTGGCGATGGCCTTGCCGGAGACGTCCGGCACGGACATGCCCAGCAGCAGCGAGTAGACGTAGTTGCCGACGACGACGTTGCGGCCGAAGTCGGTGGTGTGCTCCGCGTAGTTGCTGTCCATGTGGAGCGGGTGGTGGTTCATCGTCAGCAGACAGAACAGGTGGTCGTCGTACTCGGTGACCGTCTTGCCCGGCCAGTGCCGGTAGACGTCCCCGACGGTGAACTCCTCGTAGGTGCGCCCGAACTGCATGCCGCTCACCCCTCCGGAGCTTCGAAGGACGTCGTACGGGTCATGCCGGCCGCGCGGCCCTTGCCGGAGACGACCAGCGCCATCTTGCGGCTGGCCTCGTCGATCATCTCGTCGCCGAGCATCGCCGAGCCCTTCTTGCCGCCCTTCTCGGACGTGAAGTACTCGTAGGCGTCGAGGATCATCTCCGCGTGGTCGTAGTCCTCCTGGGAGGGGGAGAAGATCTCGTTGGACGCCTCGACCTGGCCGGGGTGCAGCACCCACTTGCCGTCGTAGCCGAGGGCCGCGGCGCGCTGCGCCACCTCGCGGAAGCCGTCGACGTTCTTGATCATCAGATACGGACCGTCGATGGCCTGCAGATCGTGGGTGCGGGCCGCCATCAGGATGCGCATCAGGATGTAGTGGTAGGCGTCCGCCGGGTAGCCGGGCGGCTGTTCGCCGACGACGAGGGACTTCATGTTGATGGACGCCATGAAGTCGGCCGGGCCGAAGACGATCGTCTCCATCCGCTGCGAGGCCCCGGCGATCTCGTCGACGTTGACCAGGCCCTTGGCGTTCTCGATCTGCGCCTCGATGCCGATGCGGCCGACCTCGAAGCCCATCGTCGTCTCGATCTGGGTGAGCAGCAGGTCGAGGGCGTGGATCTGCTGGGCGTCCTGCACCTTCGGCAGCATGATGCAGTCCAGGTTCTGCCCGGCGCCCTCGACGACGGTGATGACGTCCCGGTAAGTCCAGTGCGTCGTCCAGTCGTTGACCCGTACGACGCGTGTCTTGCCGCTCCAGTCGCCCTCGTTGAGGAACTTCACGATGGTGTGGCGGGCGTCCGGCTTGGCCAGCGGCGCACACGCGTCCTCCAGGTCGAGGAAGACCTGGTCCGCGGGGAGGCCCTGCGCCTTCTCCAGGAAGCGCGGGTTGCTTCCGGGCACGGCCATGCAGGAGCGCCGGGGGCGCAGCCTGCGGGACGCCTGGCCGGTGTCCGGCGAGGGGGCAGTCATGCGGGGACCTCCAGGGGGTCGAGCTGGTTGGCTGTGCGGATCTCGTTGACGATACGGCCGATGATCTCGGTGATGCCGAAGTCCTTCGGCGTGAAGACGGCGGCGACTCCGGCCTCGCGGAGCGCGGCCGCGTCGCCCGCGGGGATGATGCCGCCGACGACGACGGGGATGGGCGCCTCGCCCGTGCCGGAACCGGCGCGGGGCGAATCGGCAGGGACCGCACCGGCGAAGGCCGCACCGGCGGAGACCGCCGCTCCGCTGCGGCGCAGCCGCTCCAGTACGTCCGGCACCAGCTCGGCGTGCGAGCCGGAGAGGATGGACAGCCCGACGCAGTGCACGTCCTCGGCGACGGCGGCCGCGGCGATCTGCTCGGGCGTGAGCCGGATGCCCTGGTAGATCACCTCGAAGCCCGCGTCACGGGCCCGTACGGCGATCTGCTCGGCCCCGTTGCTGTGCCCGTCCAGGCCGGGCTTGCCCACCAGCAGACGGAGCCTGCCGACGCCGAGGTCCTTCGCGGTCAGCTCCACCCGGCGCCGTACGTCGGCGAGCGCGGAGCCCTCCTCGGCGGGCACGGCGACGGGGGCGCTGCTGACCCCGGTCGGTGCGCGGAACTCCCCGAACACCTCGCGCAGGGCGCCGGCCCACTCGCCGGTGGTCACGCCCGCGCGGGCGCACTCCAGCGTCGCGTCCATCAGGTTCTCGTCGCTCGCGGCGGTCTCCTTCAGACGTTGCAGGGCGTGCGCCGCGGAGGCGTCGGGCGCCTCGTCGCGCTCGGCCCGCCAGCGGCGTACGGCCTCGGAGACCTGGGCCTCCGTCGCCGGGTCGACGCTGTGGATCGCCGTCTCCAGATCGGCGGTGAGCGGGTTCGGCTCCGTCGTCTCGTAGCAGTTGACGCCGACGATCTTCTCCTCGCCGGACTCGATGCGTCCGCGCCGCTCGGCGTGCGAGGAGACCAACTCCGACTTCAGATAGCCCGATTCGACGGCGGCCATCGCGCCGCCCAGCTTCTCGATGTGCTCCATCTCGGCTTCGGACGCCTCGACGAGTTCGCTCACTTTGCCCTCGACGACGTGCGAGCCGGCGAAGATGTCGTCGTACTCCAGCAGGTCGCTCTCCAGCGCCAGCACCTGCTGGATGCGCAGCGACCACTGCTGGTCCCAGGGCCGGGGCAGGCCCAACGCCTCGTTCCAGGCGGGGAGTTGGACGGCGCGGGCACGCGCGTCCTTGGAAAGGGTGACGGCCAGCATCTCCAGCACGATCCGCTGGACGTTGTTCTCCGGCTGCGCCTCGGTCAGGCCCAGGGAGTTGACCTGCACGCCGTAGCGGAAGCGGCGCTGCTTGGGGTTCTCGATGCCGTACCGCTCGCGGGTGACGCGGTCCCAGATGCGGGTGAACGCCCGCATCTTGCACATCTCCTCGATGAAGCGGACGCCCGCGTTGACGAAGAAGGAGATGCGTGCGACCACGTCGCCCATCCGCTCCTGCGGCACCTGCCCCGAGTCGCGTACGGCGTCCAGCACGGCGATCGCCGTGCTCATCGCGTACGCGATCTCCTGGACGGGCGTCGCACCGGCCTCCTGCAGGTGGTAGCTGCAGATGTTGATCGGGTTCCACTTGGGGATGCGGGCGACCGTGTACGCGATCATGTCCGTGGTCAGCCGCAGCGAGGGCCCGGGCGGGAAGACGTGCGTGCCCCGCGAGAGGTATTCCTTGACGATGTCGTTCTGCGTCGTCCCCTGGAGCTTGGCGATGTCCGCGCCGTGTTCCTCGGCGACGACCTGGTAGAGCGCCAGCAGCCACATGGCCGTGGCGTTGATCGTCATCGAGGTGTTCATCTGCTCCAGCGGGATGCCCTCGAACAGCCGCCGCATGTCCGCGACATGGGAGACGGGCACGCCGACCCGGCCGACCTCGCCGCGTGCCAGCACGTGGTCGGGGTCGTAACCGGTCTGCGTCGGCAGATCGAAGGCGACCGACAGACCGGTCTGCCCCTTGGCGAGGTTGCGCCGGTACAGCTCGTTGGAGGCCTCGGCCGTGGAGTGACCGGCGTAGGTCCGCATCAGCCACGGCCGGTCCTTGGTCCGCTCAGGCATGCCGGGCGGCCCGCTCGCCCGCGGCGTCACGGCCGCGGTCGTCCGTGCGCCCTCCTTCGGTGTCCCTGAACAGGTTGATCGCACCGAGGTACTTCGCGCGCTTCTCCCGGTCGCGCACGCCGAGGCCCTCCTCGGGGGCGAGCGCGAGGACGCCGACCTTGCCCTGGTGGACGTTGCGGTGCACGTCGTGTGCGGCCTGCCCCGTCTCCTCCAGGTTGTACGTACGCGAGAGGGTCGGGTGGATCTTGCCCTTGGAGATGAGGCGGTTGGCCTCCCACGCCTCGCGGTAGTTGGCGAAGTGCGAACCCACGATCCGCTTCAGCGACATCCACAGATAGCGGTTGTCGTAGGTGTGCTGATAGCCGGACGTGGAGGCGCAGGTGACGATCGTGCCGCCCTTGCGTGTGACATAGACGCTGGCGCCGAACGTCTCACGGCCGGGGTGCTCGAAGACGATGTCGACGTCCTCGCCGCCCGTCAGTTCGCGGATGCGCTTGCCGAAGCGCTTCCACTCCTTCGGGTCCTGGTTGTGCTCGTCCTTCCAGAACTGATAGCCCTCGGCGCTGCGGTCGATGATCGCCTCGGCGCCCATGCGGCGGCAGATCTCCGCCTTCTGCTCGCTGGAGACGACGCAGATCGGGTTGGCGCCGCCGGCGAGGGCGAACTGCGTTGCGTACGAGCCCAGTCCGCCGCTCGCGCCCCAGATCAGGACGTTGTCGCCCTGCTTCATGCCCGCGCCGTTGCCGGAGACGAGCTGCCGGTAGGCGGTGGAGTTGACCAGCCCCGGCGCCGCCGCCTCCTCCCAACTCAGGTGCCCCGGCTTGGGCATGAGCTGGTTCGACTTGACGAGGGCGATCTCGGCGAGGCCGCCGAAGTTGGTCTCGAAGCCCCAGATGCGCTGCTCGGGGTCGAGCATCGTGTCGTTGTGCCCGTCGGCGGACTCCAGCTCGACGGACAGGCAGTGGGCGACGACCTCGTCGCCCGGCTTCCAGGAGTTCACGCCCGCGCCCGTACGCAGCACGACGCCGGCCAGATCGGAACCGATGACGTGGTACGGCAGGTCGTGCCGCTTGGCCAGCGGCGAGAGGCGGCCGTAGCGCTCCAGGAAGGCGAAGGTGGAGACGGGCTCGAAGAGCGACGTCCACACGGAGTTGTAGTTGACGGAGGAGGCCATGACGGCCACCAGCGCCTCACCGGGCCCCAGTTCGGGCACGGGAACCTCGTCCAGGTGCAGGGATTTCCGGGGGTCCTTCTCCCGGGAGGGGAGGCCGTCGAACATCTCGGCCTCGTCCCGGTGGACGGTCACCGCACGGTAGGACTCCGGGATCGGCAGATTCGCGAAGTCTTCGGCTGTGGTGTCGGACGCGAGGATCGCGTCGAGGATCTTGTTCACGGTATTGCCTCCGGCGAAGCGCTGAGGAAGGAGACGCTTTGGGGGTCGTCGGGTGTGAGGCAGAGCCGTCGGTTCGGCGGGTGATGCGGTGATGCTGTCGGGGCGCTGGTGAGCGCCGGGTGCCTGGTGACGCAGGCGGCCGGGCAGGGGCGGTTTGCCGCCCTTGGGACGGTGCCCGGACAAGCTCCACGGTATGACACCCAGTGCCAGTGCACAAGACACTCGGTGCCATTGATTTCTCGTTTGTTACGGCGCGGTGCACGCATGAGCGGGGGGCCGCTGGCGCGGCCTGCCGGGGGTGGGTTCCGGTTGGGGTTCCGGTTCGCGGGGTCGGAGCTGGCGGGTGTGCGGGCGGGTCGCTGCGCGGGGCTTCCGGTTCGCTGCGGGCTCGGGTCGCGGCTCTATCCGGGCGTCTCGTCTCGCGTTCCGTCTCGTTCATCGGGCTCCGG
>NZ_LJGW01000122.1 GCF_001751255.1 Streptomyces nanshensis | reverse complement strand
CCCCGGCGCAGCGGCGCCGGGGCCCGCCTTCGTGCTGTGCGCTCCATGCGGTGCCGTGCGGTGGATCGTTGTCGTAGCCCGTGGGCCGTCGGCTCGCGCCCGCGGATACCGGGCGGGCCGGTACGCCGTACTCTCGACGCATGGTCAACCTGACGCGCATCTACACACGTACCGGCGACTCCGGCACCACCAACCTCGGTGACATGAGCCGCACCGCCAAGACCGATTCGCGCATCGCGGCCTACGCGGACGCCAACGAGGCGAACGCCGCGATCGGCGTCGCGCTCGCCCTCGGCGATCTGCCGCAGGAGATCACGACCGTGCTCGTACGCGTGCAGAACGACCTCTTCGATGTCGGCGCCGATCTGGCCACCCCCGTCGTGGAAGATCCGGAGTTTCCGCCCCTGCGCGTCGAGCAGAGCTACATCGACAAACTGGAGGCGGACTGCGACCTCTTCCTCCAGGAGCTGGAGAAGCTGCGCAGCTTCATCCTGCCCGGCGGCACCCCCGGGGCGGCGCTGCTGCACCAGGCGTGCACGGTCGTACGGCGGGCGGAGCGCGCCACCTGGGCCGCGCTAGAGGAGCACTCCGAGACCATGAACGAACTGACCGCGACCTACCTCAACCGCCTCTCGGACCTGCTGTTCATCCTGGCGCGCTCGGCCAACAAGGAGGTCGGCGACGTGATGTGGGTGCCGGGCGAGAACCGCTGAGCGGACGGCGGGGACGGCGAGGACGGGGGCCGCGGCGGGCGCGCGGGTCGGCAGGGGGCTGAGGGGCCGACAACCGACGGTTTACGGATGACAGTTGGCGTTATCTGTCATCTGTCATCCGTCAACCGCCGCCTGTCACCTGTCACCTGTCACCTGCCAGCCGTCAGCCGTCAGCCGTCAGCCGCACTTCACCAGCCCCGCCTCGGCCTTCGCCGCGACCACCCGCTCCGCGTCCTTCTCCACCCGCTCGCGGAACTGCGCGTCGGAGCCCGCCCGTTCGAGCACCGCGCCGGTCATCTCGGGCAGCGTCTTCGCGTCGACGCTGAGGGCGACCGTCCCGCCCGCCGTGAGGAAGCGCAGCGCCCGCTCGCCGACCGGTACGTCCTCCAGCGCCTTGGCGGCGCCCAGGTCGTCCGAGACGATGACGCCGTCGAAGCCGAGGTCCTCGCGGAGCATGCCGGTGAGCACCGTCGAGGAGAAGGCGGCCATGTTGTCCGGGTCGATCTTGGTGTAGCGGGCGCTGGAGATCATCACCAGCGGTGTCTTCTCAGCGCCGACGGCGGCGCGGAAGGGTTCCAGGTAGGCGTCGTCCCGCGTGGTGACCTCGTCCTTGACGTCCTTGGCGTCGTCGGTGTTGCCGAGCACCCGGCCGAGCCCCGGGAAGTGCTTCACGGCCGGCGTCACGCCCGCGTCCGTCATGCCCGCCTGGTAAGCGGTGCCGTGCTCGGCGACCGCCCCGGGCGTGGTCCCGTAGTTGCGCTCCAGGAAGCCGATGGGCTTGTTGTCGCCGCCGAGGTCCGCGGGAACGGTGTCCAGTACGGGCGCCAGGTTGACGTTGACGCCCGCCGCGCTGAGCTGCCCGCCCCAGCCCTCGGCCTTGGACCGCAACTCCTCCGGGCTGAGCCGGCCCTGCTCGACGGCCGTGGGCATCGTGTCGAAGCCCTGCCCCTTCAAGTGCTGGACCTTGCCGCCCTCTTGGTCCGCGGAGACCCACATCGGCACACCGCCGGTGGTCGCCGCCTCCCGTACGCGGTCGCTGACCTGACGCGTCGCCTGCACTCCGGCGCTGCTGCCGTTGGTGAGGATGACGCCGCCGAGGTGCAGATCGCGTACGGCGGCGAGTTCGTCGTCCGCGGGCTCGTCCGCGTCGACGCCGCCGATGAAGAGCTGGCCCACCTGCTGCTCCAGGGTCAGCTCCGCCGTCTTCTCGGCGGCGCACTCCTGTGCGGCGGTACGTCCCGAGGAGTCGGAGGGCGAGGCGCCCGCGGTCAGCGCGAGCGGTACGACGGCGGCGAGGGCGGCGGCACCGCCCAGGACGGCGGAGGCGCGGGCGGTCGGCTTCTTCGGCATCTCGCGGGGTTCTCCAAGTCCGGGCGGGGGACGTGCGGGGCGTGGGACGAGTACGTGTGACGGGCAGTGCTCCGGGCCTCGGCGTCCGGCGTGCGACGCGGACGTGATACACGGAGGCACGCAGCACCGTAGGGGCCCGGCGGGCCCCCGCGCACGCGCCCGCGGCGGACGGCCTCCATGTGACCGAACCGTGCCCGCTCGGAACAGTGGTGCGTCCAATGCCGCCCGTCCTGAACCGCCTTCGCGCCCGTTTCCGTTCCGTTCCTACGATCCGAAGGCGCGCTCCCGCATAGCCGGACGGTGAATGGGCAGAACCATTCCGATCCACCGCTCGGAACCCTTCTTTTTTTGCCTCGGCTGAGCACTTTCCCCTTCTTAAGGACCTCTTAAGGCTGTTTTGAGGCTGCGCTGAGGTTTCCCCGGAAAATGACCTTCGACGCCTTACAGAACCAGCATATAGTCGCAGGTCAGAGCCTTGTACGGCCCTGCAATCCGCATTGCTTCGACACTTTCTGCAAAACACCGAGGCCCGGATGGAAGGCCCCAATACGGACGTACGGCATTCACGGCCCGCGCTTCCTCGTGCTGACCTGGTGAGAGGTGCGCCACATTGCACCACGGCGACCTCGCGGTTTTCGCGCGTAGCACGCACAGGCCGACGGGCATTCTTTGGGATTCTCTTTCCAATCTGATTTCTGTGAGTACCATCACTCGTACAAGGCCTGGACCAGAAAAGTGCTGGTCAGCCAAGAGGGGTTGGAGTTTCCGTATGGCCACCGACACAAGAAGGCGTACGCGCATCACGATCGCGGCGGCTGTGCTGCTCGCGGGCGTCGTCGCAGTCCCCGTAGCCAACGGCGCAGTCTCGGGAGAGGCGGACGGCAGCGCCAGTAAGGGGCAGGGCAACCACTGCACCCTCGACGCGAAGACCGGCGAGACGCAGTGCTTCAAGAGCCTCGACGCGGCGACCGGCATCGAGGGCAGCCAGCGGCTCCTCGACGCCTCCACCGGCAAGGCCAAGGCGACCGGCGAGACCCGTACCGGGGACGCACCCGTCGCCTCGTCCGGCGTCTCCACGAAGGACGACGAGGAGAGCAACATCATCGGCGCGACCGTCTTCGAGGACACCCGCTACGGCGGCGCCTCGCTGACGATCACCAACACCGCGCTGTGCGACGGCGACGACGACGTGGACTTCAAGATCGACCTCGGCGACGACTGGAAGGACAAGATCTCGTCCATCCAGCCCTGGGGCAACTGCACGCTCAACCTGTACTCGGAGCCCGGCCAGAGCGGCGACCGCGACGGTCCCTTCGACGAGCTCACTCCCGACCTCGGGAAGGTGATGGACGACCGCACGCAGTCCATCTCCTTCAGCTGAGGGGCAGTGCACGGAGAGTTCACAGCGTCGTACGCCTTATCCCACTGCCGCCGGAGGCACCATGAACCGCCGTAAGAAGATGTCCATGCTGGTCGTCGCAGTCGCCACTCTGGGCGCGACCGCGATGACCCCCGCGTCGCCGGCACAGGCCGACGACGATCAGCCGACCACCAGAGAACTGCTCGAACAGTGCGACGACGGCACCGACCTGTGCGTCTTCCACCCGTCCGGATCCCCCGTGGACTCCATGGGCGACCCGCACCAGGTCGGCGACAGCGCCTTCAACTGCACCAAGGACCTTCAGCGTTCGACCGTCGGCTGGTCCGACACCACCGGTGAGACCAACACCGTCGGCGTCTCCATGAGCGCCGAGTACGGCTTCACCGAGCTGTTCAAGGTGACGATCACCGCGAGCTACGAGCACTCCTGGCAGAGCTCGCACACCGAGGAGCAGCAGACCAACGTCGAGGTCAAGCCGGGCGAGGTCGGCTGGATCACGCGCGAGGCCGCCATGGAGGAGATCGACGGCACGTACGAGATGCACTTCGAAGACCCCTACTACGGGCACCGCATCTGGTACGTCCCCTTCACCGCCAAGGGCCCCAAGGCCGACGCACCCAGCACCAAGACCCAGCACACCCGCAAGATGACCAAGAAGGAGAAGCAGGAGCACTGCGGCTGACCACCCGCTCCGGCGTCACCTTCCTCGAAGGCAGCACCTGCCGCGCGCCATGTCCTTCGATGAGTTCACCCCGGGCCTCGGCCATGTGACGGACAGCAGGGCACGGTCCGTCCCGGCCGGGGCAGCGCGCGCAGAGACGCTCCGGCACCAACTGCCTTACCCCCACCCTCATCGGAGGCACCATGAACCGCCGCAGGAAGATGTCGATGCTGGTGATCGCCGTCGCCACTCTGGGCGCGACGGCGATGTCACCGGCCTCGCCGGCGCAGGCCGACGACGAGCAGCCGACCACGAGAGAGCTGCTCGAACAGTGCGACGACGGCACCGACCTGTGCGTCTTCCATCCCTCCGGAGCCCCCGTGGACTCCATGGGCGACGCGCACCAGGTCGGTGACAGCTTCTTCAACTGCACGAAGGATCTTCAGCGTTCGACGGTCGGCTGGTCCGACACCACCGGTGAGACCAACACCGTCGGCGTCTCCATGAAGGCGCAGTACGGCTTCACCAAGCTCTTCAGCGTGACCATCGAGGCGAGCTACAGCCACAGTTGGGAGAGCTCGCACACCGAGCAGCAGCAGACCAACGTCGAGGTCAAGCCGGGCGAGGTCGGTTACATCACGCGCGAGGCCGCCATGGAGGAGATCGACGGCACATACGAGATGCACTTCGAAGACCCCTACTACGGGCACCGCATCTGGTACGTCCCCTTCACCGCCAAGGGCCCCAAGGCCGACGCACCCAGCACCAAGACCCAGCACACCCGCAAGATGACCAAGAAGGAGAAGGAGCAGCACTGTAGCTAGCGTCCTCCCTTCCCCGGCGACCTCCTGATCGCCACCCCCCACACCCGCCGGCCCGGCCCCGCGTTCCCCTGCACGCGAGGCCGGGCCGCTTGATGTGCGGAAGCGCGTGTGCAGGGCACCCGCTCTGTGGTGATAAGCGCCTTTCTGTATGCATTCGCACCCTTGGGGTGAGCAGCATGGACGACAAGGACGAGCGCCGTGAGCAGGGGGACCGGCGGGACGAGTACGACGAGGAGTACGGGGACTACGAGGAGACCGGGGAGTACGCGGAGAACGGCGCGTACTCGGAGAACGGCGAGAGCGGCGAGCCGTACGACGCCGAGCCCTACGTTCCGGAGGAACGGGACGGGAGCGGTGACGGACGCGGGGACGGCTACGGCGGCGAGAACGGGAAGCTGCCCGAGCTCTCCCGGCACGAGGACCCCGACGTCCTGCTCGACGTGCCGCAGCTCCACGTCGAGGAGATCGACCTGGACGTCGAGGATCTGCGGGCGCGGGTCTCCCTCCAGGCCGAGGTCCTGGACATCCTCAAGCTCAACGTGGGCGCGGACGTGGCGCTGGGGAAGGTCCAGCTCGACGTCAAGGGCGTGGACGCCCAGGCGCTGCTGAAGGTACGCCTCGACAACGTCGCCCAGGTCATCGGCCGCGTACTGACGACGATCGACCGCGACCCGCAGATCCTGGAGCACCTCACCTCCGGCCTCGGCTCCGCCGCGAGCCAGTTGGGCAGCGGTGCCGGCGAGGCGGTCGGCGAACTGGGACGGGGCGCCGGCTCCGCCGTCGAGGACGTGGGCGAGGGCGCGAGCAAGGCGGTCGAGGACGTCGGCGAAGGCGCAGGCGAGACCGCGAAGGAGGTCGGACGGGGAGCCGGTAAGGCCGTCGAGGATGTCGGCGAAGGCGCAGGCGAGACCGCCGAGCAGCTCGGCCGCGGCGCGGGCGACGCCGTGCAGGACGTAGGCGAGGAGGCGGGCGAAGCCGTGGGGGACGTCGGCAAGGGCGCCGGCGAGACCGCGCGCGACGTCGGCGGGAGCGCCGCCCGTACGGTCGACGAATCCGGCCGCGCGGTGCGCGGGACCGCGAAGAAGGCCACCCGCGCGGCCCGGAGCGCGACCGGATCCGAGGGGCGGCCGTCCGGGGGCGAGGGCCGCTCGTCCCGCCCCGCGCGCTCCTCCCGCTCGTCACGCCCGGCCGGTTCCGGATCCTCCGAGGAGCGCTCCAAGCGGCGTCCCGCGCGCAAGCGGGAGCGCGACCAACCGCCGTGAAAGGGCGCGTACGCACCGGTGAGCAACGGCACCGACGACATCGAGCTGACGACCTCCGTCGCGGCCGACCGCCTCCGCTTCGGCGACCGGCCGCAGACCGACGTCCGCTTCCACGGCTCGCGGGGGCGCCGGACGTACTCGGGCGCGGAACGCGAGAATCTCCCGGAGCCCGTCGAGCCCGGTACCGACTACGAGGACGTACGGGTCGACTACCGCCTCGCCACCGGGCTGCGCACAGACGCGGCACGGGAGGACGGCGGGACCGGTTGACCCCCCGCAGTCCGCCGGTCTCCCCCGCTCCCCCGTCCCCCGTTCCCGGCGGCGGCTCCCTCAGCGCCGTCCGCCGGGCGAGGCGGACGGCGCCGTACGGTCGCCCTCCTCCCCCTCGGCCGCCTTCGCGGGCTTCCGCTTGGGCCAGACCGTGTAACTCAGCGCGATGAGCACGCTGATCACCGACACCAGGCCCATCTTCTGCTGCCACATCCGCAGCGACTCGGTCTGGCCCGCGTCGCCGACGTACCAGATCGCGAGTTGCAGCAGTACCGCCGCGATCGCCGCGCCTCCGACGGCGCGGGCGGTCATCTTCCACTCGTGCACGGCCCGCGGCATGCCGTACCGCGGGCGCTTGACCGGCGGCGGACCGCCGGCGAAGCGGTGCAGGAAGTGGCCGTCCGCCCACGTGATCATGTAGTGGCCGTGGGTCACGGTGAAGCCGATGTAGACGGCGGCCAGTCCGTGCTTCCAGTCCGGTTCGGCTCCCGCGCGCAGATCGACGGCGGTCACGATCAGCAGGACCACTTCGAGCAGCGGTTCGCAGAGCAGCACCGCGGCCCCGGTCCGCGGCATCCGCGCCAGATAGCGCAGCGCCAGTCCGGCAGCGAGGAGCACCCAGAAGGCGACCTCGCAGATGATGATCAGCGTGACGATCACGCTCGTCCCCCTTGTCCCGTCATGGCCCGCTGTCCCGTCGTGGGCCGCTGCCCGTCCCTGCGGAACGGGCCGCCGGCTCCGCGCCGTTGGCTCCAGCGTCCCAGTGCGGCGCCCCCGTACACGTCCTCACCAGCGACGATCCCGCCGCGCCCCACTGCATCCTTCGATGTACTACGCGGCGTACCGCCTGGTCCCCGAAGCCGACGCCGCTGTCCGTGGGGCGTGCTGAGATGGACCCATGCCCATGTCCCTGCCCCTGCCGCGGCGTCCGCCGCCGCTGCCGCTCCCTCCGCGGTCCCTGCGACCGCACCGCGACGGAGTGCTCATCGCGCTGGCCGGAATGGCCGGCGGGCTGGTGCTGTTGCGCTTCGGCCTCTACAACAACCCCGAGCGGGGCGGCGGTTACGGCGCCTGGCTGCTGATCCCCCTCGCCGTGATGTGTCTGACGGCGCTGGGACGCAGAAGCATGCAGCCGTGGGCGCTGCTGGTGGCCGTGGCCGCGCTCGCCGCGGACCTCGCGATGGGCTCGCTGCTGGCGACCGTGATCGTCTTCACCGACGTCGTCTACGCGGCGGTGCTGTACGGGCCGAGCCGCACGGCCCGTGCCCTGCTGCCCGCCAGCGTGGCCGTGACGGTCGCGGTGACCCTGGGCCTCCTGGCCGTCTTCCGCTCCCCCGCGACGCTGCTGCTCGGAGCGTTCTGCGCGGCGATCACCGTCGTACCGGCCTGGACGGCCGTGATCATCCGCGACCACCGCAACGCCGCCGCGGCGGAGCGCCTGCGCGCCGAACAGACCGCGCTGCTGGCCGAGATGGACCGCGTACAGGCCGTGAACGCCGAACGGGCCCGTATGGCACGGGAGTTGCACGACCTGGTCGCCAACCACCTCTCCGCCATCGCCATCCACTCCACGGCCGCCCTCTCGCTGGAGCCCCGCGACGAGACGGCGACGCGGGAGTCGCTCGGCGTCATACGGGAGAACAGCGTGCAGGGCCTGGCCGAGATGCGGCGCCTGATCGGGCTGCTGCGCGACGCGTCCGGCGAGGCGTCCGCCGAGCCCGCGGCCTCGCCGAGGCTCGCCGCGCTCGACGCCCTGCTGGACCGGGCGCGGTCCGGCGCGGGCAACCCCGGTCTCACCTTCGCGCTGCGCGACGAG
>NZ_LJGW01000202.1:13573-15586 GCF_001751255.1 Streptomyces nanshensis | reverse complement strand
TTGTCTCTGCGACTCCACATCCTTTCCCACTTAGCACACGCTTAGGGGCCTTAGTCGATGCTCTGGGCTGTTTCCCTCTCGACCATGGAGCTTATCCCCCACAGTCTCACTGCCGCGCTCTCACTTACCGGCATTCGGAGTTTGGCTAAGGTCAGTAACCCGGTAGGGCCCATCGCCTATCCAGTGCTCTACCTCCGGCAAGAAACACACGACGCTGCACCTAAATGCATTTCGGGGAGAACCAGCTATCACGGAGTTTGATTGGCCTTTCACCCCTAACCACAGGTCATCCCCCAGGTTTTCAACCCTGGTGGGTTCGGGCCTCCACGAAGTCTTACCTCCGCTTCACCCTGCCCATGGCTAGATCACTCCGCTTCGGGTCTTGAACACGCTACTCAGACCGCCCTCTTCGGACTCGCTTTCGCTACGGCTCCCCCACACGGGTTAACCTCGCAACATGCCGCAAACTCGCAGGCTCATTCTTCAAAAGGCACGCAGTCACGACCGCATGTGCAAGCACACACGGCGACGCTCCCACGGCTTGTAGGCACACGGTTTCAGGTACTCTTTCACTCCGCTCCCGCGGTACTTTTCACCATTCCCTCACGGTACTATCCGCTATCGGTCACCAGGGAATATTTAGGCTTGACGGGTGGTCCCGCCAGATTCACACAGGATTTCACGGGCCCCATGCTACTCGGGAAACAGAACAAGTGAGCCACCACAATTTCAGCTACGGGGGTCTTACCCTCTACGCCGGGCCTTTCGCATGCCCTTCGCCTATCGCAATGGTTTCTAACTCACCCAGCCGCCGGCAGACGACCGAAGTCCCGTCCCACAACCCCGCACATGCAACCCCTGCCGGGTCTCACACACATACGGTTTAGCCTCATCCGGTTTCGCTCGCCACTACTCCCGGAATCACTATTGTTTTCTCTTCCTGCGGGTACTGAGATGTTTCACTTCCCCGCGTTCCCTCCACACACCCTATACATTCAGATGCAGGTGACAGCCCATGACGACTGCCGGGTTTCCCCATTCGGACACCCCCGGATCACAGCTCGGTTGACAGCTCCCCGGGGCCTATCGCGGCCTCCCACGTCCTTCATCGGTTCCTGGTGCCAAGGCATCCACCGTGCGCCCTTAAAAACTTGGCCACAGATGCTCGCGTCCACTGTCCAGTTCTCAAACAACAACCAGCCACCCACCACCCCAGACACACAGCCTGAGTACACCGGGACCGGCAACCAAGAGACAACAGCTCAACGGCCGTACTCTCAGACACCCAACAGCGCGCCCAGCCCCCACCGCCCGCAGCGGACCGTCTTCCACACCTGCAACCACACAGGCAGTACTAACGGCCGACACCGGCACGAGAGCTGAATAGTCAACGTTCCACCCATGAGCGGCCAGCACCGGACGTGCGCCGGTGTACTGGCTCTGGACGGCAGGGCCCCTCTCACATCGAGAGGTGTACCTGACGCCGCATGCTCCTTAGAAAGGAGGTGATCCAGCCGCACCTTCCGGTACGGCTACCTTGTTACGACTTCGTCCCAATCGCCAGTCCCACCTTCGACGGCTCCCTCCCACAAGGGGTTGGGCCACCGGCTTCGGGTGTTACCGACTTTCGTGACGTGACGGGCGGTGTGTACAAGGCCCGGGAACGTATTCACCGCAGCAATGCTGATCTGCGATTACTAGCGACTCCGACTTCATGGGGTCGAGTTGCAGACCCCAATCCGAACTGAGACCGGCTTTTTGAGATTCGCTCCACCTCACGGCATCGCCACTCATTGTACCGGCCATTGTAGCACGTGTGCAGCCCAAGACATAAGGGGCATGATGACTTGACGTCGTCCCCACCTTCCTCCGAGTTGACCCCGGCAGTCTCCCGTGAGTCCCCAGCACCACAAGGGCCTGCTGGCAACACGAGACAAGGGTTGCGCTCGTTGCGGGACTTAACCCAACATCTCACGACACGAGCTGACGACAGCCATGCACCACCTGTACACC
>NZ_LJGW01000202.1:1096-13429 GCF_001751255.1 Streptomyces nanshensis | reverse complement strand
GAGAAGCGGATTTACCTGCTCCTCGGGCTACACCCTTACCCCGGGACAACCACCGCCCGGGCTGGACTACCTTCCTGCGTCACCCCATCACTCACCTACTACAAGCTCGGTCCGCCGGCTCCACCACACCAGCAGTCATCCGAAGACAACAACCGGGGGCTTCACGGGCTTAGCATCACCTGATTCAGCGCTGGCGCACTGCCACGGGTACCGGAATATCAACCGGTTATCCATCGACTACGCCTGTCGGCCTCGCCTTAGGACCCGACTTACCCTGGGCAGATCAGCTTGACCCAGGAACCCTTAGTCAATCGGCGCACACGTTTCTCACGTATGTATCGCTACTCATGCCTGCATTCTCACTCGCATACCGTCCACAACTCGCTTCCACGGCTGCTTCACCCGGCACACGACGCTCCCCTACCCACCCCAATAGGCGTTAGCCCTCACATTGGAGTGACACGACGTCGGCGGTGTGCTTGAGCCCCGCTACATTGTCGGCGCGGAATCACTTGACCAGTGAGCTATTACGCACTCTTTCAAGGATGGCTGCTTCTAAGCCAACCTCCTGGTTGTCTCTGCGACTCCACATCCTTTCCCACTTAGCACACGCTTAGGGGCCTTAGTCGATGCTCTGGGCTGTTTCCCTCTCGACCATGGAGCTTATCCCCCACAGTCTCACTGCCGCGCTCTCACTTACCGGCATTCGGAGTTTGGCTAAGGTCAGTAACCCGGTAGGGCCCATCGCCTATCCAGTGCTCTACCTCCGGCAAGAAACACACGACGCTGCACCTAAATGCATTTCGGGGAGAACCAGCTATCACGGAGTTTGATTGGCCTTTCACCCCTAACCACAGGTCATCCCCCAGGTTTTCAACCCTGGTGGGTTCGGGCCTCCACGAAGTCTTACCTCCGCTTCACCCTGCCCATGGCTAGATCACTCCGCTTCGGGTCTTGAACACGCTACTCCACGCCCTCTTCGGACTCGCTTTCGCTACGGCTCCCCCACACGGGTTAACCTCGCAACATGCCGCAAACTCGCAGGCTCATTCTTCAAAAGGCACGCAGTCACGACGCACCAAGCAAGCTTGGCACGCGACGCTCCCACGGCTTGTAGGCACACGGTTTCAGGTACTCTTTCACTCCGCTCCCGCGGTACTTTTCACCATTCCCTCACGGTACTATCCGCTATCGGTCACCAGGGAATATTTAGGCTTGACGGGTGGTCCCGCCAGATTCACACAGGATTTCACGGGCCCCATGCTACTCGGGAAACAGAACAAGTGAGCCACCACAATTTCAGCTACGGGGGTCTTACCCTCTACGCCGGGCCTTTCGCATGCCCTTCGCCTATCGCAATGGTTTCTAACTCACCCAGCCGCCGGCAGACGACCGAAGTCCCGTCCCACAACCCCGTACATGCAACCCCTGCCGGGTCTCACACACATACGGTTTAGCCTCATCCGGTTTCGCTCGCCACTACTCCCGGAATCACAGTTGTTTTCTCTTCCTGCGGGTACTGAGATGTTTCACTTCCCCGCGTTCCCTCCACACACCCTATACATTCAGATGCGGGTGACAGCCCATGACGACTGCCGGGTTTCCCCATTCGGACACCCCCGGATCACAGCTCGGTTGACAACTCCCCGGGGCCTATCGCGGCCTCCCACGTCCTTCATCGGTTCCTGGTGCCAAGGCATCCACCGTGCGCCCTTAAAAACTTGGCCACAGATGCTCGCGTCCACTGTCCAGTTCTCAAACAACAACCAGCCACCCACCACCCCAACACCGCACACAGCAGCCCTGAGAACACTGGGACCAGCACCAAGAAAACAACCACCGCCACCACACGGCAACGGCACGGCCGCCCTCTCAGACACCCAACAGCGCACCCAACCACACCACCGGCCCAGCCCCTCACTTCCACACACACCCCACACGCCCCCCACAGGGAGGACGCGCACGGCGGCAGTACTGAAAAGAGCAAGACCAACGGCCCGGCTGACTAGTCAACGTTCCACCCATGAGCAACCAGCACCGGACACGCGCCGGCGAACTGGCCCCCTACAAAACCCCACCGTCACCCGGAGCGTTCCGGGCAAGGAGGGTTCGAGGTGCTCCTTAGAAAGGAGGTGATCCAGCCGCACCTTCCGGTACGGCTACCTTGTTACGACTTCGTCCCAATCGCCAGTCCCACCTTCGACGGCTCCCTCCCACAAGGGGTTGGGCCACCGGCTTCGGGTGTTACCGACTTTCGTGACGTGACGGGCGGTGTGTACAAGGCCCGGGAACGTATTCACCGCAGCAATGCTGATCTGCGATTACTAGCGACTCCGACTTCATGGGGTCGAGTTGCAGACCCCAATCCGAACTGAGACCGGCTTTTTGAGATTCGCTCCACCTCACGGCATCGCCACTCATTGTACCGGCCATTGTAGCACGTGTGCAGCCCAAGACATAAGGGGCATGATGACTTGACGTCGTCCCCACCTTCCTCCGAGTTGACCCCGGCAGTCTCCCGTGAGTCCCCAGCACCACAAGGGCCTGCTGGCAACACGAGACAAGGGTTGCGCTCGTTGCGGGACTTAACCCAACATCTCACGACACGAGCTGACGACAGCCATGCACCACCTGTACACCAGCCACAAGGGAAACCACATCTCTGCGGCGATCTGGTGTATGTCAAGCCTTGGTAAGGTTCTTCGCGTTGCGTCGAATTAAGCCACATGCTCCGCCGCTTGTGCGGGCCCCCGTCAATTCCTTTGAGTTTTAGCCTTGCGGCCGTACTCCCCAGGCGGGGCACTTAATGCGTTAGCTGCGGCACGGACAACGTGGAATGTCGCCCACACCTAGTGCCCAACGTTTACGGCATGGACTACCAGGGTATCTAATCCTGTTCGCTCCCCATGCTTTCGCTCCTCAGCGTCAGTATCGGCCCAGAGATCCGCCTTCGCCACCGGTGTTCCTCCTGATATCTGCGCATTTCACCGCTACACCAGGAATTCCGATCTCCCCTACCGAACTCCAGCCTGCCCGTATCGAATGCAGACCCAGGGTTAAGCCCCGGGCTTTCACATCCGACGCGACAAGCCGCCTACGAGCTCTTTACGCCCAATAATTCCGGACAACGCTCGCACCCTACGTATTACCGCGGCTGCTGGCACGTAGTTAGCCGGTGCTTCTTCTGCAGGTACCGTCACTTTAAAGGCTTCTTCCCTGCTGAAAGAGGTTTACAACCCGAAGGCCGTCATCCCTCACGCGGCGTCGCTGCATCAGGCTTCCGCCCATTGTGCAATATTCCCCACTGCTGCCTCCCGTAGGAGTCTGGGCCGTGTCTCAGTCCCAGTGTGGCCGGTCGCCCTCTCAGGCCGGCTACCCGTCGTCGCCTTGGTAGGCCATCACCCCACCAACAAGCTGATAGGCCGCGGGCTCATCCTGTACCGCCGAAGCTTTCCACCACCAGACCATGCGGCCGGCAGTCCCATCCGGTATTAGACCCCGTTTCCAGGGCTTGTCCCGAAGTACAGGGCAGATTGCCCACGTGTTACTCACCCGTTCGCCACTAATCCACCCCCGAAGAGGCTTCATCGTTCGACTTGCATGTGTTAAGCACGCCGCCAGCGTTCGTCCTGAGCCAGGATCAAACTCTCCGTGAATGCCTCAAAACCCAAACCGGCCAAAAAACAGGCTCGGGAAACATTCACCCCGAGAGCNCCGAAGGCCGTCATCCCTCACGCGGCGTCGCTGCATCAGGCTTCCGCCCATTGTGCAATATTCCCCACTGCTGCCTCCCGTAGGAGTCTGGGCCGTGTCTCAGTCCCAGTGTGGCCGGTCGCCCTCTCAGGCCGGCTACCCGTCGTCGCCTTGGTAGGCCATCACCCCACCAACAAGCTGATAGGCCGCGGGCTCATCCTGTACCGCCGAAGCTTTCCACCACCAGACCATGCGGCCGGCAGTCCCATCCGGTATTAGACCCCGTTTCCAGGGCTTGTCCCGAAGTACAGGGCAGATTGCCCACGTGTTACTCACCCGTTCGCCACTAATCCACCCCCGAAGAGGCTTCATCGTTCGACTTGCATGTGTTAAGCACGCCGCCAGCGTTCGTCCTGAGCCAGGATCAAACTCTCCGTGAATGCTTGAAAACATTCACCCCGAGAGCGGAACCCAGGGGAAGGAATCATCCCCCAACAGTTCCAGCATCCTCGCTGTGAATCAAAGAAATAAACCCCACCCCCACCGGCAGAAACCGGTAAAGGGCCACGGGGCATCAACATATCTGGCGTTGACTTTTGGCACGCTGTTGAGTTCTCAAAGAACGGACGCTTCCATCACAACCCAACCGGTCGCTCCGGGCGCTTCCCTCTCGGTGACCCCGACACTATCAGAGGTGATTCCGAAGTGTTTCGGGGGTGCTTCCCTGCAACATCCGTAATTCCGGAGTGTGTTGGGAAGCGGGGTGGATACCGACTGTGGCCGTGTTCGTCGAACTCCGGTGATTCGTCGGATCCTTCGCCGCGTTGTCGTTCAACTTCGCGGCGGACTGAACAGTAACAGGTGATGAGGCGCCGTTGCACATCAGGCGGCTGTCGGGACCGTCGTCGGGCGGTCGGAGGGCGCTACATCGCCCGTCTCGCCCGCGCGTGCGGCGCGGCCTCCGACGACGTACACGTAGGCCAGGAACAGGAGTTCGCTCACGACACCGATCGTGATGCGGGCCCATGTGGGGAGTCCGGACGGGGTGACGAAGCCCTCGATGACGCCCGAGACGAGGAGTACGGCTGCCAGTCCGATGGCCATGCCGATCGCCGGACGTCCCTCGGCGGCGAGGGCCGCGCGCCGGCTTCGCGGGCCCGGGTCGACGACCGTCCAGCCGAGGCGCAGTCCCGTGCCCGCGGCCACGAAGACCGCGGTGAGTTCGAGGATGCCGTGCGGGAGGATCAGGCCGAGGAAGGTGTCGAGGCGGCCCGCGGAGTCCATGAGGCCGATTCCGATGCCGAGGTTGAGCACGTTCTGGAAGAGCACCCACAGCACCGGGATGCCGAGCAGGGCGCCGAACGCCAGGCAGACGGCGGCGGCTTGGGCGTTGTTCGTCCACACCTGGGCCGCGAAGGACGTGGCGGGGTGGCTGGAGTAGTACGACTCGTACTGGCCGCCGGGGCGTGTCATCTCGCGGAGTTCGGACGGGGCGGCGATCGCCGAGCGCACCTCGGGATGGGTTCCGATCCACCAGCCGATGAGCGCGGTGACCACGACGGACAGCAGCGCGACCGGGACCCACCAGTGGCGGCTGCGGTAGACGGCGGCCGGGAACCCGGCGGCGAAGAAGTGCGCGGCGTCGTGCCATGACGCCTTGCGGGGGCCGGTCACCGCGCTGCGGGCCCGGGCGACGAGCGAGGTGAGGCTGCTCGCCAGCGCCGGGTCGGGGGCGTTCGACTGGACCTGGGAGAGGTGGGTGGACGTGCGCTGGTAGAGGGTGACGAGTTCGTCCGCCTCGTGGCCGGTGAGGCGACGGCGGCGGCGCAGCAGTTCGTCCAGCCGGTCCCACTCCGCCCGGTGTGCGGAGAAGAAGACATCCAGATCCATGGTGAGAGCTTGGCAGACGGCTCACCGGGAACGGCAGACTGTGCGAAGGACGGGACGACGGTGGAGCACGGTGGAGCTGGAAGCGGAGGCCGCGGTGAGCGAGCTCGTCACGGGAGATGCCGTCGTACTCGGTCTCCGGCCCGCGCGGCTGCCGAGCCGTGCGCTGGCGGTCTTCATCGACCTGGTGCTCGCGTGGGCCGTGTATCTGGCCGTCTCCCTGGGGCTGTTGAGCGCGGTGGCGTCGCTGGACGAAGCGGCGATGGCGGCGGTACAGGTGGCGCTGTTCCTGCTGGTGCTCGTGGGTGTCCCGGTCGCGGTGGAGACGCTGAGCCGTGGACGGTCCATGGGGAAGCTGCTGTGCGGGCTGCGGGTGCTGCGGGAGGACGGCGGGCCGATCCGCTTCCGGCACGCGCTGGTCCGGGGGGCGATCGGGGTCATCGAGATCCAGGCGTTCTTCGGCGTCGTGGCGTGCGCGGCCTCGCTGATCTCGGCGCGGGGGCGGCGGCTGGGCGACGTGTTCGCCGGGACCCTCGTCGTACGGGAGCGGGTGCCCGAGACCGGTGGTGCGCCGGCTCCGCCGCCGCCCGCGTGGCTGGCCGGGAGCTTCGGCGAGCTGGATCTCTCGCGGGTGCCGGGCGGTCTGTGGCTGGCCGTACGGCAGTACCTGATGCGGGCCGGGCAGCTCGACGAGGCGGTCGGCCGGTCGCTGGCCGAGCAGCTCGCGGCGGATCTCGTCGCGTGTACGGGGGTTCCGGCGCCGCACGGCGTACCGGCGGCGGCGTATCTGGCGGGGGTCGTCGCGGAGCGGCAGGCGCGGGAGGCGCAGCGGACGTTCGGCGCGAGCCCGGTCGCATCGCCGGGAGCTCCCGGGTCGCAGCCTCCCGGGGTGCCGGGGAACGGCGGACATCCGTGGACGCCCGTGTCCGGGCCGCCCGTCGGCCCTGCGCGGGCCGAGGAGCCGGCGAGGGAGGCGGCGGGCGAGGCTCCTCCGCGTACGGGGTTCGTGCCGCCGTCCTGACGCGGGCGTGGGGCCCGGGGTGACCGGGATCCTCAACTGAAGCCGGACGGGGGCGACTCCAGCTCCTCCAGCTCGATGCCCGGAGCCGCGAGGACGACGTCGCCCGCGATGTGCACGGGGTGCTGTTCGCCGGTGTCGACCTCGCTGACCTGGTAATTCCCCACGACCAGGGGGGCGTTGTCAGTGGCGTGTGTTTCAGTTCCGAGCAGTGACCACGCCTGGTCGAGCGTACGGGGAGCCAGCACGGGGGCTGTCAGCGCGACGAGGCGGACGCGGGTGGCGGGCGCGCCGGAGGCCGGACGCAGCAGCCGCGAGGTCGCGACGAGAAAAGCGGGGGAAGCGCCGGTGAAGGAGTGTGCCGCGGCGTTGCCCTCCTGGGCGTGCTCGCCTGCCGGATCCGTACGGACCCAGGTGACGCCGTCCAGGGCGGCGCCGCGCACCTGCCAGCCGCCGGCGTGGAGTTCGAGCCGGACGGGCCGGCCGAGTTCGTCGAGGGCCAGATCGACGGAGCCGGCGGGGTCGCCGGAGGGGGTGGTGATCTGTGAGACGTAGCGCCAGCCGGAGGGGCCGGTGGCGCACTGGAAGTGTTCGTCGCCGAGGGGGGTGTGGTCGTGCGGATCGTGGAGCGAATACCGGCCTCGTGGCATGGGTGGACTCTACGGGCGGGCCCGCCGGGCAAGCCGAAGGCCCCCACCAGGGGGGCGGGGGCCTCGGCGCTGCTCAGGGGTGTCCGGCGCCGTTCCGCCTGAGAGGGCGGTGCGGCGGGCGGACGCCCGTCAGTAGCGGTAGTGGTCCGGCTTGTACGGGCCCTCGACAGGGACGCCGATGTAGTCGGCCTGATCCTTGCGGAGGGTGGTGAGCCTCACACCGAGCGCGTCCAGGTGGAGGCGGGCGACCTTCTCGTCGAGGTGCTTGGGCAGCACGTAGACGTCGGTCGGGTACGCGTCGGTCTTCGTGAACAGCTCGATCTGGGCGATCGTCTGGTTCGCGAAGCTGTTGGACATCACGAACGAGGGGTGCCCGGTCGCGTTGCCCAGGTTCAGCAGGCGGCCCTCGGACAGCACGATGATCTTCTTGCCGTCGGCGAAGGTCCAGGTGTGCACCTGGGGCTTGAGCTCGTCGCGGACGACGCCCTTGATCTCGGCGAGGCCGGCCATGTCGATCTCGTTGTCGAAGTGGCCGATGTTGCCCACGATGGCCTGGTGCTTCATCCGGGCCATGTCCGAGGCCATGATGATGTCCTTGTTGCCCGTGGTGGTGACGAAGATGTCCGCCGTCTCCACGACGTCCTCGAGGGTCACCACCTGGTAGCCGTCCATCGCGGCCTGCAGGGCGCAGATCGGGTCGATCTCGGTGATCAGGACGCGGGCGCCCTGGCCGCGGAGGGAGTCCGCACAGCCCTTGCCCACGTCGCCGTAGCCGCAGACCACGGCGGTCTTGCCGCCGATCAGGACGTCCGTGGCGCGGTTGATGCCGTCGATCAGCGAGTGGCGGCAGCCGTACTTGTTGTCGAACTTCGACTTCGTGACGGAGTCGTTGACGTTGATCGCCGGGAAGAGGAGCGAGCCCTCCTGGTGCATCTCGTAGAGACGGTGCACGCCGGTGGTGGTCTCCTCGGTCACGCCGCGGATCTCGGAGGCGAGCTTGGTCCACTTCTGGGGGCTCTCCCGCAGGGTGCGGTTGAGCAGTTCCAGGATGACGCGGTGCTCGTCGTTCTCCGCGGTGTCGACGGCCGGGGCGGCCCCGGCCTTCTCGTACTCGACGCCCTTGTGGACGAGGAGCGTGGCGTCACCGCCGTCGTCGAGGATCATGTTCGGGCCGCCGGTGGGGGTGCCGGGCCAGGTCAGGGCCTGCTCCGTGCACCACCAGTACTCCTCCAGCGTCTCGCCCTTCCAGGCGAAGACCGGGACGCCCTGCGGGTTCTCCGGGGTGCCCTCGGGGCCGACCACCGCGGCCGCGGCGGCGTGGTCCTGGGTGGAGAAGATGTTGCAGGACGCCCAGCGGACCTCTGCGCCGAGGGCGGTCAGGGTCTCGATCAGGACGGCCGTCTGCACGGTCATGTGGAGGGACCCGGTGACCCGGGCCCCGGAGAGGGGTTTCTCGGCGGCGTACTCCTTGCGGATCGCCATCAGGCCGGGCATCTCGTGCTCGGCCAGGCTGATCTCCTTGCGGCCGAAGGCTGCAAGGGAAAGGTCCGCGACCTTGAAGTCCTGACCGTTGGAGGTCGTCGTCATGCGAGCTGCTCTCCTCGATGTCGAGGTCATGGCTGACAGGTCCGTGCTGCGGCGCTCGGGCTCCGTGTGCGGTGCCTGCACTGCGTACGTACACAGCGCACACGGGCACACTGGTCCCTTGCTCGCAGCCCAGTCCGTCGGAGGCCCTCTCTCCCTCGGTGGCCCGCGGGGCGGGCCGGCCGATCTGCCATCAGCAGCGACGTCTGTGCACTACGAAAATACACCGCTCGTCCAGTCGAACGGATTGCTCACCGTGCGAGCAAGGGCGGACCTGGTCGGATTTCGGCCGCACAGTGCGCGCAGTTGTGCCGATGCCCAACACTGGGCCCTCCCACACCTCTCCACATAATTTGACAAAGAGCGTCGAGCGATGCATTTCCCTGCGTCGACCGGGAGTTGAGCGAAGGACGAGGCCGGACGTAGCGGTGCTTTCCGCACCGGGAGACCGGCCTTCCCCTCCGTACGTCGCCGCGGTCCCCCGCCGGGTCAGCTCGCCGCGGACGTGGAGGACGGCCGGAGAATGTCCGGCTCCAGATAGATGACGCGGGCGCTCGGGACGGACTCCCGGATCCTGCCCTCCGCCGCGTCGATGGCCCGCGCGACCTCCGCCGCGGTGTCGTCGTGCTGTACCGCGATCTTCGCCGCGACCAGCAGTTCGTCGGGACCGAGATGGAGGGTGCGCATGTGGATGATGCCCGTCACGGTCTCGCCGTCGACGAGTGCCGTACGGATCTTCTCCCGCTCGGCGGGATCGGCCGATTCTCCCAGCAGCAGCGACTTGGTCTCCGCCGCCAGGACTATGGCGATCACCACCAGCAGGACACCGATGCACAGCGTGCCGATGCCGTCCCAGACGCCGTTGCCGGTCGCGAGCGCCGCGCCCACGCCGAACAGCGCCAGGACCAGGCCGACCAGCGCGCCGAGGTCCTCCAGCAGGACGATGGGCAGTTCGGGAGCCTTGGCCCTGCGGACGAACTGGCTCCAGCTCAGCGAGCCGCGCACCCCGTCCGACTCCTTGATGGCCGTACGGAAGGAGAGCCCCTCGGCGCAGATCGCGAAGAGGAGCACGCCGACCGGCCAGTACCAACTGTCCAGTTCGTGCGGGTGCTTGATCTTCTCGTAGCCCTCGTACAGGGCGAAGACGCCGCCGATGGTGAACAGCACGATGGAGACGAGGAATCCGTAGATGTAGCGCTCGCGGCCGTAGCCGAAGGGGTGCTCCTCGTTCGCCTCCTTCTTGGCCTGTTTGCCGCCCAGCAGCAGGAGCGCCTGGTTCCCCGAGTCGGCGACCGAGTGCACGCTCTCGGCGAGCATGGAGGAGGAGCCGCTGAAGACGAATGCGACGAACTTGCCTGCGGCGATGGCCAAGTTCGCGCCCAGCGCGGCGATGATCGCCTTCGAACCGCCTGATGCACTCATACGACTCGGGTGTCCCTCTCTCGGTGGTGTGCGTCTCGGTGGTGTGCCGTCCCGGTGCCGCGCACGGGGTGTGTGCACCGTGGTGCCGTGCCCCCGGGCGCGCGCTCCCCTCGCCGCCTGCCCGTCCGTCGCGTGAACGTCCCTTGCAGGGATGTCCGTTGCGGGGACGTCCCTTGCGTGACCGTCCGTCGGTGACCGCCGGACGGCCCGGGAGGCGCAGAGATCAGACGGCCACGGTGGCCCGGAAGAGCGTACCGTCACCCGTCGCGGTGACCCTCTCGCCCGCTCGTACATAGGCGGACTGGCCACGTTCCAGGGCCAGTTCGGGCTCGGCCCCGTCCGCGGCGTGCAGGACGACGCGGCCCTCGGTGCACAGCAGGATCTGCGGCGTACGGGACTCCAGCGGCCGGGGCGCGAAGGGGCCCGCGGAGTCGGTGGGGTCGGCGGGGTCGAACACGAAGCGGGAGAGGCGGAATTCGTCGATCGGCACCTCGTAGCGCTCCTCCGCACCGGGGCCGGGCAGCGGCCGCAGCACGGCCGGTTCGCCGGGCTCGAAGCGGACGATGCGCAGCAGCTCCGGCACGTCCACGTGCTTCGGAGTCAGGCCGCAGCGCAGCACGTTGTCGGAGTTGGCCATGATCTCCACGCCCAGGCCGCTGAGATAGGCGTGCGGAACGCCGGCGCCGAGGTAGAGCGCCTCGCCCGGCCGCAGACGTACGTGGTTCAGGAGCATGGCGGCGATGACACCGGGGTCGCCCGGGTAGTGCTCGGCGAGCGAAGTGCACACGGCGTAGGCGTGGTTGCCGGCGCCGTCCGCGCCGCCCGCGAGCCGTGCCGCCGCGCTCGCCGCCCGTGTGACCGTGTCCGCGATCTCGTCCGGGTCGGCCGTGAGCACCGCGGTGAGCACCTCGCGCAGCGCGTCGCTCTCGGGGCTCGCGCGGAGGATGTCGACGTACGGCTTGAGGGCGTCCACGTCGAGGGCGGCGAGGAGTTCCGCGGCCTCGCGTGCGCGGCGGAAGCCGCACAGGCCGTCGAAGTCCGTGAGGGCGCAGATCAGTTCGGGCTTGTGGTTGGCGTCCTTGTAGTTGCGCTCGGGGGCGTTCACGGGGACGCCGCGCGCCTCCTCGTCGGCGAAGCCCTCCCGCGCCTGGGCGAGGTCGGGGTGCACCTGGAGCGAGAGCGGCGAGGCGGCCGCAAGCAGCTTGAGCAGGAACGGCAGCCGCGGCCCGAAGGCACGTACCGTCTCGGGGCCCAACTCCCCTTCCGGATCGGCCGCGATGACGTCCGTCAGTGCGCGTTCGCCGCCATCGCGGACGAGCGTGGACGGGGCGCCGGGGTGGGCGCCCATCCACAGTTCGGCCTGGGGCTCACCGGTGGGCGGCGTTCCGAGGAACTCCGGGATGGCGGTGGTGGAGCCCCATGCGTAGGGCCTGACGGTGTTGCTGAGGCGGTCCATGCGGAGGTGCTTCGCTTCCTTACGGGCTGCGGCGGGACGGACAGGACGGACAGGACAGAGGCGACTGCGGCCACGGCGAGGCTGCCGGGACGGGCCGCGCGGCGGGGATCACGTCGATGATGCGCGGCCGTCGGCCAGTGCGAGGTAGACGGCGGCGAAATCCACGGTGGCGATCAGTTCGGCGGCGGCTTCGAGCGGGGCGCTGCCCTCGGAGGGTTCGAGTTCGCTGACGGGGACGTCGCGCCCGTACGCCAGATCGCGCGCCGCGACGACGGCGGACTCGCGTGCGGGCGGGCCCTCGCGGAGCAGCAGAATCCGCGTGTGCAGGGATTCCGGTTCCTCGACGCGGTCGCGGAAGAAGTCGTCCGGGTCGGAGCCGGCGGCCAGTGCCCCGGTCAGCAGCGCGCCGTGCGCCGCCATCGCCTCGGGCAGCGGTGCGGCGAGGGCGGGCAGTCCGGGCAGCGCCGCGAGCGTGCTCGCGCAGTGCCGGGCGACGGCGCCCGCGACGGTGCCCTCGCTCCACAACAGCGGGAAGGAGTCGGCGAGTTCGGTGGCGAGCGATTTGGCCGGATTGCTGTACGCGGCGACGGCCGGACCGCAGCGTTCCGCGACCTGGTCGAGCC
>NZ_LJGW01000202.1:0-1070 GCF_001751255.1 Streptomyces nanshensis | reverse complement strand
GGTCGAGCCGGTCGGCGAGCGCGCCCAGCGCGGACTCCCCCGCGTCCAGCAGGCCGAGGCGGTCGGCGAGCACGAGGAGGGGCGTCAGCAGCGGCCAGAGGAGACCGGGCGCGGCCCGCACCGTCCGCGGCTCGACGGGCGCCGGGTGCGGCACGGGGCCGGAGTCCGGGCTTCCGGGAACGGCGCCGTCCGCGGTGGGCGGCAGCGGAACCAGCGGTACCGCCAGGCCGTGCGTCTCGCCCGTCAGCTCCGCCGCGGGCGCGCCCTGCGGGCAGAGCGTGACCACGGTGCATCCGCGCCGGTACGCCTGCTCGATCAGGGCGGTCAGCCCCGGTTCCGTACCGTCCGTCGTCGTCACCAGCAGCAGGTCGAGCGAGCCCGCCCAGCCGGGAAGTGCCCAGCGCAGCGCGCCCGGTGCGGCGAGGGCGCCGGTAGGACGCAGCCGTGTCACGGGGAGCGCGTCGTTGCCGAGGGCCCCGAGGAGGTCGGCGGCGCAGGCCGTGGCCGGGCCGGGGCCCGCGACGAACACCGCGCGCGGTCTGCCGTCGGGGCGCAGCGCGGACAGCCCCGATTCGGCTGCCAGGCGCATGGAGGTGCGTACGTGGGCGCCCGCCTCGGCGGTGCCGCGCAGCAGCCCGTCGGTGTCGGCTCGGGCGAGGGCCTCTGGAGCGTCGATGAGCGACTCGTCGAGCATCTTCCGGAGCCTCCGATCGGCTGCTGCTGGACGGCGGTCGGTGTCCGGTCGTCAGCTGGCGGGGCGCTCGGCGGAGCCGTCGGCGGGACGGTCGCCGGGGCGCCGCGCCTCGTCCACGAGCAGTACGGGGATGCCGTCGCGCACCGGGTAGGCGAGGGAGCACTCGGTGCCGCCCGTGCAGACCAGCTCCTCGGCCTCCTCGCGCAGCGGCGAGTGGCACGCCGGGCAGGCGAGGATCTCCAGAAGTCCGGCTTCGAGCGGCATGAGTCGTCCCTTTCGCATCGCGGGCGCACGCGCCGCGAACGCGGCCGCGCGGCTGGCGGCCAGCGTACCGCCGGGGCGGAAGGCCGGGTGCGGCGGTCGCGGCACCGCCCGG
>NZ_LJGW01000105.1 GCF_001751255.1 Streptomyces nanshensis | reverse complement strand
CGGTTCGGCCCGGCGGCGGCGCACCCCGCGGGGCTCCTCGACGCGGCGTAGCGACGGCTCCCCGGCGGCCGGCTCCCTCCTCCCCCCCCGCAGTGCCGCGCGATGCGCCCGTGCTGCTCGCACCGGCAGCATCTGTACACGAGTCGGGCGGCGCTCAAGGATCCGCAGAGACCGAGCAGTTCATGACGTCAGGCATAACTGCCTCCCGCCCGGCTTCACTTCAGATGCCGGGCGAAGAACCGGGCTGCGGCGTCCCCCGCGTACCGTGGGACGCCGGTGTGCCCTCCCATGTGGGCGTGCAGGGACTTCTCCGTGGAGCCGAAGGCGTCGAACAGATCCAGAGCCGCCTGCCTGTCGTTGCCTTCGTCGTCCCACTGCAACAGGACGTGCAGCGGAACGGTGACCTGCCGGGCCTCCTCGAACATGGCACGGGGCACGAGACTCCCGGCGAAGAGGCCGGCGGCCACGATGCGCGGCTCGACCACCGCCAGCCGGATGCCGATGGAGATGACTCCTCCCGAGTACCCGACCGGGCCGCCGACTTCGGGCAGCGACAGGAGGGCGTCCAGGGCGGCTCGCCATTCCGGTACCGCCTTGTCGACCAGCGGGAGGACGAGGGCGTCGACGGTCTCGTCGCTGACCGGCTCGCCGGCCTCCATCGCCCCGCGCAGGTCGGCGCGGGCCCGCTCGACGGCGGGCAGACGAGGCCGGTCGCCGCTTCCGGGGAGTTCGACGGTGGCCGTGGCGAAGCCCTCCGCCGCGGAATGCCGGGCTCGGGCCGCCAGCCGCGGGTACATCGTGCGCAGCCCGAGGGGAGGGTGGCCGAGCAGGATCAGCGGTGCCGGTGCCGGTGCAGACACGGGTCCGGGCGTCCACAGGATGCCGGGGATCTCGCCGAGGGTGAATGCGCGTTCCAGGACGCCGTCGTCGAGGCGCCGTTCGGACGTGAGATGCATGGTCGTGCCTTTCGGGAGTGCACTGGGACGGCGCTCCCGGACGACCTGTTCTACCGCCCGACCGTGACCCCGCAGGGGAGCACCCATGTCGACACTGCGTTCACGGGTACCACCTCCTCGATCTCTCGCACGGCCTCCGGAGCCGTGTGCGCAGGTTCGAATCCTGCCGGGGGTACTTCTCATCAAGTGCCTAAACGCCCTGTGACCAGGCTGGATGCTGGTTGCGGGGCGTTGTTGCGTGTGCAGGCGAATGCGGCTCGGAGCAGCCTCATGACAGTGATCACGTTGTAATAGCGTCATGATCTTGGACGGCTTCGCGGCAGCTCAGAGCCAGCCGCGGCACCTCGCACCGCAACCTTCCGCCATCAGGCTCCAGCCAGCGTCAATGTTGTCGATGCGCCGCCCTCAGCGCCCTGCGAGGAAGGAAACGGCCCATCCGCACGCAGTGGCCGCGACGCCAAACACAGTGGCTCCCAGAGCCAATGTGGTCGACCACTCCGCACCCGTCGCTGAAGCGACCCAGGAAGCAATCACTGCTGCCAGCGCGGACAAGGCAATCACCAGGCAAACGGCCAGTGCCCGGGTAACCGAAAGCTGCCCCACAACAACCCCCATCACGGAGTCAGGTTGAGGGCCCTGCGACGACAGAGCCACCTTGCTCCTGTTGTTGCTGGCGGGACGCAACATGGCTCCCGTCGTCGTCGCAACCTTGGCGGGGGAGCCTTCTACTGCGCGTAATCGTACAAGAAGGGAGCTCTCACGGTGAGAGCTCCCTTCTTGTACTCATTGAGTGCGCTTAGACCAGCAAGATGCCGGTTTCGTCATCTCCCAGTCCCTTCATGATCCGGTCGTTCATCTCGGCCTCCTGGCCGTCGATGCACTTGGCGTAGATCTTGAGCAGGACCTCCACCGAGTGGCCGGCCCGCCGGGCGACCTCCGGAGCAGGGACACCGGAGTTGAGCCACTGCGACACGCAAGCGTGCCGCAAGTCGTACGGCTTGGCCGCCAGCACCGATGACACTTGCTCCGGCATGAGGGCCAGCTCCCGCGCCTGCCGCCACACCCTGTAGTACGACGATGAGGCGACGACGTTTCCTCGCTCACTGGCGAAGATCCGGCCGTCCTCAGCCGCACCGAAATCCTCCAGGTGCTCATTCAGCATCCGCACCAGCGGCGGCGGGATCGGTACTCTCCGCACCTCCCCCGGGCTGCGTTGCTTGAGCCCGCGCCTGTCGTGCGCCTCGCCGCTATCCGTCCAGGACTTGCCGACCGAGGGGCGTGTCTCCTCCACGGTGATCCGCCCCCAACCAGTCGTCGGCAACTCGCAGTCGGAACGGCGCAGACCAAGCGCTTCTCCCGGACGCGTAGCCGCGTAGTAAAGGCAACCGAAGAAGGCCCGGAGGCGCCGGCCCGAAGCGCGCTCGAAACCACCGACGTACGTACACGCGGTGAGAAGTTCCCGCGCCTGGCGAGGATTGACGACTACGCGACTGTCGACCTCCTGCACCGGTTGTTGTTCTCGCTTCCGCCGTGCCTTGTCCAGTGGGTTGGCTGACAGCAACTCCAGCTCCACGGCGTACGCGAGAGCGTTGTACGTGACCGCCCGACGGCGCCGATAGGTCTGATTGGCCGCCGGCTTGCCGTCGAGCTTCCGGCCGAGCGCGTCCACCAGTGCGTGCACGCGGTCGATGTCCGTCAGCTCCGCCACCGGCAGCGAGGCCCGCTCCAACCACCGCACAGCCGCCGCGACCTCTTCTGGTCTCTCCCGCTCACGCCGCGGAGTAGGGAGAACGTAGGAGCGCAGCGCCCGGCGGACCACCGTCGGTTCGGGCCGGCCCCGAGCCGCTTTGGTCAGGGCTGGCACAGCGACCGCCAAGGCATCGGTCATGCTGTCGCGCTGCTTCGCCGAGGCATCGGGCCAACGGTGATCCACGTACTTCACCGCAAGTTCCAGCAGACTGAGCGCTGTCTTGCCGCTCCGAAGCGAGTCCGGAAGCCCTGTAACTGTGTCGAAGGGCTCGCCCTTGTCGAGCGCGCGAAGGAGCTTTGCCCTGAATCGGTCGGCGAGCGCCTTGGTCTTGTGCGACTCGCTGAAGGTTCGGCCGTCGACAGACCAGCGGACGAGGTACGTCGGCTTCTTGGTCGTTCGGTTCGTACTGAGCTTCCAGACGGAGACTTTGTACGACTTCATACGGCCCCCTCCGCCCTGTCCTTGAGCCAGTCGTCCAGCGCATCGCGTCGGACACGAAGTTCGCCGTTGGGCAGCCGTATGCAGCGCGGAGCGATACGCAGTTCGCGCCAGCGGTAGAAGGTGCGCCGCGACACTCCGCCCAGCTCGTCCAAGACCTCCCGGACAGTGAGGAGTTCGTTCCGGCTACGCGTCATGTCCGCCACTCCCCTCACGTAGCGAAGCGGCGATGAGGGCAGCCTCCGCGGTGTAGCCGCGACCTGCGTAGCGCCAGTCGCCAACGAGAGCGGTCGAGCGATCGGTCAGGCCAAGCCTCTGCCGTTGCTCCTCCGCGCGATGCTCGGTACGGGCATCGCGAAGCGCAGTCAACGTCGTCGAGTAGCGCCGGGACTTGGTCGAGAAGTGACCCCGGTAGCCGAGCATGTGCGCCCAGCGGCGCAGCCGCAGCGGCTCGAAGGGCTCCAGGCCCCCGAGCCACCAACACGTGCCGATCATCCGAAGCGTGTGATCCCGCACGGGTAGCTCTGCCAAGTCGGCGGACCGGTAGATGCGTCGGTCTACGGCACCGGCGCTCTCGGCCCCCTTCGTCGCGTACTTGGCGATGTAGGCAGCGACGGCAGCCGACGACAGGCCCCCGATGTCGGCCGACGTCACGGGCCGTACGTCGACCTGCGGTCCGAAGCGCAGCAGTCGTCGGCCGACCACGTCCGACCCGACAGCCAGAACTCTGACGCGTACGACGGCTTGCGGAACTGCCGCAGACAGCAGATCCGTTGTCGCCCACGCGGGCGGACCCACCTCCGGCCCCTCCGGACCGTCGAGGCGGATCACGGCATGGAAGTGGACCAGACCCCGCCGTTGGTACTCCGCGACTTTGGCGTACGAGAGTCGAGCCGAGTTCGCGAAGTCCGTGCGGGACAGCCCGACTATGCGGGCGAGTTCCCGACGCAGCTCCAACGTGAAGCGGTGCCACAACTCCCCCGCCTGCGCCTGCCAGAGCACAGCGCCCGCGTAGTCGTAGCAACGAGCGCAGAGCGGTTCGCCGAGCCGCGCATCATGCTCCGCATGACGCAGATGACAGCCGACGGCAGCGCCGTGTCGACACCTCTCCCCCGCCGGACGAGGACGACAGGCCAGAGGCCGACTGTTCCGCTCGCGGCGAGTGTGGACCGGGCCGAAGCCCGGAGCGGTGAGGGTTGCGAACACCCGGGGGTACGCGTCGACTTCCGTCGGAACGTTCTTCCCACCCGTCAGCCCGGCACGGATCAGTTGATACGTGTCCGCGCGGTAGACGCGTGAGCAGGTGGGGCACACAGTGGCTCGCCGGTTGCCGCAAGCCGTCATCAGCCGACCGTCGGGCCCATCCTTACCGACTTGGTGCAGTGCTTCCCCGGTTACCGTGTCGACGAGTACCGACCGGCCGACGAGATGCACAGGGTTGATACACCCGCCGAGCCGGACGATGTGTCGACGCCATGCGTCGAAGTCGGGACGCGTGGCACGGTCGAGGAGGCCGGCGACCTGGTGTGCAGTCATCGGCCACCCCCGAAGGCGTGCCGCATCGCTTCCGCGATGGCTCCCTGCCGCGACTTGGCGGAGAAGCGCAGCGTCGGCTCGGTCAGCCACAGAGCGGCGGCGTGCTCGGGGCACGTCCAGTGCTCTTCGTCGTCTGTGCTGACGAGAACGACCTGTTCCCGTCCGGCACAGGTCGGCCGCTCGTCGTCTCTCAGCTCGCACCAGGGGCGCGGCGATTTGCGCGATCGAGGCGCAGTGGACAAGGTGAGGCTGCTCCTTTCGCTGTTCATGAGGTGGATGGAGTAGGGCCCTGACGGGGTCGGGTTTGGCGACTTCGCGCCCCGTCGGGAGCCCGCTTTGCAAGTGAGCGGGTAGGTCATGACCGCCTCCAGAGGTCCGGTCAGAACTGGAGTTGGCCGAGGAATCCGCCGACGCCTTCGATCACGGTCTGTACGACCGGCGCCGCGGCGGTCTTCGCGAGCAGGAAGCCGAAGACCGAGCAGAGCAGGACTTCGAGCCACCGCAGGTAGCGGATGCGGATCAGAAGTGCGATCAGCAGGCCGAGCAGCAGCGCTCCTGACATCGTTACGAGCACGCTCTTTCCCTCTCATTCGTCGCTGTCGAGTCGTTCGATGTGCGTGGACGGACCGGCTGGGGCGGCGCCGACGGCTTCCGCCAACTCCGGTACGTACGGCGTCAGATGGGCGCACTCGGCCGCGATGGCTTCTGCCTCCATCTCGGAGACCAGGTGGGATCGGGCGCGATCCCATCCGTCGGCCGAGGCAAGGACGGCCGTCCCGGCTTGTTCGGGAGTGATGGCCTGAGCCGCATGCAGTGCGTCCGGGTTGAGGTCGCCGAGGGCCATCTCAGCCGTGCCCGGGTCGGCCACGCGGTGACATATCCGGCCGCCGAGTTGCGCCCTCAGCGCCGTCACGCCGGGCCCGAGGTCGGAGCCGACCCGTTGCCCCGCCACGACGAGGAACACCCCGAGTGCCGCTCCGAGTTGCGCGAGCCGGATTAGCGCCGTTGCCGCTGCCTGCGCTTCGTCCTTCTCTCCCCGACTGGCGACGAGGAACAGCTCTGCCAACTCGTCGACGATGACGACGACCGGGACCGGACGCTCCTTCTCCGGCAGTCCCCACACGTTCCGTACGCGAGCTTCGCGGCAGACCGTCATCCGGTCCAAAGTCAGGTCGACCAGCGCACGGAGCAGCTTCACGGCTTGCCGGCGGTTGGTAGCCAGTGCTGACAGTCGAGGCTCGTAGAGCGAAAGCTCCATCCCGCCCTTGCAGTCGATGCCGACCAGCGCTACGTGCTGTCGCGAGAGACCCGCGACCAAGGCGTTGATCAGCGTCGACTTGCCGGAACGAGTCGCTCCCACGATCAGCCAGTGCGGCACCTGCCGGAGATCCATGGCCCACTGAGCGCCGGTCTCCAACACGCCGACACTGACGCGGAGCAGACGTCCAGGCGTCCGCTGTCGAGGTACGCGCGGCTCCTTCAACGGGTCCGTCGCCGAGGCAACGACCCGCACAACGCCCGGCCTCCAGGTGCTCACCCGGACCGCATGAACCTCCCAGTCATGCGCCATAGCCGGAGCCGCCTTGACGAAGTCCTCCGGCACCTGACCGGGCAGCATGCGTATGCGGAGACGGAAGCCGTCGCGCGTGGGCATCATCAACCCCCGCCGCGGTACCCGCGGTTGAGGCGGCGGTGCTCCGTTGCCGACAAGTCCGGAGACCACCGTCAGCGCTGCCCTACGGCTGACTGCCAAGCCACACCCGGCCATCAGCGGGCGCCAGGTCCGTACGACGCGCATGCATGCGGCAGGGAAGCCGTTGCACACCCACCAGACCACCGGGTAGCGCCGGCGCAGGGCCGGGCCCGCGATGAGCAGGCCCGACGCAAGCGCGGCGGCGACCACCAGTACGCCACTCAGCCAGCCGGAACCGGCCGAGTGCGTCGAAGCGGTTGCCGAATGGATCACTGGCTCGCCCCCTTACCGCTGGGGGTAGCCGCAAGGGGCTTGATCTCGGCGGCGCGATAGGCGATCCCGTGCCGCCCCTCGTTCTCCCACGGCACCGCGACCAGGTCCCGGACCTGTACCGGGACGCCGTTCTGAACCCCGGCCGGCTCGCCGGGGAAGCTCACGTTGACCACGTCGGCGGACGTGGCCGACATCAGACACAGACCGACCTGGTAGACGGTCTTGCCTGTGTCGCGGTCCACCCGCACGCGCCCCGTTTCCCGGTCCGCGATGCGCGGAGCGGGCGGGACTGCGCAGATGATCCCTGTGTACTTCGCCGTATCGATCGGCAGGACTGCCACTGCTTGACCTCCATGTCAGTTGTCTCCGAAGGCCGTTCCTCCAGAGTGCTTTACAACCCGTACTACGGGTACAGCACGAACAGAGTGCCCACCCGTAGTACGGGTTGTCAACCGACATGAAGTGAGAGACGCTGTACCCGCTGACGAACCAGCCACCTCACGGAGCCGGGATGCCGACGAAGAAGCGCAGCGAGCAGGAGCAACAGCCCAAGTACCGTGCGATTGCTGACTACTTGCGCGAGGGCATCCTCAACGGCACGTTCCCGGAGGGCCGCCCTGTCCCCTCGGAGGACAAGCTCGCGGAGCTGTTCAAGGTCACACGACCGACCGTGCGGCAAGGCATCGCGGAGCTCCGGGCATCAGGGCTGATCGAAGTCATGGCGGGACGAGGCGCGTTCGTCCGCTCCCTTCACAGCCGGCCGAGCCTCACACGTCCACGCGCGGTGCGCCGCACCGCCGATGGAGAGTACGTCGACGCGGATGGCATCAGCTGGACAGACGCCGAGCCCCCAACGGCGACCCGCACGGACGCCCCGCTCGCCCTCGCCGAACTGCTCCGCATCCCACCAGGCGAGCCGATGTTCACGTACGACGTGTTGCAGACCGCCAACGCTGGCCGCCTGCGCCAACTCCACCGCACCTACGTGCCGTTCTCGGTTCTGGCCGGAACCAAGTACGAGGAGACGGCACCGCCTCCGGCGCCGGCGCTCTACGCCGCCTTGGCCGAGCTGGGGCACGAACTCGCCTTCACCGAGCACGTACGAACGCGGATGCCCCTACCGGACCAGGCGAAGACGCTCAATCTCGGAGAAGGAATGCCGGTCTTCCAGCTCCTCCGGGTCGCAACTGGGAACGACAGCCGCCCATTGGCCCTCGAAGAACTCCACTTGCCGGGCAGCGACTTGGACCTGATCTACGACGTGGGGCCCTGACCTGGCTCAGACTTTCTCCACGTCTTCAAGGGCTCGCTCCGCTCGCCGCGCGGCCCGGCTCGCCGCCGGGCCGACGCTCATGTCTCCGCCCCGCTCCGGCCCGGCCGCCGGCCCG
>NZ_LJGW01000096.1 GCF_001751255.1 Streptomyces nanshensis | reverse complement strand
GTCCTTGGAGTCGCGGACGTGGACGGTGCCGGGGCGCTCGGAGACTTCGATGCAGTTGCCGCCCTCGGGGCTGCTGTGGCTGGACTTGCGCCATGCGGCGGCCACTTCCACGCAGTTGCCGCCCTCACCACTGCTGTAGCTGGACTTGCGCCAGTCGAGGGCGACTTCGATGCAGTTGCCGCCTTCGTTGCTNGAGGGCGACTTCGATGCAGTTGCCGCCTTCGTTGCTGCTGTAGCTGCTCTTGAACCAGTGCACGTCGGTGTCGGTCTCGATGCCGTTGGCGGTCATACCTCTCCCGGTGATTTCTCGATGAGATTCAGGGATTCGTGCCGTGGCGTTGCGGTGCAGTGCGGGGTTCGTGGTCGCGGGTGCCGGGGGCGGTCCGGTCCGGGGTGGCCC
>NZ_LJGW01000141.1:10621-25315 GCF_001751255.1 Streptomyces nanshensis | reverse complement strand
GTCGCGGCGCGGCCCCGGCCGCTGCACGCGGAGCCCGGCCGGGTCGTGCTCGAAGTGGCCGGTGTGCGCCGGGAGTTCGAGGTGACGCGGTACGGCGAGGACGGCTCGTCCGTGTACGTCGACGCGCCGCCGCCCCTCGGCACCCACGCCTTCACCGCGCTGCCCCGGCTGCGAGAGCCGGAGCGGACCGCCGAGCCCGGTTCGCTGCTGGCCCCGATGCCGGGGGCCGTCGCCCGTGTCGTGCCGGGGCTGGCCGTGGGCGCCGCCGTCACGGTGGGCGAACCGCTGCTGTGGCTGGAGGCGATGAAGATGGAGCACAAGGTCGTCGCGCCCGTCACCGGCACCCTCACCGCGCTGCACGCGGAGCCCGGCAGACAGGTCGAGGTCGGCCAACTCCTCGCTGTCGTCTCCGAGTCGGACACCGCCACCGAGTCGGACACCGCCACCGAGTCGGACACCGTCACCGGATCGGACACCGCGACGGCCCAGGACAACGGAACGGCACCGGCCGCCGGACCCGCCGACCCCCTCACCCCCGCCGAATCCACCGATACAGCCGACCCCGCCGATACCGCGTCCGCACCCGTAACCGCCTCGCCCGTCCCGAAGGAGTCGTCATGACCCATGCCCTGCTGGAGACCGAGGAGCAGCGCGATCTGCGCGCGGCCGTCGCCGCGCTCGGAAAGCGCTACGGACGTGAGTACTTCACCGGCGTCGTCGCCGAGGGCAGGCACACGGACGAGCTGTGGGCCGAGGCGGCCTCGCTCGGCTATCTCGGCGTCAACCTCCCCGAGGAGTACGGCGGCGGAGGCGGCGGCATGAGCGAACTCTCCATCGTCCTGGAGGAGTTGGGCGCCGCGGGCTGTCCGCTGCTGATGATGGTCGTCTCGCCCGCGATCTGCGGCACCGTCATCGCCCGCTTCGGCACCGAGGAGCAGAAGCGCACCTGGCTGCCCGGGCTCGCCGACGGCACCCGCACGATGGCCTTCGGCATCACCGAGCCCGACGCCGGCTCCAACTCCCACCGCATCACCACCACCGCGCGGCGCGACGGGTGGGGGTCCTCCCAGTCGGAGCGAGGGGAATGGCTGCTCACCGGCCGCAAGGTCTTCATCTCCGGCGTCGACATCGCCGACGCCACGCTCATCGTCGGCCGCACCGAGGACGCCCGTACGGGCAAGCTCAAGCCCTGCCTGTTCATCGTCCCGCGCGACGCCCCCGGCTTCACGCGCAGCCCGATCGACATGGAACTGGCCGCGCCCGAGAAGCAGTTCGAGCTGGTGCTCGACGACGTACGGCTGCCCGCGGACGCCCTCGTCGGCGGCGGCGAGGGCGAGGACGCCGGGCTGTTGCAGCTCTTCGCGGGCCTCAACCCCGAGCGCATCATGACGGCTGCCTTCGCGATCGGCATGGGCCGCTACGCCGTCGACCGCGCCCTCGACTACGCTCGTACGCGCCAGGTGTGGAAGGAGCCCATCGGCGGCCACCAGGCCATCGCGCACCCGCTCGCCCAGGCCCACATCGAACTGGAGCTGGCGCGGCTGATGATGGCGAAGGCGGCGGCGCTCTACGACGCGGGCGACGACATGGGCGCCGGCGAGGCGGCGAACATGGCCAAGTACGCGGCGGGCGAGGCGTGCGTACGGGCCGTCGATCAGTCGGTGCACACCCTCGGCGGCAACGGCCTCACCCGCGAGTACGGCCTCGCGTCCCTGATCACGGCGGCGCGGGTGGCCCGTATCGCGCCCGTCAGCCGCGAGATGGTGCTCAACTTCGTCTCGCACCAGACCCTGGGCCTGCCCAAGTCGTACTGAGGACGGCCGAGCCGTACCGGGGGCTGCCCGCATCGCGCCGAGTCGTGCTAAGTCGTACCGAGGGGGCAGGCGGGGGACGGAGGAGGACGGAGATCCGCATGATCCATCACAGTCAGTACGCCGACGTGCCGCCCGTCGACGAGCCCATCCACGACGCCGTACTGGGGCGCTCCGCCGTCGAGTTCGGCGACCGTGCCGCCCTCGTCGACGGGCTCGACGGCAGCGTGCTCACCTATGCGCAGCTCGACGCCTTCACCCGCCGCATCGCCGCCGCCCTCGCGGAGGCCGGGCTGCGCAAGGGCGACGTGCTGGCCCTGCACAGCCCCAACACCCTCGTCTTCCCCGCCGTCTTCCACGGCGCGACCCGCGCGGGCGCGGCCGTCAGCACCGTCCATCCGCTGGCCACGGCCGAGGAGTTGGCGCGGCAGTTGCGCGACTCGGGCGCGCGCTGGCTGGTGACGGTCTCGCCGCTGCTGGAGACGGCGCGGCAGGCGGCCGAACTCTGCGGATACCGCACGGGCGGCACCGGCCAGGGCGAGGGCGGCATCCAGGAGATCTTCGTGTGCGACGCGGCGGAGGGGTACCGCAGCGTGCTCGGCATGCGTGAGTCCGCCGCGCCGGAACCGCACGTGGAGATCGATCCCGCGCGGGATCTGGCCGCGCTGCCGTACTCCTCGGGCACCACCTCCCTGCCGAAGGGCGTGATGCTCACCCACCGCAACATCGCCACCAACCTCGCCCAGCTCGACCCGCTGATGCCGGCGGGCCCCGAGGACCGGCTGCTGGCGGTGCTGCCGTTCTTCCACATCTACGGGCTGACGGCGCTGATCAACGCACCGCTGCGCAAGGGCGCCGCCGTCGTCGTACTGCCGCGCTTCGAACTCGGCCAGTTCCTCGCGGCGATCGAGACGCACCGCGTCAACGTCCTCTACGTCGCACCGCCGATCGTGCTCGCCCTCGCCAAGCACCCGGACGTCGACAAGTACGACCTGTCGTCGCTGGAGTTCGTGCTGAGCGCCGCGGCGCCGCTGGACGCCGAACTGGCCGTCGCCTGCGGCGAGCGGCTGAACGTCCCGGTCGTCAAGCAGGCGTACGGCATGACCGAACTCTCGCCCGGCACCCACGTCGTGCCCCGCTACGAGTCGGCGCCGCCCGGAGCGGTCGGCAAGCTGCTGCCGTCCACCGAGATGCGCGTGGCCTCGCTGGTGGACCCCGGACGCGACGTGCCCGAGGGCGAGGAGGGCGAACTCCTCTTCCGCGGGCCGCAGGTGATGAAGGGCTACCTGGGGCGTACGGGCGAGACCGACGCCATGATCGACGCCGACGGCTGGCTGCGCACCGGCGACATCGGACGCGTGGACGCGGACGGCTGGCTCTACGTCGTCGACCGTGTGAAGGAACTGATCAAGTACAAGGGCTACCAGGTGGCACCGGCCGAACTGGAGGCCGTGCTGCTCACACATCCGGCCCTCGCGGACGCGGCCGTCATCGGCGTCCCGGACGAGTCGGGGAACGAGGTGCCGAAGGCTTTCGTCGTACGGCAGCAGGGCGCGGCGGGCGAGGCGCTGACGGAGGACGACGTGCTGGCGTACGTGGCCGAACGGGTCGCCCCGTACAAGAAGGTGCGGCGCGTGGAGTTCACGCAGACCGTGCCCCGCGCGCTCAGCGGCAAGATCCTGCGCCGCGAACTGCGCGCGGCGGAGGCGGAGAAGGGGTAGGCGCGGGGCGCCGGCGGGTGCGCGGGCGCCGTCGCGAACGGACGGGTACGAGGCGTGCGAGGCGTACGTACGGGATGCACGCGACGTACGTACGGGATCAACGAGGCATACGTACGAGACGAACGAGATGAACGAGACGAACGAGACGTACGGCGTCGACGGGAGGCGAGCGGAAGTGACCGGAAGCGGTGGACGTGCCGGAACCGCCGGACGCGACGGCAACGGCGGCGGGGCCGAACAGGCGGGTGACGACGGGCAGTTGGTGCGCAGCGCGTACGAGCGAGGCGTCACCACGCTCACCCTCGACTCGCCGCACAACCGCAACGCGCTCTCCAAGGGCCTCGTCGCGGGGCTGCGCGCGGGCCTGGCGCAGGCCGCCGCCGACGACGCGGTGCGCGCGGTGCTGCTGACCCACACCGGCAACACCTTCTGCGCGGGCGCCGATCTGCGGGAGGGCAGCGGCAGTCCGGCCGAACTGGCGGCGCTGCTGCGCTCGATCGTGGAGCTGCCCAAGCCGGTCGTGGCCCGGGTCGAGGGGCATGTACGGGCGGGCGGTACGGGACTGCTGGGCGCGTGCGACATCTCGGTGGCCGGACCGGGCGCGAGCTTCGCCTTCACCGAGGCACGGATCGGGGTGGCCCCCGCGGTGATCTCGATGCCGCTGCTGCCCCGCCTCGACGCGCGGGCCGCCGCGCGCTACTACCTGACGGGCGAGCGCTTCGGCGCGGCGGAGGCGGCCCGTATCGGACTGGTGACGCTGGCCGCCGAGGAGGGTGCGGACGGCGGAACCGGAGCCTCCGGCAAGGGAGTCGACGCCCTGCTGGAACCGGTGCTGGACGGGCTGCGGCGGGGCTCTCCACAGGGCCTCGCGGAATCGAAGCGGCTGGTCACGGCCGAGGTGCTGCGGACCTTCGACCGCGACACCGATAGCCTCGCGGAGCTGTCCGCGCGTCTGTTCGCCTCGGACGAGGCACGCGAGGGCATGACCGCATTCCTCGAACGACGGGAGCCCGCATGGGTGCCGTGAACACCCGCGGTGCCGCACCGAAGCAGGACCGCAGCCGTGCGACGCGGCAGCGGCTGCTGGAGTCGGCCGTGACCTGCCTCGCCGAGCACGGCTGGACGGGGAGCACCGTCACGGTCGTTGCGGAGCACGCGGGGGTCTCGCGGGGCGCGGCGCAGCACCATTTCCCCACCCGCGAGGACCTGTTCACGGCGGCCGTCGAGTATGTGGCGGAGGAGCGCTCCAAGGCGCTGCGCTCGCCCGAGCGGCACGGGGACGTGGACGTGGACGTGGACGGGGGCGGTGACGCGGACGGCGGCGGTGCGCCGGGCACGCGGGCGGCCGTGGAGAAGCTGGTCGCCCTGTTCACCGGACCGCTCTTCCGTGCCGCGCTCCAGCTCTGGGTCGCGGCCTCGAACGAGCCCCAACTGCACCTGCGCGTCACCAAGTTGGAGGCGCGCATCGGCCGCGAGACACACCGGATGGCGGTGGAGCTGCTCGGCGCCGACGAGTCCGTGCCGGGCGTACGCGAGACGGTGCAGGGGCTGTTGGACATGGCGCGCGGCCTCGGCCTCGCGAATCTGCTGACGGACGACAGCGCGCGGCGCGAACGGGTCGTCGCCCAGTGGGAGTTGATCGTCCGGGAGGCGCTGGCGCGATAGCCGGCGCGGTTCCTTCACGGCCGGGCGCGCGGGCCCGGCGGACACCCTTGCGGTCCGCATTCACCGACGTGGACGTGGCCGCGGGGGTGTCTCCGTCTGCGAACTCCCCGTGAAACCGGTGCCGTTGTGCGCGATGTGCGTCTGCGCGCGGTATTGACGGTGCACCAGGCCACTTCTAGGGTGACGCTCGATTCATGGACCTGGCGAGTGTTCATGTCAGTGAACTGGCCGGCGATGCACGGCTGTTGGCTCACCGGCTGTCAGAGCACACGCCCCGACGAACAGTGCGTCCCTTCTGCCGGCACCCGCTCAACGTCGAGGAGTCGTGATGGCCGCACCCGACTGGATCGTCGTCGGCGCCTACTTCTTCGTGATGCTGGCCATCGGCGTGTGGTCCAAGACCCGCGTGGAGAACGTGGCGGACTTCTTCACCGCCCGCGGCCGCGTCCCGTGGTGGCTCTCCGGCATCTCCCATCACATGTCGGGCTACAGCGCGATCATGTTCGTGACCTTCGCCGCCGTCGCGTACGACTACGGCGTCACCGTCTACTTCTGGTGGCCCCTGACGATCGGACTCGGCATCGGCGTCGGCGCGTTCCTCTTCGCACCCCGGTGGAACCGGCTCCGTGCACGGCACGGCGTCAACTCCCCGCTCGCCTATCTCGCCGTCCGCTACAACCTGCCCACACAGCAGGTACTCGCCTACAGCGGCGCCGCGCTGAAGGTCGTCGACATCGCGGCGAAGTGGGTCGCGATCGCCGTGCTGCTGCGCGGCTTCGCCGACATCCCGCTGGTCTGGGGCATCGGGCTGACCGGCGTGTGCACGATGTTCTACGTGACCTTCGGCGGACTGTGGGCCGATGTCCTCACCGACTTCGGGCAGTTCGTCATCCAGGCCCTCGCGGGCTTCGCGATGCTCTACGCCGTCCTCGCGCACCTGGGCGGCGTCTCCGCGCTGTGGACGATGTGGGACCGGCTGCCCGAGGGGCACGGCGATCCCGTCGCCGGCACGGTGACCACGGGGCTGATCCTGGCGTTCCTGCTGGTGAAGACGTTCGAGTACAACGGCGGCATGTGGAACCTGGCGCAGCGGTACATGTCCGCGCCCAGCGGCTCCCGCGCCCGCAAGTCGGCGCTGCTCTCCAGCGCGCTGTGGCTGGTCTGGCCGTTCGTGCTCTTCCTGCCGATGATCGCGGCGCCGCTCATCGTGCCCGGCGTGGCCGACTCCGAGGACTCCTACATCCGCCTCGCGCAGGAGTTGCTGCCCTCGGGCCTCATCGGGCTGCTGCTGGCGGGCTTCTTCTCGCACACCATGGCCATGGTCGCCTCCGACGCCAACGTCATCACCGCCGTCATCACCCGCGACCTGGCGCCCGTACTCGTACCGCGGATCAAGCGCATGACGCAGCGCGGGCAGCTCTTCTTCGCGCGCGTGACGACCGTCGCCTTCGTGACGGCGAGCATGGCGCTCGCGCTCCTCAGCGACCCGGACGGCTTCATCATGACGGTCGTCGTGAGCATCGTGGCGGCGACCATGGGGCCGATCTCGATTCCGCTGATGCTGGGACTGCTGCCCTGGTTCAAGCGGACGGGGCCGCTCGCGGCGATCACGTCGTGGGCGGGCGGACTCGCGGTGTGGGCGTATCTGTACTGGGGGACGGACGGCGCCTCGGAGGCGATGACGGTGGGCATCCCGGTCCTCACGTCGCTGGTGCTGTACGTCGGGATCGGGCTGCTGCGGCCGGAGCGCGACGCGCGGCGAGCCGCGCTCGTCGACTCGCTCGGCAGCGACCCGAGCGAGGAGGAACGCCGCGCGCTGGAACGGCAGTTCCTCGCCGACCCGGAGACGGGCGGGGAGCGGGGTGGGTCGGACGAGCGGGGCGGTCCGGGTGGTCCGGGCGGGCCGGACGAGCCGAGGGAGACGTCGGGGGTGCGGTGAGGGGTGGGGGAGGGGTGACGGCTGACGGATGACAGATTTCAGAATCTGTCATCCGTTACCCGTCATCCGACCTCTGCTAGCCGCCCTCCGCCCTCCGCCATCCGTCAACTGCCACCCGCCATCCGTCACTTGTCACCCCCGCCCTCCGCCACTTGTCACCCACCGCCCCGCAAGAACGCCCCCGTACGCGACGCGCTCACCCTCGCCACCTGTGCCGGTGTGCCCTCCGCGACGATCTCGCCGCCCGCGGCGCCGCCTCCGGGGCCCAGGTCGATCACCCAGTCCGCCGCCTGGATCACATGAAGGTCGTGCTCGATCGTGACGACCGTGTTGCCCGCGTCGACGAGTTGCTGAAGCACCCCGAGCAGCCGCGCCGTGTCCGCCATGTGCAGACCGGTCGTCGGCTCGTCCAGCAGGTACAGCGTCCGGCCCGTCGAGCGCTGCGCCAGCTCCTTCGCCAGCTTGATCCGGTGTGCCTCGCCGCCCGAGAGCGTCGTCGCGGACTGCCCCAACTTCAGGTATCCCAGGCCGACTTCCGCCAGCCGCCGCAGCCGCGCCGCCGCCTTCGGCACGCCGTCGAAGAGCCCCAGCGCCTCGTCGACGGTCATCTCCAGCACCTCGGCGATGTCGTACCCGGCGCCCTCGCGCCCGCCCTTGAGGCCACGGCCGCCGTCCGGCCCGTCCCCGCCCCCGTACCGTGCCGCCAGCACCTCGGCACGGAAGCGGCGCCCCCGGCACGCCGGGCAGGTCACGTCCACGTCGGGCAGAAAGTGCATCGGGACGCTCAACACCCCGGCCCCCGCGCACCGTTCGCACCGCCCGCCCGGTCTGTTCGGCGAGAAGTGCCCCGCCGTGAACCCCGCCCGCCGGGCGCCGGGCGTCGCCGCGAAGGCTTCGCGGATCGGGGTGAAGGCGTCGGAGTACGTCGCCGCGTTCGAGCGGGGCACCCGGCTGATGGGCTGCTGGTCGATCGTGACGACGCCGTCCAGATGCTCCCATCCCTCGATCTCCCCATGCGGGCNTCCGCCCGCCCCGCGGAAGCGCCGCCGCGCCGCGCGGTCGAGGATGTCGAACAGCAGCGACGACTTGCCCGACCCGGACGGCCCGCTCACCGCCACCAGCGTCCCCAGCGGCAGCCGCGCCGTGACGTCCTTGAGGTTGTGCGCCCGCGCCCCGCGGATGACGAGCGACGGCCCGTCGCCGCGCCGCGGCCTCGCCGGTACGGGCATCGACACCCGCCCCGAGAGGCAGTCGCCGGTCACCGACCCGGGCGTGCCGGCGACGTGGGCGGCCGTCCCCGCGGCGACGACGCGTCCGCCGTCGCGCCCCGCTCCCGGCCCGATGTCGATGACGTGGTCCGCGGCCCGCAGCACCTCCAGATCGTGTTCGACGACGAGGACGGTGTTGCCCAAGTCCCGCAGTCCGCGCAGCACTTGGACGAGGCGTCCGCAGTCCGCCGGGTGCAGCCCGATGGTCGGCTCGTCCAGTACGTACAGCACGCCGGTCAGTCCGGAGCCCAGCAGCGACGCGAGCCGCAGCCGCTGCGCCTCCCCGGCGGAGAGGCTGGGCGTGGACTGCGCGGGCGTCAGATAGCCCACGCCCACGTCGGCCAGCCGCCGCAGCCGCTCCCGCAGATCGGTCACGACGGGCTCGGTGACCTGCCACTCCTTCCCCTCGGCCGACGCCGCCAACTCCTCGGTCCACTCGGCGAGTTCGATGAGCGGCATCCGTGCGGCACCGGTGATCGTGAGCCCCCGTACGGTCACGGCACGGCTCTCCGGGCGCAGCCGTGTCCCCTCGCACTCCGGGCAGACCTCCTTCACGAGTGAACGCTCCGCCTTCTCGCGGTAGTCGGCGTCGTCGATGCGTTCGGCGTAGCGGCGCAGCATGGTCGTCACGACGCCCTCGAAGCGTCCGCGCGAGACGCTGGACGGCGGCTTCGTGCCGGGGAAGTGCCGGCGGAAGGCGTCGCCGCCCACGCCCTCCAGCAGCAGATCCCGCTGAATGGGGCCGAGTTCCTTGACGGGGACGTCCACGTCGAAGGTGAAGCCGTAGTGCTCCGCCGCCGCGTGCAGGACGGCGATGTTGCGTTCGGCCAGTACGGGGTGCCAGCCGCGTACGGCGCCTCCGGCGACGCTGCGGCCCTCGTCGAGGAGGCTGTCGACGTCGGCCTGGAAGACCGTGCCGAGCCCGGTGCAGGCGGGGCACGCGCCCGCGGGCTTGTTGAAGGAGAAGTCGCCCATCACCGGTTCGGGTACGGGCGTCGCGCAGTGCGGGCAGGGCACGCTGCGCCGCACCTCGGCGTCCCCGTCGTCCCCGTCGTCCCCTTCGCCCATGGCGCCCGCCGCCTCGCCCACCGCACCTGCCTCGCCCACCTCTCCTGCCTCCCCCGTCACGTCGTACGAGGGCGGCACCGGCCCGCCGCACGACGGCGACGGGCACGGACGGTGACCGATGCGGGCCCACAACAGCCGCAGACACGTGAAGACTTCGGTGACCGTGCCGACCGTGGAACGCGGGCTGCGGTTCGTCAGATGCTGGTCCACGCTGATCGACGGCGACAGACCGCTGATCGAGTCGACGGCGGGCTTGCTGACGGCCATCGTGACCATGCCGAGCGATTCGAGGTACTGGCGCTGGCCCTCCCGGTGCAGCGTGTCGAACGCCAGCGTGGACTTGCCGGAGCCGGACAGCCCCGTCAGCACGACGAGCGCGTTCTTGGGGACGGTGAGGGAGACGTTCTTGAGGTTGTGCAGACGCGCGCCCACGACGCGTATCGCGTCCGGGAGAGGAGGGGCGGCGGGGCGGTTCGTGTGCGCAGACGGCTGTTTCTCCGGGGCTTTCTCCGCGGCATCCATGGCTTCAAGTTTCTCATTGAAGTACCTGTTGAGACTTGGGACGAGGCTGCCGCCGGGTGTGCTGCGGCAGTCGGAGCGTAAGGTCTCAACTGACCGGTGAAGGCGGACAGTCGGGGCGGTGCGGGGTGACGGACGGCGAGAGCGGTACGCGGGACGGCGCGGAGGAGCGGACACCGGCGCCGGAGGCGGCGCGCGCGACGGCACGGCTGCGCCCCGTCGATCTCGCGCGGGCCGCGGGCATTTCGGCCCAGCAGGTCCGCAACTACGAGGCGTCCGGCGTCCTTCCGCCCGCGCTCCGCACGGACTCCGGCTACCGCGTGTTCACCGAACGGCACCGCCGTGCCCTGCTCGCCTACCGCGCCCTGGTCCGCGGACTGGGCCCGGGCGCCGCGCAGTCCGTGATGCTGGCCCTGCACGGACGCGACCGGGACGGCGACGACTCCGGCACGTCCGCGGCGTACGACGGGCACCGCGAGCACGAGGCGTACGACGGGCACGACGCGCACAACAGCCGTGCCGCGCCCGGACGTTCGGCCTCCTCCCCGCCCGTCACCGACGACGGCGTCGCCCGCGCCCTCGCCCTCGTCGACGAGGGCCACGCCTCGCTGCACGAGCAGCGCCGCGCGCTGCACGAGACCGCCCAGGCCCTCCAACTCCTCGCCGCACAGGACCCGGAGGCGTCACGTGCGCCCCGCTCGGACCTGCTGATCGGCGAGGTCGCCGCACGCCTCGGCGTCCGGGCGTCGGCGCTGCGCGTGTGGGAGGAGGCGGGTCTGCTGACGCCGCGCCGCGACCCCGAGACCGGCTACCGCCGCTACGGCGCCCGCGAGCTACGGGACGCGCGCCTGGTCGACATGCTGCGGCGCAGCCGCTATCCGCTGCCCCGCGTCGTGGAGATCCTCGACGGGCTGCGCCGCTCCGGCAGTACGGACGAGCTGCGGGCGGCGGTCGCCCAGCGCCGTGCGGAGCTGGACCGCAGGGCGCGCGCCCTGCTCGAAGCGGCGGGTCTGCTGCACGCCTACCTCACCGACGCCGCGCCCCCGCCCGCCACGTGAGAAGCCGCCGCCTTCGCCGCGGCCCCTCGGTACGGCGGCCCCTCCGTACGTATGGGCACCTCGGTTCCGTACGTACGGACACCTCAGTGCCGTGCCTCCCCGTACCCCTCGACCTCGCGCGGATCGCGCGGCCCCGGCCCGACGTACCGCGCCGAGGGCCGCACCAGCCGCCCCGTGCGCTTCTGCTCCAGGATGTGCGCCGCCCAGCCGGCCGTGCGCGCGCACGTGAACATCGAGGTGAACATGCTCGCGGGCACCTCCGCGAAGTCCAGGACGATGGCGGCCCAGAACTCCACGTTGGTCGCCAGCACCCGGTCGGGACGGCGGGCGTGCAGCTCGTCCAGGGCGGCCCGCTCCAGCGCCGCGGCCACCTCGTAGCGCGGCGCGTCCAGTTCCTGCGCCGTACGCCGCAGCACACGCGCCCGCGGGTCCTCCGCCCGGTAGACGCGGTGCCCGAAGCCCATCAGCCGCTCGCCGCGGTCGAGTTGACGCTTGACGAAGCCCTCGGCGTCCCCGGTGCGCTCGATCTCCTCGATCATGCCGAGCACACGCGAGGGGGCGCCGCCGTGCAGCGGCCCGGACATCGCGCCGACCGCGCCGGACAGCGCGGCCGAGACGTCGGCGCCCGTCGAGGCGATGACGCGCGCGGTGAAGGTGGAGGCGTTCATGCCGTGTTCGGCGGCGGAGGTCCAGTACGCGTCGACGGCCGCGACGTGCTTTGGGTCGGGTTCGCCGCGCCAGCGCCGCATGAAGCGCTCGACGATCGTCTCCGCCTTGTCGATCTCCTGCTGCGGCACCATCGGCAGCCCCGCGCCGCGCGCCGACTGCGCCACGTACGACAGCGCCATGACGGCGGCCCGCGCCAGATCGTCGCGTGCCTGCCGCTCGTCGATGTCCAGCAGCGGCTTCAGCCCCCACACCGGGGCGAGCATCGCGAGGGCGGACTGCACGTCGACCCGGACGTCCCCGGAGTGCACCGGCAGCGGGAACGGCTCGGCGGGCGGCAGCCCCGGGTTGAAGCTCCCGTCCACCAGCAGGCCCCACACGTTCCCGAACGAGACGTGTCCGACGAGGTCTTCGATGTCCACGCCGCGGTAGCGCAGCGCGCCGCCCTCCTTGTCGGGTTCGGCGATCTCCGTCTCGAACGCGACGACTCCTTCGAGCCCGGGTACGAACTCGGACATCAGGCGGCTCCTCATACGGTTGTCGGCGCCGGTACGGAGGTGACCGACGGCGCCGCTGTGCGGACGGGACGGACGGGACGGACGGGACGGACGGGACGGATGTGCGGACGGTACGGGCGTGCGCGCGCGTGGGTTCCACCGCCGCCGGGGCTGGCGGACCGCTGCGTCGTCACTCCAGGCCTGCCCCGTACGGAGCCCGGTCACCCGCCGGCCGCGGAGGCCGTACGGGCGGCGCGGCGGCTCCCCGTACGGACGGCGCCGCAACTCCCGTACGCACAGGCCGCGGTGGCCCGGCTGACGATTCTGCGACCTGCGTACGGCGGCGGACATCCGCCCGCGGGGTGAGATCAGGCACACGGACGCGGCCGCCGATGATGTTGCAAGATGAACGCGTGCCCGACGCTGACGAAGACGCCGCCCGCAACGCTCCCCGCAACCCTCCGCTGACCGTTCTCGACCCGGCCTCGATGCGCGCCCGCTACCGCGCGCAGGGCCTCGCGGAAGGGGACCTGGCGCCGGAGCCGTACGGCCAGTTCGCGCGCTGGTTCGCGGACGCCGCGGCGAGCGGCCTGCACGAGCCGAACGCGATGATCCTCTCCACCGCCGACGCCGACGCCGACGGGCGGCCCAGCTCCCGCACGGTGCTGCTGAAGCAGTACGACGAGCGCGGCTTCGTCTTCTTCACCAACTACGGCTCCCGCAAGGGCCGCGAACTGGAGGCCAACCCGCGGGCGTCGCTGCTCTTCCCCTGGCACCCGGTGGCCCGTCAGGTCATCGTCTCCGGCACGGCGGAGCGGATCGGACGGGACGAGACGGCGGCCTACTTCCGTACGCGCCCGCACGGTTCGCAGCTCGGCGCCTGGGCGAGCGAGCAGTCCTCGACGGTGGCCTCCCGCGCCGAGCTGGACCGGCTCTACGCGGAGCTGGCCGAGCGCTATCCGGAGGGCGAGGACGTGCCGGCGCCGCCCGGCTGGGGCGGATTCCGGGTGCGGGCGGAGGCCGTCGAGTTCTGGCAGGGACGGGAGAACCGGCTGCACGACCGGCTGCGTTACGTCCGTACGGAAGCCGCCGAGGGCGCCGCGGGCGACCGGGCCGACGCGGAAGGTGCGGTCGGCGCGGGCTGGCGGGTCGAGCGGCTCTGCCCCTGAGCGTCCCGGAGCCCCCTCAGCGCCCCGGGAACGCAGACGGCCCGCGGGCTGCTCCGCTCGCCGAAGACGAACGGCGCCGGTCGGACGAGTCCGACGAGCCCACGGGCCGGGTGACTGCTGGAGATTGGCCGGCGATACCGGCGTCACACTGTGGCGTCGGCGCTAGGCCGCAGCCACCTCACGCGTCCGGGTAAGCATCATTTACCGGATCACCTCCTTTCTCGTGTACTCAGCACGCTAGGCAGCGCCGCAGACGCGTGCAAGCGATTTCGGGGGCGCAACGATTTCGCCGAACACCGTGTGCGCTGCGTCACGTTCGAGTTGAATGATCCGTACGCGGCGGCGGCAGACCGCAGTCAATTCGGCGCGTTCCGCTGGGGGTGCTCAGGTGTCCGCTCGATCCAGGACCCACGCTGCTTCGTCGTCCGACGGCGACGACAGGCGGGGCCCCGACGACGAACTGCTGCTCGCCGCACTGCTGGACGGCATGGACGCGGCGCTCTGCGCGTTCGACGCGGACGGCGTCGTCACCCACTGGAACCGCGAAGCGGAACGGCTTCTGGGCTGGAGCCAGGGCGAGGCCGTCGGACGGCAGGGCCTGGCGGGCTGGGCGCTGCGCGAGGCGGACGCCGAGCAGGTGCAGGCGCGGCTGTTCTCCGCGATGCGGACTCCGGGACGCCAGGTGCACGAGTTCCCGCTGCTGACGAAGGACGGCCGCCGGCTCCTCGTACGGACCCAGGCGTCCGGTGTGACGGCGGACGACGGAAGCCCCATGGGCGTCTACTGCGCCTTCAGCGAGGTGCACGCGCAGATCGATCTGGAGCGTTCCATCGCGCTGAGCGAGTGCCTCTTCGAGGACGCGAGCTGGGGCGTGGTCCTGGTCGACGCCGATCTGCGTCCCGCCGTCGCGAACCACTCGGCGGCGAACGCGTTCCGCGTCTCGCGTACGGCGATGCTCGGCCGCCCGCTCGGCGAACTGATCGACCAGGGCGTGGAGGAGCTGGAGGGCGCGCTTCAGCATGTGCTGGCCGACGGCCCGCCGTCCGCGCCGTCCGAGATCTGGGTGACGCTCCGCTCGGGGCGCCGCCCGGCCGGTGACCAGCAGGGCGCGGGCGGCGGTTCGGGTTCCGCTCCGGGTTCTGCCGCGGCGGCCGCCGTCGCTGCCGGGGGCGAGGGGAGCGGCGCGCGCCGGTGCTGGCGCAGCGGCTTCCTGCGGCTGTCCTCGCCGATGGCCGAGGCACCGGTTCCGCTCGGCGTCGCCTGGCTCTTCCAGGACGTCACGGAGGCCAAGCGCCTGGAGCAGGAGAGCGACC
>NZ_LJGW01000141.1:8114-10530 GCF_001751255.1 Streptomyces nanshensis | reverse complement strand
GGAGGCGGCCGTCGTCCATCTCGACTTCGCGCTCGCGGGCTTCGCCGACCACGCGCTGCTGGACCTCGTACCGCCCGCCGAGGACGGTACGGACGGCGACGGCGACGGCGCCGACGANACGCGGCGTACGCGGAGGACATCGCCGTCCGCATCGCGGCGGCCGTCGACATGGCGCAGCTCACGCGGGCACGGCCCGCGCCGCACGGCGCGGGCGAGGGTACCGGCGAGACGGCGGCCGGCGGCCCGCCGTGGGCGGCGGACCAGCGGTAGCGGTAGACGAGCCGCTCGGCGCCGGAAGCCCCGCTCGGCGGTAGCTCAGCGGTAGAAGATCCGGTCCGCGTAGCGCTCCATCACGGTGTCGTTCCACGCGAGCCCGCCGTCGACGTTCCCGGAGCGCAGCAGCGGCGGCTCGATGCCGCGGTCGAGCAGTTCCCGTGCGGCGGTGGCGACGACGGCCTGCATCAGGGCGCTGGTCACCACGGTCGAGGCCGGCGCGAACGGCGCGGGGACGCCGTCCGTCGTCAACTCCGCGTCGCCGACGGCGATCCGGCTGTCGAGCACGACGTCGCAGTGGTCCTTGAGGAACGTGCCGCTGGAGTGCCGCGAGGACGTCTCCCGCGCGTAGGCGACGGACGTTACGCCGACGACCCTGATCCCCAGCTCCCGCGCGTGCGACGCCATCTCCACGGGCAGCGCGTTGCGTCCCGAGAGGGAGATGACGAAGAGCAGGTCGCCCGCGCGCACGGGACCGGTGTCCAGGACGGCGGAGGCGAGCCCGTCGACGCGTTCCAGGGCGCTGCCGAGCGTCGCGGGGCGTACGTCGACCCCGACCGAGCCGGGGACCGTCAGCAGATTCATCACGGCCAGTCCGCCCGCCCGGTAGACGACGTCCTGGGCGGGCAGCGAGGAGTGGCCGGCGCCGAAGGCGAAGACGCGGCCGCCCTCCTCGACGGTGCGGGCCAGCAGTGTGCCGGCGGCGGCGATCTCCTCGCCCCCGGCGTCCCGTACCTGTCCGAGCAGGGAGATCGCGGCGTCGAAGAAGTCGCTCGCCAGCGTGTTGTCACTCATCCCGCAGGTCCCCCAGGGGTCTCGTCGTGCGCGTCCGGCGCGGGGTGCGCGCGGCCGCGTTCGCCCGTGTCCGGCGCAGGCCGCGATCACGTTAGAGGTCTGGACCAGTGCCCTGTCAAGAGAGCAACCCGCACTGGGCGGGACGGTTGTCGGTGTGATGCGTCAGAATTGGCGCAGGGTCACGATGCACGACTGACGAGGGGCACGCATGTCCGGACTGATCGACACCACGGAGATGTATCTCCGCACCATCCTGGAGCTGGAAGAGGAAGGCGTCGTGCCCATGCGTGCCCGTATCGCCGAGCGCCTCGACCAGAGCGGGCCGACGGTGAGCCAGACGGTCGCGCGCATGGAGCGCGACGGCCTGGTCACGGTCGCGGGCGACCGGCACCTGGACCTGACGGCCGAGGGCCGCCGCCTGGCGACGCGGGTGATGCGCAAGCACCGTCTCGCCGAGTGTCTGCTGGTCGACGTGATCGGCCTGGAGTGGGAGCAGGTGCACGCGGAGGCGTGCCGCTGGGAGCACGTGATGAGCGAGGCCGTGGAGCGCCGCGTCCTCGAACTGCTGCAGCACCCCACGGAGTCGCCGTACGGCAATCCCATCCCCGGGCTGGAGGAGCTGGGCGAGGCGGCGGAGGTCGAGTCGTTCCTGGACGAGGGGATGGTCAGCCTGACCGACCTCGGTGCGGGCGGCGACGCGAAGACCGTGGTCGTGCGCCGCATCGGCGAGCCGATCCAGATGGACTCGCAGCTCATGTACACGCTGCGGCGCGCGGGCGTGCAGCCCGGCGCGGTGGTGAGCGTGAACGCCGGGGCGACGGGCGGTGTGCAGATCGGCAGCAGCGGTGAGGCGGCCGAGCTGGATTCGGACATCGCGTCGCACGTGTTCGTCGCACGCCGCTGAGCGCACGCCCCGGAGCCGCCCCGCGCGCGTAAAGCTTTGCCGAGTCCTCTGACGTCGCGTCAGCAGGTCAGGGGGACATCTGCGGCGGGCATGTGCGCCCGGGGCGCCGGTGGCGTCTTCCCAAGAGGCCCTGCCGGTACGAGAGTTACGGTAAACCGATAGCCCGGCCGTGCGGCGCGCGACGCTGAGCCCCCGCATGTACGGGCGGAGGGGAGCCGTCGATGGATCGCGCCGAGCGGGGCGAGCGGGCCGGTGGAGCGGCACGCGGGGCGTCGTACGGGGCACCGGGCGGGCCGCCGCCCGACAGATCCGGGAGTTCCACGCGGTCTGCGAGTCTCCCGGGATCCGGGCCACGGACCTCCGGGTCCGGCCGGCCGTACGAACCGCGCGGACCGGCCGCAGCGGCAGCGCCGGGCAGAGCGGTCCGCGGACCGCGGGGCGGCA
>NZ_LJGW01000141.1:0-8070 GCF_001751255.1 Streptomyces nanshensis | reverse complement strand
ACCCGCCGCACCCTTCAGGCCGTCCGTTCCGTGGCCGCGCCCCTCACGTTCCTTCCGCACAAAGAGCCCCGACTCCCCGCCGTCCGGGCCCCGTTGGGCACATTCGCCCCGTCGGCCACATCGGCCCCGTTCGTACCCCGGACATGATTCCGCCGCGTACCCGCCGGGCCGTCGCAAGGGCCCCGGCGCCAGTGGCGACCGGGGCCCCGCCTCCCCTTCTTCCCCAGAGACGACCCAGAGCCCCGAGCTCCCAGGGTCGACCCCCCTCCCGGTAGCTGTCTTTCCACGACCCCGGCGATCAACCCTTGAGTTCAGTCACTCGAAAGTGGAGGTTTCCACTGGACCCCGACGTGTTCGAATAGAAGTTCGATAGCGTGGAGGGGCGTTCAGACGGAATGGGGGTGCCCGAGCGGATGGTGCGACGGCTCGACGTGACTGGATCGAACGGACTCCGGCTCGCCGCCTGGGAGTTCTCCGACATGCCCAAGAGCGGCCCCGAGGCGGAGCCCGGCGACGGCCCCCGGGAGGGCAGGCCCTCGGCGCCTGCGAACGGCGTGCTGCTGTTGCACGGGCTGATGGGCCGCGCGGCGCACTGGGCCGACACCGCCCGCTGGCTCTCCGGCCGCTACCGCGCCGTGGGCCTCGACCAGCGCGGCCACGGACGCAGCGAGCGGCCCACCGGGGGCGAGGGCCAAGACCCGTACGCGCGCGAGGAGTTCGTCGCCGACGCCGAGGCCGCGATCGAACAGCTCGGGCTCGCGCCCGTCGCCCTGATCGGCCACTCCATGGGCGCCCTGACGGCCTGGCAGCTCGCCGCGAAGCGCCCCGACCTCGTCCACGCGCTGATCATCTGCGACATGAAGGCCGCGGCGCTCGGGGAGCAGTCGCAGCGCGAGTGGGAGGAGTGGTTCACGTCGTGGCCCGTGCCGTTCGCGACGCTCGCCGACGTGCGCAGATGGTTCGGCGAGGACGACCCGGCGCTGGAGCGGCCGCAGCCCTCGCGCGGCGACTTCTTCTGCGAGGTGATGACGGAGCGTGAGGACGGCTGGGGCCCGCTCTTCTCCCGGCGCCAGATGCTGCGGGTGCGCGAGGCGTGGGTGCACGACGCGCACTGGGACGAACTGGCGCGCGTGGTCTGCCCCACGCTCGTCGTGCGCGGGATCGACGGTGAACTCGGCCGCGCCGAGGCGCAGGAGATGGTGCGCGTACTGCCGCGTGGCATCTACGCGGAGGTGCCGGAGGCGGGTCATCTGATGCATCTCGACCAGCCCGCGGACTGGCGCCGCGTGGTGGAGCCGTTCCTTCAGGCGGTGCTCCCCGCGGACGGCTGAGCGCCCCGCCGGGGCCTGTTCGCGGGCTTCGTGCGGCGGCGCGGCGACGGGACCGTGCCCGCGGGTACGGACGGCGCACGGGGGCACAGCAGGGGGCGCACGGTCAACAGGGCCGTAGTGACGGGTACGTGCACACTGCGGTGCGCCCTCGCTCCGACGGTGTGGCGTCCGAGACACGGGCATATGTCCTGGGCAGTGGTCATCCGATGTCGTCCTAGGGGGATACATGACCGCTCGGCCTCTGGTCGCTCGGCAGCCCAACGAGAAGCTGCAAGCACTCCTCCAGGAAGCCGGCTGTTCCAACGCGGGCCTCGCCCGGCGCGTCAACGTCTGCGGGATGGAGCACGGACTCGATCTGCGCTACGACAAGACCTCCGTCGCACGCTGGCTGCGCGGCCAGCAGCCGCGCGGACGCGCGCCCGCCGTCATCTCCGAGGCGCTCGGCCGCAAGCTGGGCCGTACGGTCACGCTGGAAGAGATCGGCATGGCCGACACCCGGGACCAACCCTCGGGCGTGGGGCTGTACTTCGCGCCGACCGTCCCCGGCGCCGTCGAGCACGCATGCGAGCTGTGGCGCAGCGACGCCGGGCGGCGCGGCTTCGCGGGCGAGGCGAGCGCCGCCTCGTCCGCGCTCGTCGGACCCAGCAGGGACTGGCTGATCACCCCGCCCGACGCACAGGTCGCCAGGAGCGCGGGCCGGCGCGTGGGCATGGCGGACGTGGCGGCGGTGGAGGCCACCACGGACTCCCTGGCGCAGCTCGACCACCGCTTCGGCGGCGGTCACGTACGTCCGCTCGTCGTGCACTATCTCAACGGCGTGGTCTCGGGGCTGCTCGTGGGCTCCTACCGGGAGGCCGTCGGGCGTGCGCTGTTCGCCGCCGCCGCCCGACTGACCGAGCTGGCGGGCTATATGGCCGTGGACACCGGCCAACGGGGCCTGGCACAGCGGCACTTCATCCAGGCGCTGCGGCTTGCGCAGGCGGCCGGTGACCGTGCGTACGGCGGCTATGTGCTCGCGGCGAGCATGAGCCATCTGACGGCGTCTCTCGGAAACCCGCGCGAGGCCGCGCAGTTGGCGCGGGCCGCGCAGGAGGGCGCCCGCGGGCGGACCACCGCGCGTATCGAGGCGATGTTCTGCGCGGCCGAGGCGCGCGGCCAGGCGCTGCTGGGCGATCTGCGGGCCTTCCGGGAGAGCGCCGCACGGGCGGAGTCGGCGCTGCAACGGGCGGCGGACGAGGACGCGGCCGGGGACCCGGTGTGGATCGGGCACTTCGACCGCGCCTATCTCGCGGACGAACTGGCGCACTGTCACCGAGATCTGCACCACCCCCGCGAGGCCGAGGAGCAGGCGGACGAGGCGCTCGCGGGGCATCCCGAGGGACGGGCCCGCCGCAGGGTCATTGGTATGTTCCTTCTGGCCTGTGCGCGCTTGCAGAAACGTGAGCTTGACCACGCTTGCCAAACGGGGACGAAAGCGGTCGAACTGCTCTCAACTCTCCGCTCCGGCAGGGGAGTCGAGTATCTGGAGGACTTCCGCCGGCGGCTCGGGCCGTTTGTGAAGGAGCCGGTCGTGCGAGATTTCACGGCGCGGCTGGAGGTGTCCGGGGTGGCTTGACTCCCGTTCTGGGGCGTTTTGTTCCCTTTCTGAGGTGAAGGGTTGGTGTCGCCCCATCAGCTACGTGGTCGCTCCTCCGGGGCACCCGGTACCGTGACCCGCGATTCAGGTAGTCAGTTGATCGACTGAGGAGTCCGGGTGACAGCGCACAGCGGACGTGGACAGGGCGAGCAGCCTCTCTACGAGGGTGTCGTGCTGCCGGCGAACGGCGACCCGTGGACCCCTGAACAGCAGCGCCAAGTCGACCGGCCCCACGGGCAGCCGCTCGCGGGCCAGCCCTGGGGGGACCCCTGGGGACCCGGTTCGCAGGCGGCCGTGACCTCCGGCGAGGCGGCGCCGTCGCTGCCCCCTCCGCCGGAAGTGTCCCCGGCCGGGCACGTACAGCCGGAGCAGCAGCACCTCATACCGCATCAGCAGCAGTCGTCTTCCGGCGAGACGGGGGCCGGGGACGCCTACGCGGGCGGGAGACCCGGTGAGTTCCCGTACGCCTCCCCGACGTCCTCCGGTTTCCCCTCGGCGGACCTGCCGCCCGCCGGCCCCGTACCGTCCGAGCTGCACGGCGGGCAGAACTTCTACACCGGCGGCCCGCAGCCGCAGCAGCAGCACTACCCGGGGCCGCCGCCCCAACAGCCGCCCGCCGCACCGCCGTTCACCCACGGCGCCGGCATGCCGCAGCCGTACGGGCACGGGCAGACGCACGGACAACCCCACGGGCAGACTCCCGGGCAGGACGCCTCCGCGCCCGTGGGCGCCTCCCTCGCCGCGTCCCCTTCGGGCCCCGCGGCCTCCCAGGCTCCGATGTCGTCGCCGTCCGACGCCACGCAGTACATCCCGCCGGTCACCGGCGACGGGCCGCCGCCCGGCTCGTACCAGCAGGGCCACGCACAGCCCATGGCGGACGCCGACGCCACCCAGATGCTTCCGCCGCAGAACGGCCAACCGCCCGCGCAGGACCCGGAGTCGACGCGGCAGCTCCGTACGCCGCTGCCGCCCGAGGCGTCCGGCCAGGGCCAGAACGGAAACGACGGGCAGCCCCGCCCGTCCCAGCCGCCCGCCGGATTCGAGAGCCTCTTCCGCGCCGAGCCGTCCGCGGGCTCCGGAGACTCCGGCGAGCCGGGCTCCACCCAGAGCCTGCCGCTCTTCGACCAGGCGTCCGCGCGCCAGCGCAGCGTGGGCGGACTCGGCAACTCCCAGGGCGGGCCCGGGAGTCCGGGCGCTCCCGGCGGTGCGTACGGGCAGGGTCACGGCGTCGGTCCGGGCGACCCGCAGCCCGCCCCGTGGGAGCCGCAGGGCCGTGCCGCCCGGCGTAACGCCGAGCGCGGCGCGTTCGCCCGTATCTCGCCCGGAGTCCTGATCGCGGTCGGTGTCGCGGTCGTCGCCGGTGTGGGCATGGCCGCGGGTGCGGCGCTGACCGGCGGGGACGACGACGCGAAGGGGAAGAGCAAGTCCTCCGCGGCCCCCGCCGACAAGAAGTCCGCCGCCGCCGACCCGGCCAAGGCGCAGGCCGTGGAGCTGGACAAGCTGCTCGGCGACAGCAACAACAGCCGTGCGTCCGTGATCAATTCGGTCGAGAACATCAAGAGGTGCAAGAAGCTCGGCCAGGCCGCGCAGGATCTGCGCTCCGCCGCCGGGCAGCGCAACAGCCTGGTCTCCCGCCTCGGCAAGCTCAAGACCGACCACCTGCCCGAAGAGGCCCAGTTGCGCTCCGCGCTGGCCCGCGCCTGGAAGGCGTCCGCCGCCGCCGACAACCACTACGCGGCCTGGGCCGACCAGACGGCCGGCAAGAAGGGCTGCCACAAGGGCAAGGCCCGTACGACGCCGCACGTCGGCCAGGGCGCGCGCTCCAGCGGCGAGGCGACGGCCGCCAAGAAGCAGGCGGCCGGGCTGTGGAACCCGACGGCGCGGAAGTACGGGCTGAAGCAGCGGCAGGTCGGCCAGCTCTGAGGTACGGGCCCGGCTCCGGATCGGGTTCCCGCTCAGGCTCCGGATCCGGTTCCGGTCGCGGGGTACGGGGCGGCCCGGGGACGGCGCCCCGCGGAGGGGAACGTATGGTCGACAACCATGCAGCAAGGTTCCGTACGCCGGGCTTCCGGGGAGCGAGATTCCGCGAGGGCTTCCCGTCGCGGCCCCCGGTCCACCACCATGGAGACCATGCCCGTCCATGACATGCCCTGGTGGCGCTGGCGCAGCAACGTGCGCTCGGCGCTGCACATGCTCTCCGACCCCGCCTTCCAGCAGGAATGCTGGGCGACGGGCCGTCCCGGCTACGGCGACGTCACCGACGCCGTCTACCGGCTGGTCGAGGACACCTGGCTGGACAACTGGTCCGCCGAGAAGTACGTCGGCACGATCTTCCGCGACTCGCAGGAGGCCGCGCTCGTCGACACCGCCGTGCTGCGGGTGCTGCGGATCATGCACCAGGTAGGCGCCGACGCCCCCGTCGTCTCCTACATGGAGCACCACGGCTGGCCCGAGGCCGTACGCGCGGCACGTGACGCACACGTACGGCTCGCCACGAACGACGGCGAGGACCCGGACGAACCGCCCCGCTCGCTCGACGTGCTGGCGATCATGCTGCACTCGGTCTGAGCGGACCGGCCGCCCCGGCGCTCCTCGCGCGGCTCGCGCGAGGCGCTCTTCGTGCGAGGCGCACGCGGTGACGTGTCCGCCCCTCCCGGCCGTGCGGGGAACGCCGGTCGGGAGCGGTCACGGGGCTGTGCCAGGCTTGTCCCATGAGCACCCCGCACCGCCCCGGTCCCTCTTCCCGCGCCGGTTCCGGCCCCGACTCCGGTTCCGTACCGGCCCGTTCGGCGGGCGGACGGGACGGAGCCCGCGACGGAGGGCGTGACGGCGAACGCGAGGAGCGCGAGGAGTACGTCCTCACGCTCTCCTGTCCCGACAAGCAGGGCATCGTGCACGCCGTCTCCAGCTATCTCTTCATGACCGGCTGCAACATCGAGGACAGCCAGCAGTTCGGCGACCACGACACCGGACTGTTCTTCATGCGCGTCCACTTCTCGGCCGACCCGGGCGTGACGGTGGAGAAGCTGCGGGCGAGCTTCTCGGCGGTCGGCGAGTCCTTCCACATGGACTGGCAGGTGCATCCCGCGAACGAGCGGATGCGCGTGGTGCTGATGGTCAGCCGCTTCGGGCACTGCCTCAACGACCTGCTCTTCCGCGCGGGCAGCGGCGCCCTGCCCGTCGACGTCGCCGCCGTCGTCTCCAACCACACCGACTTCGAGGGCCTGGCCGGCTCCTACGGCGTCCCCTTCCACCACATCCCCGTGACGCGGGGCAGCGAGGAGAGCAAGCGGGAGAGCGAGGAGCGGCTGCTGCGCCTCATCGAGGAGGAGAACGTCGAACTCGTCGTGCTCGCCCGCTATATGCAGGTGCTCTCCGACGGTCTGTGCGGGCAGCTTCCGGGGCGGATCATCAACATCCACCACTCGTTCCTGCCGAGCTTCAAGGGCGCACGGCCCTACCACCAGGCGCACGCCCGCGGGGTCAAGCTGATCGGCGCCACCGCGCACTATGTGACCGCCGAGCTGGACGAGGGCCCGATCATCGAGCAGGAAGTCGAACGCGTCGGCCACGAGGCGACGCCGCAGCAACTCGTCGCGGTGGGACGGGACGTCGAGTGCCAGGCGCTGGCCCGCGCGGTGAAGTGGCACAGCGAGCACCGCGTGCTGCTCAACGGACACCGCACGGTCGTCTTCGCCTGAGCCGGCCGCGCGTTCGCGCTCCCGGTCCGGGGGCGCGAACGCACGGCTGTCACATCCGGGAGAGCGAGGCCGCCCCGAACAGGACGTCCCGTACCGCCTCCCGGTCGCCGTCGTGGCCCGCCGCCGCCTCCAGCGGCGGTACGTGACCGGCCACGAGCTGGCAGAACTCCAGCCGGTCCAGGGCCACATGGGCCACGGTGTCCCGCGGGTGCGCGGCGGCGGCCGGGGAGTCCAGCGGGATGTACCAGTCGCCCCCGCCGTCGCCCTCCACCTCCAGATGCAGCGTGCGCCCCGGCGCCCCCGCGGCGGTCAGCCGGTGCGGCGCCCCGGCCAGTCCCGTACGGCGGCGCCAGGCGATGCTGCCGGGCAGCATCCGCGCCGCGAGGTCGACCATGCGGTGCATGTGCGCGCCCTGCGGCACGGTGTACGGGTAGTCGATGGCCTCGGCGATGTCCTCGCCGTGCACCCAGCACTCGAAGGCGCGGTCGAGCAGGGCGTCGCGTACGGGGAGGGTGAAGTCCCCGTAGCGCACGTCGAGTTCGGCGATGCCGGCGCCGGCGAACGACGCCGTACGGACCAGGGTGTGGCCCTGCTCCCGCCAGGGCTCGCGGGCGCTCGGCGTACGCAGCGCTTCCGGGACCGCGCGCCAGAACTCCTCGGTGCGCGGTACGGGACCCCGGTCGCCGTCGTCCGCGGGGTTCTCCGGCAGGGCGCCCTCGGACGGGCCTCCGGCCGGAGCGGCGCCCGCGCCTCCGTCCGCGCCTCCGCCCGTGCCTCCGTCCGCGCCCGGGGCGTCGTCCAGCGGATCCGGCAGCCCCAGCGCCGTGGCCACCAGCCCGTCCACGGCGAGGAGATGGGCGATCACGCCGGCCACGGTCGTCTCCCGCCGGGCCTGCCGCCGCCCGTCGAACCAGCGCAGCGGTACGGGCGCCAGCCACTCGGCGTCCGCCATGTCCCGCAGCAGCGCGTCGAGCCGTGCCGTCTCGGCGTCGTACGGCGCGGCCCACTCGGGCACCGGGACGCGCGGCGCACGCCGTGCCATGCAGCCCTCCAGCACCTGCGAGCGGAGCGAGGGGTCGAGGTCGAGGCTGTCCTCGGGGCGCAGCAGACCCACGGCGTCGCGCAGCCGTAACGCCTCCTCGGCGCAGGTGCCGCAGTCGCTCAGATGCTGCTCGACGGCGGCGGTCTCCGCCGTGGAGCAGGCGGCGAGCGCCCACGCGCCGAGCAGCGACTTCAGTACGAGATGGTCGAGCTGCGGCGCCGACTCCCGGACGTGCGCGGTCAGTCGACCGGCGGACGCCTCGGGCGCACTCGGCGGCGCGTGCCCGCGCGTGCTCCCGGGCGTCGGCTCCGCGCCGTCACGCGGCGCGTACGGACGGGGCGGGTGCGGTATCCGGCGGGG
>NZ_LJGW01000090.1:250-475 GCF_001751255.1 Streptomyces nanshensis | reverse complement strand
GCCGGTGTCCGCGCCGGGGCCGCCGCCCGTACCGGAATCGACGCTTCCGGCGGCTCGCTCGCCTGCCGCACCGCGCCCCTCGTCACCGGAGGCACCACGCCCCTCGTCACCGGCTTCGCCGCCGCCCCGCGCCGCACCCCCTTGCGGCCCGCGCCGCGACGCCGCCTGCTCGTCGTCCTCGGTCATGCGCCTATGGTGTCCCCTCCCTCCCACGCGGCACATCGG
>NZ_LJGW01000090.1:0-151 GCF_001751255.1 Streptomyces nanshensis | reverse complement strand
CCGCCCGGCCCGTCACGTACGGGAAGGGATCAGGGTCCACCCTGATGCCCCGCCACCACCTCGCGTGTGACGATCGGGGGCATGACCCCCGCCCCGCCGACCGCGGGCGGCATCGGCGCCGCGCACTCGGCCGGCGGCGGGCCGCCGCCCG
>NZ_LJGW01000106.1 GCF_001751255.1 Streptomyces nanshensis | reverse complement strand
GAGGCCAGCAGCACCGCACGATGCTCGAACACCGAACGCGTGGTCACCGACGAGAAACCGACGTCCAACGCAGACCCCGCGGCAGCACACTCCCCCAGCCGCTCGATCTGCCCGTCCAGAGCCCCCGCCGACTTCGCCGATGCCAAGACCGGCACCACGTCCGGGACCTGGGCCGCGGGAGCGTCTTCCCGAGACGGGTCGGCATCTCCCAAGTCCGCGGGAGCGGGGGCCTCTTCGATGATCACGTGGGCGTTGGTGCCGCTCACGCCGAAGGAAGAGACGGCCGCACGCCGTGCGCGGCCCACGTCCGGCCATGAGGTCCGCTCGGTCAACAGCTCGACCGCACCGGCCTCCCAGTCCACATGCGACGACGGAGCGTCCACGTGCAGGGTGCGCGGCAACTCACCGTGCCGCAGCGCCTCCACCATCTTGATCACACCCGCGACACCCGCAGCCGCCTGCGTATGCCCCAGATTCGACTTCACCGAGCCGAGCAGCAGCGGACGCTCACGGTCCCGGCCATACGTCGCCAACAACGCCTGCGCCTCGATCGGATCACCCAACGACGTGCCCGTCCCGTGACCCTCGACCGCATCCACATCCGAGACCGACAGACCCGCACTCGCCAACGCCTGACGGATCACCCGCTGCTGCGACGGACCATTCGGCGCCGTCAAACCGTTCGACGCACCGTCCTGATTCACCGCACTGCCCCGCAGCACAGCCAGGATGTTGTGCCCCTTGCGCCGCGCATCCGACAACCGCTCCAACACCAACAACCCGACGCCTTCCGAGAAACCGGTGCCGTCGGCCGCGTCGGAGAACGCCTTGCACCGCCCGTCCGCGGCAAGACCGCCCTGCCGGGAGAACTCGACGAAGGTGCTCGGCGTCGACATGACCGTTGCACCGCCCGCCAGCGCGAGGGAGCACTCACCGCTGCGGAGCGCCTGGGAGGCCCAGTGGAGGGCGACCAGCGACGAGGAGCAGGCCGTGTCGACCGTGACCGCGGGGCCTTCGAAGCCGAGGGTGTAGGAGACCCGGCCGGAGACGACGCTGCCGGCGGTACCGGTGGTCCAGTAGCCCTCGGTTCCTTCCGGGGCCCGGTCCAGGCCGGTGCCGTAGTCGTGGTACATCACGCCGGTGAACACACCCGTGCGGGAGCCACGCAGCGTGGCGGGATCGAGCCGGGCCTGTTCGATCGCCTCCCAGCTCGTCTCCAGCAGCAGCCGCTGCTGCGGATCCATCGCCAGGGCCTCGCGGGGTGAGATGCCGAAGAAGCCGGCGTCGAAGTCGCCGGCGTCGTACAGGAATCCGCCCTGCCGGGTGTCGCTGGTGCCGTCGCGGCCTCGTGCTGAGCCGTCGAAGAGCCGCCGGAAGTTCCAACCCCGGTCGGTCGGGAAGTCGGAGGTGACCTCGGCGCCGTCGGCGACGAGGCGCCACAGGTCCTCGGGCGAGCCGATGCCGCCCGGGTAGCGGCACGCCATGCCAACGACCGCGACGGGTTCGCCGGGGTCGTGACGCGGCCGTTCCACGTCGTGGCGTCCGTCGGCCGCTGTACCGGCTGCGTGGAATGCGGGCCCCGATTCGGGGCGCTCGTCGAGGAGTTCGGAGCGCAGGTACCGGGCGAGGGCTTCAGGCGTGGGGTGGTCGAAGGCGATGGGTGCGGGCAGCCGCAGGCCGGTGGCGGAGCCGAGGCGGTTGCTGAGCTGGACCGCGCTGACGGAGGTCAGGCCGATCTCGCGGAAGGTGCGTGCGGCGGCGGCCCGTTCGGCTCCGGTGCGGCCGAGTACGGCGGCCATCTCGGTCCGGATGAGTTCGACGAGGCGGCCGGTCTGCTCGTCGGGGGTCATGTCACGCAACTGCTGCCGCAGCGCGTTCAGTTCGTTCTCGTCGACGGCGGTGAGGGGTGTGGTGTCGAGGAGGCCGCGCAGCAGAGGAGGCACGGCTGCGGTGCTGCCGTGCTCTTCGGGCCCTATGTCGCCGGGGCGCATGACGAGGGCGTGTGTGTGTCCGGAGGGGACGGCCACGTCGAACATCGCGGTCAGTTCGTGCGGGCGCGTGGCGGGGCCCGCGGCGAGGCACAGGGCGGGCAGCCCGCGGCGGCGGCGATGGTGGGCGAGGGCGTCGAAGAAGGCGTGTGCGGCGGCCTGTTCGTCGTGTCCGGGGGTGCCCAGGACGCCGTCGTGGAGCGTGATCGTCACGAAAGCGGCGAGATCGGCGCGCTTGGTGAGCTGGTGGAGGTTGACGGCTGCTTCGGCGGCGGGGGCGAACTGCCGTCGGGCCTCCGCGGGTTCGGCCAGGGCGGCGGGTGCGGCGGACCGGGTGGGTGCGGCGCAGTGGAGCACGGCGGTCAGCGGCCGGTGGGCCTGTTCCAGTGCCGCGGCCAGCGCGGTGCGGTCGGCGGGGTCGCAGGCGGTGACCGTTGTGCGGGCTCCCAGTCCGCTGACTTCGCGTGCCAGGGCGGCCGTCGCGTCGTCGCCCTCGCCTCGGGGGCTGGCCAGCAGTACGTGGCGCAGGCCGTATGCGGCGACGAGGTGGCGGGTGAGGGCGGCCGCGGTGGCGTCCGGCTCGCCTGCGACGGCGACGGTGCCTTCGGGGTCGGGCCTGAGTACGTCGTCGCGGTCGCCGCCTGCGGGGACGCGGGCGAGCCGCGGTGCGAGGGCGACGCCGGAGCGGGCTGCCGTCTGGGGTTCGTCGAGGGTGACGGCGAGGGGCACGAGGGCGAGTGAGTCGTCGTGGTGGTCGATGTCGACGTGCGTGATGCGGCCGGGGTGGGCGTTCTGCTGTGCGCGCAGCAGTCCCCCCAGCGGGGCGTGAACGAGGTCGGCTGTGGGTTCGGCTGCTCCTGTGGCGACGGCTCCGCGGGTGACGACGCAGATGCTGCTGTCTGCGAGGGCGGGCGCCTGGGCGCAGGTCTGCACGGTCCGCCGGAGGCGCGCCAGTTCGGCGTCCGCTGTGGCGGCGAGGTGGCCCGCGGGGTCTGCGTCGTCGGGTACGGAAAGCAGGATCGTTTCCGGTGCGGGGGCGCCTGCCGCAACGGCGTCGAGGAGGGCGGCCGGGTCGGGGTGGCGGGTGATGTCGTGGGCGTGGCCGGTGAGGGCCGTGGCGAGGCCGTAGGGATCGGGGCCGATGAGCGCCCAGCGTGTGGTGGCGGGCCGGTCGGTTCCGGTGGTGGCCTGTATGGACGGCAGCGGCGTCCAGTCGGTGTGCAGGAGGGCTTCGTGGCGGCTGCCGCCGGCCGCTCGCAGGCGTGCGGGGCGTTCCAGAAGGACGTGGCGGGTGATCTTGCCCGAGGAGGTTCGGGGGATGTCGCCGGTCTCGTAGATCTCTTCGGGGACTTTGAAGTTGGCGAGCTTTTCGCGGCAGGCGGCGTAGAGGGCTTCGGGGTCGAGGCCGTCTTCTGCGGGGACGACGAAGGCGACGGGTACCTCGCCGAGTACGTCGTGGGGGCGCCCGACGACGGCGGCGTCGGCGACGGACGGCACCTGGAGCAGGACGCTTTCGACTTCGGCGGGGTGGATGTTCTCGCCGCTGCGGATGATGAGTTCCTTCACGCGGCCGGTGATGCTGAGGTAGCCGTATTCGTCGCGGCGTGCGAGGTCTCCGGTGCGGTACCAGCCGCCGGGCAGTGCTTCGGCGGTGGCTTCGGGCTGATTGTGGTAGCCGGACATGAGGTTGGGGCCCTGGACCCAGACCTCGCCCTCCTGTCCGGTGGGCACGTCCTGACGGCTGTCGGGGTCGACCAGTCGCAGCGAGAGGCCCGGCACGGGCAGTCCGCAGGATCCGTCGATGCGGGTTCCCTCCGGCCAGTTGACGGTCATCAGGCCGCAGGTCTCGGTGCTGCCGTATCCGTCGAGGAGCGGGACGTCGAAGGTCTCTTCGACGTCGCGGCGGAGCGCGGCCGGGCAGACGGAGCCCGCGGTCAGGGCGCGTTGGAGGCTGCCGGCGGGTACGTCGCCGCCGTCTTCGCGTGCGGCGGCGACCAGCCGGTGGTACATGGCGGGGACGCCGGTGAGGAAGGTGAAGGCTTCCTCCCGCATGGCTTCGAGGACTTCGCCGGGTGAGAAGCCGTCCAGGATGCGGGCGGTGGCGCCGACGGCGGTGACACCGATAACGCACAGCACGTGGGCGAGGCTGTGGTGCAGCGGCAGCGGCCACAGGACGTGGTCGTCTTCGCTGAGTCCGACGATGGGCGAGTAGCAGGCGGCGACGGACCACAGGCAACTGCGCTGGCTGGAGAGGACGCCCTTGGGTTTTCCCGTGGTGCCGGAGGTGTAGAGCATCCACGCGGAGTCGTCGAGTGCCTGGTCGTCGCGGGCAGGGGCGGGCGCCGGGGCGGCGAGCAGGTCCTGGTGGGAGACGACGTTCTGCCCGGCGTCCCACGGCAGGGGGTCGCCGCCGGTCACCACGACGCGCAGGTGAGGCCGTTCGGGCAGCATCGAGCGGACCTGGTCGAGGTGGGCGGGGTCGGTGACGACGACGCGGGCCCCGGAGTCGTCGAGTACGTAGGCGAGTTCGGCGTCGGCGGAGTGGGGGTTGAGGGGGACTGCGACTCCTGCGGCGCGGATGATCGCCAGGTAGCTTTCGATGGTTTCGACGCAGTTGCCGAGGTAGATGAGGGCCCGGTCGCCGGGTTGCAGCCGGAGCCCGGCGAGGTGGCCGGCGAAGCGGCCGGTGCGCTCTTCCAGTTCGCCGTAGGTGAGGGTGCGGCGGCGGTCGCGGAAGGCGGGCTTGTCGCCGCGGAGCCGGGCGTGGTCCCGCAGCAACTCGGGCAAGGGCCGGATCAGTTCGATACGAAACATCCCGAGGCGCTCCCCTGGTTCCAGGCACTCGTCGGCCGCGTCAGCTTGCTACCGGGGGGAGCGTGTCACCGGGGGGACTAGGAAATCACCTAACAAACCCCTGTGACCCCCCTATCTTCCCGCCGGGGCCTGGTTGGCTGTGGTGTGGGACGCAATAGCTGCGTTGGCGCTGTTAGCGTCCCGGAGCAGAGGTTCGGAAATCTCCGCACTTCGGGAGTCCGGCCCTTGTCGGTCTTCTTGTTTCTGGTCGCCGGGTGGTATGCCGTACGCCCGGGAAGGGATGACGATGACATTCACCGATGTTGCGGTGGCGTTGCCGTCTTCGAGGTTCGTGAGCCTCAAGGAAGCGGACGCGGAGAAGTCGCGGGATTCCACCCTTGGCGTCGTGCGGTACACGACGGAATGTGTTGCGCCGCATCTGTCGGAGGGCTCGGTCGAGTCGAGTCTGCACATGGCGGACTCCGCGGAGCGGGAATTCGCGGAGGTGTGGAGTTCCGGCGCTGTCGCGGAACGCGGCGAGCGGGACGGGATCGTCTGGGCCCACGACGGCGAGTATCTGTTCTGCGCGGGTCTCATACCGTCGGGCCCCCGGTATGCGGAGGGAACGAGGTCTGCGTACTTCAACGCGTTGGACCTGATGGAAACCCTCGGCTTTACAAAGTGCCTCCGTATGTGGAACTTCGTGAGTCGGATCAATGAGGACAACGCGGACGGCTTGGAGGTCTACCGGGACTTCTGCCGGGGCCGTGCGGAGGCCTTCGAACGGTTCCGCTTCCGCGAGGCGGAACTGCCCGCGGCGACGGGTATCGGGGCGCTCGGGGGCGGTATCGCCTTCTATTTCCTGGCGAGCCGGTCGGCGGCTCTGACGGCGGTCGAGAATTCGAAGCAGATTCCGCCGTATCACTATCCGGTGCGCTACGGTCCGCGGCCGCCGAAGTTCTCCAGGGCGACGTGCCTTTCGCGGCCGGGAGCGGCCAGTACGGCGGAGCAGATATACGTGTCGGGAACGGCGAGCATCCGCGGTCACGAGACTCTTTTCGCCGGCGACATCGAGCGGCAGTGCCGGCTGGCTCTGGAGAACATCGCGCACGTCATCGGTGCGGAGAATCTCTCCGCGTACGGCGTGCGGGAGGGCCGCGCGCTGACGGACCTGCGCAACATCAAGGTGTACGTGCGTAATTCCGGCGACATACCCGCGGTGCAGCAGATGTGCGCACGTGCCTTTTCGCGGGAGGCGGACGTCGCTTTCCTTCATGTCGACGTCTGCCGGTCCGACCTGCTGGTGGAGATCGAGGGCATCGTGGACTGACCGGCCGGTGCGTGCCGCCCGCGGGCGTACCGGCTCTCCCCCGCGTCCCTTCCGTCCCGAACTCTGCCCTGGCCCCTAGACGATGTGGGAGATCCGGCTCCATGCAGATCACCGGGCCCCGGGCCCCTGCCGGGCCCG
>NZ_LJGW01000127.1:8946-27830 GCF_001751255.1 Streptomyces nanshensis | reverse complement strand
GGTCTCGCCGCTCTCTCCCGGCTGCCCCGGCTGCCCCGGCGTCCCGCGCGACGCCGCCCGCCGCGCCAACGCCCGCCGCAGCAGCGGCCGTACGGCCTCGCCCACCGCCAGCGCCATCAGCAGATACAGCAGCAGCGCCAACCACAGATAGCCGGGCCATGCCAGCACCCGCTGCAGCGTGAAGGGCACGTCGCTGCGCCCCACGACGACGTTGACGACCGTCACCACCGGCAGCACGACGGCCAGCACCGTCCCCGTACGGCGCCAGACTCCGCCCGGCGCGGAGACGTCCCGTACGAGCCGCCGCCACAGATACCAGTGCGCGAACCCCATCAGCACGAACACCGTCAGTGCGATGACCGCGAAAGCACCGGCCATGGTCGGCCACCCCCTCTTACTCTCCGGGTCTGCCCCGAAGAGCCCTCAGCCCCCGGAAACCGATGACGCCGATCGCCGTGCCGAGCAGGAACGACACGATGGCGAGCAGCAGATGGACCCAAAAGTAACCGGTCGGTTCACCGGCGTCGTCGAATGCGAGTCCGCTGCTGTCCTTCCAGAGGTTCTTGGCGAAGGTGATCCACACGAACCAGGACCAGACCCCGAAGGCCAGCAGAAACCAGGAGACCGGACGGCTCAGCGAGAGAGGGCGCCGGGACGGGGACGTGCCCGCGGACTGACTCATGGCTCAAGTATGGCTGTCGGGCTAACGCGATAACCCGGGAGGGGCCAACTGACCGGCTTCACGGGGGACCGCGATGTCCACAAGTGTTCGACGGGCATGTAATTTCGCCCTGTGCCGACTTCCTCACTCAGGGCCGTCCGTCAGCCCGCGACAGCCGCAGCCGCTCTGTCCCTCGCGCTCCTCGTCCCTCTCTCGCTCAGCGGCACCGCCCACGCGGCGTCCCCCGGCGGCCCGCCCGCCGGCATGCGGCCCGGCGCCGTGGCGGACGACGGCAAGGATCCGGAACCGCCCGCCCATATGTCGACCGTCGGCGGCAAGGCGCTCGGCTCGCCCGGTACGCAGATGAAGGCCAAGCCCGGGAAGAAGCCGCCCGAGATCCCGGACGACATCACCGCGCGCTCCTGGATCGTCTCCGACGCCGAGTCCGGCGAGGTGCTGGCCGCGCACAACGCCCACTGGAAGTTGCCGCCCGCCAGCACCCTGAAGATGCTCTTCGCCGACACCGTGCTGCCGAAGTTCCCGAAGACGAAGACGCACGAGGTCAAGGCGTCCGACATGGAGGGCATGGGCGAGGGCAGCAGCCTCGTCGGCGTGAAGGAGGACCAGACGTACAGCGTCCGCGATCTGTGGCGCGGCGTCTTCCTGCGCTCCGGCAACGACGCGGTGCACGTGCTCGCCGCGATGAACGGCGGCAAGCCCAAGACGGTGCGCGAGATGAACACTCAGGCCGAGCGGATGCGCGCCGGGGACACCAACGTCGTCAGCCCCGACGGCTACGACAGGAAGGGCCAGGTCTCCTCCGCGTACGACCTGACGCTCTTCGCCCGCTCCGGCATGCAGAACGCCGACTTCCGCGAGTACGCCTCGACGGCCCGCGCCCAGTTCCCCGGCGAGGAGAAGAAGGGCAAGAAGGGGAAGAAGGGCAAGCGCGAGACGTACGAGATCCAGAACACCAACCGGCTGCTGACGGGCGACATCGGCCTCGACCCGTACCCGGGCATCGCCGGCGTGAAGAACGGCTCGACGACGAACGCCGGCGCCACCTTCACCGGCATCGCCCAGCACGGCGACCGTGTGCTGCTGGTGACGGCCATGCACCCGGACGACGAGCAGGGCGGTCTGGAGGTCTACAAGGAGACCGCGAAGCTCTTCGACTGGGGCTTCGACGCGGCGGAGAAGGTCGAGCCGGTCGGGCAGCTCGTCGCGCCGGCCGGTGAGGGCGCCTCGGGCAAGTCCGGCGACAAGGCGGACCGGAAGAACGCCGCGGGACGCTCCGGCGCCGGCGCCGCCGACGACGGGGGCGGTTCGGGCGGCGCCGGCGTCGCGCTCGGCATCATCGCCGCCTGTCTCGTACTGGTGGCGGCGGTGGCGTACGCGGTGCACCGCCGGTGGCCGATCCCGGATCTGGCACGGCTGCGCCGGATTCCGTTCGGACACGGCTCGGGGCCCGGCGGCTCCGCCACCGAGTCCGGCTCCGCCACCGAGTCCGGCTCCGCCACCGGCACCGGCACCGCGGCTAGCTCCCGCTCCGATTCCGGCTCCGATTCCGGCTCCGGCTCCGATTCCGGCTCTGGTCCTGACTCTGGCTCCGGCTCTGATCCGGCTCCGAAGGAGGCCGCGGGGAGCGAGACGTCCGGTTCGGGTCCGGCCCGGGTCGGGGATCCGGACTGACGGTCGGCTCGTCTTCCTCGTCCAGTACGGGAGCGGCGCGTTCGGTCTCCACGGTCTCCGGCGCGCCGTTTCCCAGTGCGTCGATCTCCTCGATCGGTTTGAGGGTGCGCTCCGTGGCCGTCCACGAGGTGCAGAAGAGCATCAGCTTCGCCATGAAGCTGATCCACAGCAGCAGCGCGATGGGCGTACCGAACGCCCCGTAGACGCTCTTCGTCGCGACGCCCTGTAGATATCCGCCCAGCAGCAGCTTGAGCAGTTCGAAGCCGAGGGCGCCCATCGTGCAGGCCAGCACCGTCGCGCGGCGGGGCGGACGGACGCGGGGCAGGACCGTCAGCACGTACCACAGCAGGGCGAAGTCCGCGGTGACGGCGGCCGCGTACCCGGCGACGGTCAGCAGGACCGAGCCGATGCCGTGTTCGCGGATGCCGACCTGCGCCGCGGCCCAGCTCACGGCGGAGACGGCGAACGCGGAACCGGCCAGCGAGACGAGCCCGACCGCCCCGAGCCCCGCCAGCGTCCCGAGATCCTTGAGCTTCAGCAGCACCGGATTGCCCGGGTCCTCCTCCAGGTCCCACAGGGCGCGCAGGCTCTCGCGGAGCGTGCCGACCCAGTTGACGCCGGTGACGACCAGCAGCGAACCGGCGATGAGCCCGATCGTCCCCGCGTTGTCCGCGAGCGACTCCAGGTTCAACTCCGCCGAGATCCCGGGGACTTGACGGTCGATCGTGTGCTGCACGGTCCGCATCCGCTCCGGCGTCAGCAGGGAGGCGCCGACGGCGGCGAAGACCGCGAGCATGGGGAAGAGGGAGATGAAGCTCGTGAACGTGATGGACGCGGCGTGCCGCGCCCACTTGTGCTCGTCCAGGTGCCGGTAGACGCGCCAGACGCGGGTACGGAAGAACCACGCGGCCAGGGGCCCGATCACCGGCAGCTTCGTCAGCCACTCCATGATCGGCGGTTACCCACTGCGCGGCCGCTCATCCGGCCGCGGGTCCGTGACCTGCGCCGCGATACGGGCCGTAGCGGCACCGGGAGCGTCGGCGTTGTCAGTACTGTCAGTGCCGTCAGCGCAGCGGCGCGAAGGAGTCCGGCGAGCCCGCGCCGTCCTCGCAGACCGGGAAGGGCTGCGGAACCTGCCGGGGCACCCCGGAGACCGACAACGGTGTCTCCTCGCCCGACCCGAACGAGAACTTCCGCTTGAGTCGCCACACCAGGTCGGCGCCCTGCTCGTACAGCGCGAAGCCCGTGGCCGTCCAGGACGCCTCGAAGCCCGCCAGCTCCTCCTGCGCCCGGTCCATCGACTCCTCGGAGATGCCGTGCGCCACCGTGACGTGCGGGTGGTACGGGAAGGCCAGCTCGCGCGCGACCGGACCCTCCGGCGCCCGCACCTGCTCCTGGAGCCACGAGCACGGTGCCGCACCCTCCGTCAGCCGTACGAAGACGACGGGGGAGAGCGGCCGGAAGGTGTCCGTGCCCGACAGACGCAGCGTGAAGGGACGGCCCGCCGCGGCGACCCGTGCCAGATGCGACTCGATACGGGGCCGCTCCGCCGGATCGGCCTCCGTCGGCGGAAGCAGGGTGATGTGCGTGGGGATGCCGTGAGCCGCCGGGTCGCCGAAGCTCGCACGCCGCTGCTGGAGCAGACTGCCGTGCGGCTCGGGGACGGCGATCGATACGCCGAGCGTGACGGTCCCCACCTCGTGCTCCTCCCTGCTCGAAGGCCGGTGCCCGGCCCGCTGTCTTGGATTGTGCGCTGTGAGCTGCATGTCGTCGTGCTGTCCCGGTCGAGGTCTGCGGCCGTGCCCCGGCCGGTGTGCGTGTGCGGCCGGCGCGGTCAGTGCTTGCCGGGCAGCAGGCCCACCTTGTCGTAGGCCTGCGCCAGCGTCTCCGCGGCGACGGACCGTGCCTTCTCCGCGCCTTCCGCCAGCAGCGAGTCCAGCGTCTCGGGATCGTCCAGGTATTCGCGCGTGCGGGCGCTGAACGGGGCGGCCCACTCGCTGACGACCTCGGCCAGGTCCGTCTTCAGCGCACCGTAACCCTTGCCCGCGTACTTCTGCTCCACTTCCGCGACGGTGACGTCCGTGAGCGTCGCGAGGATCGTCAGCAGATTGCTCACGCCCGGCTTCTGCTCGGGGTCGAAGCGGATCTCGCTGCCGGTGTCCGTCACCGCGCTCTTGATCTTCTTCGCCGACGCCTTCGGGTCGTCGAGCAGGTCGATGATGCCCTTCGGCGAGGACGAGGACTTGCTCATCTTGACCGTCGGGTCCTGGAGATCGAAGATCTTCGCCGTCTCGCGCAGGATGTAGGGCTCGGGGACGGTGAAGGTCTCCCCGTAGCGGCCGTTGAAGCGCTCCGCGATGTTCCGCGTCAGCTCGATGTGCTGGCGCTGGTCCTCTCCGACGGGGACCTGGTCGGCCTGGTACAGCAGGATGTCCGCGACCTGGAGGATCGGGTACGTGAAGAGGCCCACGGAGGTGCGGTCGGCCCCGTGCCGCGAGGACTTGTCCTTGAACTGCGTCATGCGGGACGCCTCGCCGAAGCCCGTCATGCACTCCATCACCCAGCTCAACTGGGCGTGTTCGGGCACGTGGCTCTGGACGAAGAGCGTGCAGCGCTCCGGGTCGAGGCCGGTGGCCAGGAGCTGTGCGGCGGCGAGGCGGGTGTTGGCCCGCAGCTCCCGCGGGTCCTGGGGGAGCGTCAGCGCGTGCAGGTCGACGACCATGTAGAAGGCGTCGTGGGTCTCCTGCAACGCGACCCACTGACGGACGGCGCCCAGGTAGTTGCCCATGTGGAACGAGCCCGAGGTGGGCTGGATGCCGGAGAGTACACGCGGACGGTCATTGGCCATGCGCCCATTGTCTCAGGTCCCCCGGGGCGGGCGTGCACGGTTGTGCAGTGAGCTGAGGCACCGTGTCGGCGCCGTGCGCCGCCTCCGCGCGGTGGCCGCGTCCGCGTGCGCCGGATCGGCGCCCCGTGGCCTCCGGCGGGTCCGGCGGCGTCCGGCCGGAACCCGTACCGGCGCGACAGTTTCTTCCGCATCCCCGGGGTGGACGATAGAAAGAGGCAGCCCTCCGCGCCGACACGGGACGACGTGCGAAGAGCGGGAGGCGCCGCGGGATGACACGAGACGAACGGAGACCCCGGATGTCCACCTCGGAAAGGCTGATCGCCGCCTCCGAAGCGCGTAGCGCCCACAATTACCACCCCCTGCCCGTCGTCGTCGCCTCCGCCGAGGGCGCCTGGGTGACCGACGCCGACGGACGGCGCTATCTCGACATGCTCGCCGGCTACTCGGCGCTCAACTTCGGCCACCGCAACCAGCGGCTCATCGATGCGGCCAAGGCGCAGTTGGACCGGGTGACGCTCACCTCGCGTGCCTTCTACCACGACCGCTTCGGGGACTTCTGCGAACAGCTCGCCGAGCTGTGCGGCATGGAGATGGTCCTGCCCATGAACACGGGCGCGGAGGCCGTGGAGACGGCCGTGAAGACCGCCCGGAAGTGGGGTTACCGGAGCAAGGGCGTACGCGACGGGCAGGCGAAGATCATCGTCGCGGACAACAACTTCCACGGGCGTACGACGACGATCGTCTCCTTCTCCACCGACGCCGAGGCACGGGCCGACTTCGGTCCGTACACCCCCGGGTTCGAGATCGTTCCCTACGGGGATCTGGCCGCCCTGGAGGCCGCCGTCGACGACGACACGGTCGCCGTTCTGCTGGAGCCCATCCAGGGCGAGGCGGGCGTGCTCGTGCCGCCGGCCGGCTATCTGACGGGCGTACGCGAGCTGACGCGGCGGCGGAACGTGCTGATGATCGCGGACGAGATCCAGTCCGGGCTGGGGCGCACCGGTGCGACCTTCGCGTGCGAGCACGAGGGCGTGCACCCCGACATGTACGTGCTGGGCAAGGCGCTCGGCGGCGGTGTCGTGCCGGTCTCCGCGGTGGTCTCCTCGCGGGAGGTGCTCGGCGTCTTCCGGCCCGGCGAGCACGGGTCGACCTTCGGCGGCAATCCGCTGGCGTGCGCGGTCGCGCTGGAGGTGATCGCGATGCTGCGCACCGGCGAGTACCAGCAGCGGGCGAAGGAGCTGGGCGAGCACCTCCACCACGAGCTGGGCGTCCTGGCCGGCAAGGGCGGCGCCGTACGGGAGGTGCGCGGGCGCGGTCTGTGGGCCGGTGTGGACGTCGACCCGGCGCACGGCAGCGGCCGGGAGCTGTCGGAGAAGCTGATGGCCCAGGGCGTGCTGGTCAAGGACACACACGGTTCGACGATCCGTATCGCGCCGCCGCTGGTGGTGACGAAGGAGGACCTCGACTGGGGGCTGGAGCAGCTCGACGCGGTGCTGCGCGGCTGACGGCCCGACGCCGCACGGTCTGACAGCGCACGGCCGACGGGTGTGCGCCGTACGGCAGTTGACGTACGGCGCACACCNAGTTGACGTACGGCGCACACCCGTCGGTGGCATCATGCCGGGGGGACAGGACGACACGGCGGCAGCACGACAGGGCACGTCGGGTGTCGGGGAGGGGAGACCAGGGTGGAGGGCCACGAGGGCGCCGGTACGCACAACAGCGCCACGGGGGGCCACATTCACGGTTCCCTCCTTCAGGCCGCTTTCATATCGATCGGTACGCTCAAATGCGAGCGGCGGGCGCGTCCGCGCCCGCGTCAAGTGCCGCTGCCGAACAGCTGGTTCGTCAAGCGCCAAGAAGAACTCCGGGAGTTGGAGAAGCTCTGCGCGGAGACCGACGTGCGCGTCTCGGCGAGTCTCGCAGTGGTAAGCGGTCTGAGCGGCGTCGGGAAGAGCCAGTTGGTCTGGCACTGGGCCGCACTGCAGTCGTGCTTCACGGACGGTCAGCTCTACATCGACCTGGCGGACGTACGGCGTGACGGCGGGGTCGACGTCGCAGCGGTGCTGGAGATGTGGCTGCGGGCGCTGGGCCAGGACAAGAGCGAGATCGGGAGTTTGCCGGGCGAGCGGGCGGCCGCCTTCCGTACGGTCACCGCGGGACTCCGGCTGCTCGTCGTCATCGACAACGCTCAGCAGGCCGCGGAGGTCCGGCCCCTCATCCCGGCGGGGGGCGTGGTCGTGATCACCAGCCGTCGGCCGATACCGGGGCTGACGATGGACGGCGCCCGGTCCGTGCCGGTGGGGCCGCTGACGGCCGAGGCCAGTGTCGAACTCTTCCGCGGCTGTCTGGACGCCGAACGCGGAGGACACCCCGCACTCGCCGAACTGGCCGACCTCTGCGCCGGGTTGCCCCTCGCTCTGCGGGCCGTGGGCACGCGGTTGCTAGAGCGGCCGCAGCAGAACGTCCCCGACCTTCTGGCCGAACTCCGCGACGAAGAGCGGCGGTTGGACATCCTGGACGGTGAACCGGACGGTGAGGGGGTCACGATGTCGGCCGCGCTCGACTCCGCGTACGACGGCCTCCCGGAGCACAGCCGCGCCGCGCTGCGGATGCTGGGCGTCTTCCCCGGGGTGACGTTCACGCCCGAACTCCTGGAGCATGCGGGGCTGTCGGGGATGGACGGGGCGTTGGCGGGCCTGCTGACAGGGCAGTTGGCCGTACGGGCCGGTGCCTTCGCCGCCGGGAGCGAGTCGGCGCAGGCCCGTTACCGGCTGCACGATCTCGTACGGCTGCATGCGCGGCGCCGGGCCGCGGGCGAGGTCGACTCCGGTGAACGGCAGCGGCTGCTGGGCGAGTTCGTCGACTTCTATGTGGACAGGACCGCCGCGGCGGACCGTGCGGTGCTCCATCGGCGCTACCGGATCAGCGGCCTCTCCCCGCGTGCGCACTTCGCGGACTCGGCCACCGCCCTGGACTGGCTGCACGCCGAGCGGGCCAACATCCTCGATGTGCTGAGCGCCGCGCACGAGGCCGGTCTCCACGACCCGGTGTGGCGGATATGCGAGTCGCTGTGGGCCTTCGACCACACCACGAAATACTTCGACGACTGGATCGCCTCCCACAGGCTGGGCATCGAGTCGGCGCAGTGGGAGGGCCGTACGGCGGCGGAGAGCCGGCTCCGCAACCAGCTCGCCCGCGCGTACATGGAGACAGGCGACCACGACCGGGCCGAGGAAGAACTCGGCCGTGCGGCCGAGCTGTTGGGATTCGTCGACGAGCCCGTGCTGTCCGGAGTGATCTGGGAGACGGAGGGGCTGCTGCGGCTCGCACGCAAGCAACCCGGCGAGGCCGTCGAGCTGTTCACCGCCGCCCGGGAGGCCAACGAACGGGCGGAGGACGCACACGGCGTCATCGTGCAGAGCTACCGACTGGGGCAGGCGCTGCTGCAGGCCGGGCGGGCGCAGGAGGCCGAGACGCTGCTGACGGAGGCGCTGGCAGGCGCCGTCCGTACGTCCGACGACCCGATGCGCTCTCGTATCGGCATCGTCCAGGGACAGGTCCAACGGGCCCTGGGGAACGTCGAGGAGGCCGCGCGGCAGACGGTGAACGCGGCGCACTGGGCCGCGTGGCTCCGCCAACGGGCCAAGCTGAAGCAGGCGTTGACGTCGCTCGGCGAACTCGCCGGTGACGTGGCGGACCAGGATCTGGCGGCGGGATGGCGGCGGCGCATCGCGGAGCTGCGGCAGGATCTGGACGCCGTGGACGCCGTGGACGACGAGGTCGACGTAGTCGACGAGGACGGTGCCGACGGCCGGGACGGTGCGGGCGCCGCGGATACCGGGGGCGAACCGGGCGGCGGACAGCGGTAGTTGGTGGCCGGGCGGAGACACCCGACGCCGCCGCCCGCACCTCTCACTTACCCGCTCACTCCTCGCCGGTGAAGCGCACCCGGACCTCGTGATCGCCCGTACGGATGGTCAACTCCCCGCCGAGACGGCCCACATGGGGAGTCATCAGCCACTGGCAGAGCGCGGATCCCAGCAGCACGGGATCGAGCCGCGGTGTGGGCATGCCGAACTCCCGTTGTGTGTACGCCTCCAGCCACCGTCCGCCCGGCAGCCGTCCGTCCTCGCGCAGCAGCACGAGGTGACGGTCCTCCTCCAGCGCGGCGACGACGACGCTCAACCCGGGGAGTTCGCGGGCGCGTTGCTCGGCCCAGGCGCGCGCGGGGACCTCGCTCTCGGCGACCGTCCGTACGACGACGTCCGCGCTCTGCCGCAACTCCGTCCTGGTCTCCTCGTCCGTCACGGCGAGGAATCCCCGCGCCTCCCGGGCCCGGTCCCGGCCGGGATGCGGGACGTGGGGGAAGCGCCGTATCCCGACCGTCCCGTCGCCGGTCACGGTGCCCACCACGTCGAAGGTCTGCGGGCCGCGCTCCGTGTGCGGTTCTGGTTCCGGTACGGGCCTCGGCGGCGGCGGCTCGGACGGGACCTGGATCCCGCGATGCGCCAGACGGCCGCAGAGCAGGTCGCGCACGATCCGCCCGGAGTCGCCGAGCGGCTGTACCTGGTCGTCGAACGCCGCCTGCGAGACCGCGGGATCGTAGGTCGCGGCGATGCTCAAGAGCTGTTCGTACAGGTCCCGTCGGGGATCGAGCCGCGGAGCGTCCCGGGTGAATGCGGCCGTCGGCGACGCCGGGTCCAGCTCGTCCAGACCGTCCGCCGCCAGCAGGGTCGGCAGGCCCAGCGCGGCGCCGTAGAACGTCGTCGACCCGTGGTCCCCCACGATCCAGTCCGCGGCGATCAGCGCAGCCCGCCAGCCCTCCTGGGGAGGCAGCACGGCCAGCCCCGCGTCCAGGGCCGGGCCGAGCCGGTAGCGGACGCCGTGCGGATCGTGCCAGGCCCACACGTTGGGGTGCGAGACGAGGACGACGCGGAACTCGTCGACGGGCAGCTCGGCCACCAGCCGCAGGAGGAGGTCGGGACAGCGGCCCAGCAGCGAGTGCTCACGCCAGGTGCTGTTGACCACCACCAGCTTCCGGCCGTCCACCGCGCCGAGCCTGCGGCGGTAGCGGTCACGCAGCGGCAGGCTCTGCCGAGTCCGTTGGTGGGCGGGGTCTCCGACGACCTCGGTGTACGGAAGGGCCTCCGGACAGGAGACGGCCAGCCGTGGGCGCTGTCCCTCGTGCGACAGGCAGATCACGTCGGGTACGACGGCGCCGTCGTACGTCAGCTCCGCCCGGGAGAGTCCGGCGGGTGAGGTGGTGTCGCCGGTGGAGCGCGCGACGAGCCGGTTGTAGCCCGCCCCGTGGGGGAGCACCACCAGCGGTGCCTCCAGTACGTGCATGGAGCTGTGCACCGCGCACGCGACCGCGAGATCGAAGTGCGCGTGCTGTGCCTCGGCCCAGGAGAGGACGTGGCGTTCGCCGCTGACCGACAGCAGATAGTCCTCCAGCCCCGCCGAGAAGTCGGAGCCGGGGTTGACCGTGTACCAGATCTCGACGCCGCGTACGTCGCGCAGCAGCGAGAGCACGTCGTGCAGCCGGGTCGCCGACGTCAGGTTCCGTGCCACTCCCAGCACCCGGGCCTTGACCTCCCAGGTGCCCGACCCGTCCTGCTCATCCCGCGCGTCCCGCTCGTCCCGGTGCGGAGATGCGGGGGGTCCGTGTGACGGAGAACTCACTGTGCGCTCCCGAACTACGGGACGGGACAGAGCGGATGAGGCGAAGCCGTGTACGCCGCTGATGGTACTGAACGCCCCGCGGGCACCGGCCCGGAGCCGCCGGGCCGCCCCTCGCTCCCGGTCCGTCCGGTCCGCCCCGTCCGCCCGTCACACTCCGTCGTCCAGCAGCTTCAGCACACGCGCCCAGCCGTCCTTGCGCGCCTCCTGGTCCGAGCCCGCGGTAGCGGTGACAGCGCCGTTGGCGCCGCCCTCCTGGCCGGGCTGGCCGTAGGGGAACCAGTTCACGTGGTGGCCCGCCCCGGGGTAGGCGATCTGCTGGTGGCTCCTGCCGGAGGAGTTGTGCTGCGCCGCGATCGCGCGGGCCGCCTGCGCGGAGCCCCACATCTTGTCGTTGCCGCCCGCGATCGCGAGCACCGTGCCGCGTACGTGGTCCAGCCGGATGGGCCCCGCCGGGATGGGACGCCCGTGCTCGGCCCAGGCGGCGCGGCCCGAAGGACCCGCCAGATAGGGGCCGTTGACGACCTCGGAGGGCGCGTACGCGATGACGTCCCGTACGACGGACGGATGGCGCTGGCCCAGGAGCTGTGCGATCTCGCTGCCGCGCGAGTTGCCCATCACGGCCAGTCGCCGGGGGTCGGCGCCCGGCTCCTTGCCCAGGACGCGCGCGGCGCGCAGGAAGTAGCCCGTGTCGATCATGTTGATCGCGTCGGGACGGCCCGAGCCCTTGCCGCAGCGGAAGTAGCACAGCGACAGCGCCGGATGGCCGCGCGCCGCCAGCAACGCCGCAGCGTACTCACCGGAGTTGCCGCCCTCCGAGCCGCCGAAGACCAGCACGGGGGCGCGGCGGTGCTTGCCCGGCGGCGGGGTGTACATCTCCCCGTCGATGCGGTTCTTCGCGACGGTGAGCTTGCGGTGCCGCACCGTCTTCGTCAGCCACTGCCGGGTGATGGAGCGGTCCGCGAGCTGTTTGCCGTGCTTGGTGACGGTCAGCCGCAGCCCGTACGCGCGCTTCTCGGCCGGGGACGGCGGGTGGTACGAGAACGCGTCGCCGCTGCCGATCATCCGTACGCCCCGGCCCGCCGTCGGCAGCATCGCGCCGAGCAGCCCCGTGCTGTCCGCCTTCGTGTACGGGCGGCCGCCGCGCGGGGCCTGCCGGTCGAGGTCGATGCGGCCCTGTGCGTCCGCCGTGAACCGGCCGCTGGCGCGCCACGGTTGGCCGCTGCGGTCGACCGCCTGCGCGGCGACGGTGACGCGGTCGTGCGCGCCGAGGCCGCCGATGCGTACCTTCACGTCCTGGTCGGCGAGGGCGACGGGGTGGTCGACGTGGATCGCCGCGTGGTCGTCGTCCGCCGGCTTGCGGGCGTCGTCCGAGCCGCCACCGCCGGAGCACGCCGCCGTGGCGGCCAGCATCGCCACCACGGCGACGCCGGTCCGTGCTTTCGGGATACGTCTCATCCGGGGCACCCTACGCACCCCCTGCCGCGTGCACGGAACCGGAGAACTCTCCCGGCTGGAAATCCCCGGTGAAATCCGCCACCCTTTCGCGCATGCTGCCCGCAGAGCGTGACTTCTATTTAACGCAGAGCGTCCACAGTGATCCCGGTATGGCCGCCAGGCTCGCGGAGTTGCCCACGGGCCCCGACGAACTGGCCCTTCTCGTACGGCACTTGCTCATACACCGGGAGGAGGCGGGACGTTACGGCTGCGCCCTGCCCGACTCCCGCTACCGCTCCGAAGCCGAAACCCGCTACATCGACGACATCCTGGACATCGTCGTCCGGCTCGACGGCGCACCGCTCACCGCGCCCCGCCGTCCCCTCGACCGCTTCGCCGGCACCTGCCGCGACTTCGCCCTGCTGCACTGCGCGCTGCTGCGCCACACCGGGACGCCCGCGCGCATCCGCTGCGGCTACGCCACCTACTTCGCCGAGGGCTTCCACGACGACCACTGGATCACCGAGTACGCGCACCCCGAGCGCGGCTGGGTCCTCAGCGACCCGCAGATGGTGCCGGACACCCGCATCGAGCAGCCGTACACCCTGGACTTCGACCCGCTCGACGTGCCCCGCGACCGCTTCCTGGTCGCCGGTGAGGGCTGGCGGCGCTGCCGCGAAGGAGAGGCCGACCCGAAGACGTTCGGGGTCAGCGTGCTGGGGCTGATGGGCGGCTGGATGGTGCGTGCCAACGTCGTACGCGACCTCGCCGCGCTCAACCGGGACGAGGTGCTGCCCTGGGACGCCTGGGGCGTCGGCGACGGCGGCAAGGACGGCGCCGAGGAGCCCGGCGAGGAGGAGCTCGCGCTGCTGGACGAGGCGGCGCGGGTGACCGTCGCCGCGGACTTCGACGAGGTACGCGCGCTCTACCGGGACAGCCCGGGGCTGCGGGTGCCGGCGACGGTGACCTCGTACCAGTCCTTCGAGGGGGAGTGCGAGGTGCGGCTGCGCGGCCCGAGGGATTCCGAGGGCTGAGGCGCCGTGAGTGCGGCGCGGCGCCTCAGATCGTCGCCGCGTCGGTTCTCCGTCGTCGCTCCGTCGCCGCGGCGACGGCGACGCACGGCACGACGGCTGCGGGGGTGACAGCCGCCGCGCCGGCGAAGTCGCCGCCGCAGCACGGGAGTCGGCGGGTCAGCCCGCCTGTGCCGTCTCGTACAGCGTCTTCGCGTCCTCCCCGAAGTACGGGCCGAACATCGTGTCCGGCAGGAAGGTGTAGCCGAAGCTGTTCACCGACGACTGCAGGCCCTTGCCCGTCTTCTCGTCGAACTCCGTGAACCAGGGACCGCCGCTGGAGCCGCCCGTCATGTTGCACGAGAGGCCGTGGTCCTTGGTGAGCAGCACGTCCTGGAAGGTCGTGCCGCTGCAGTAGATCAGCTTCTCGCCGTCGTACGGATCGGCTGCGGGGAAGCCGAAGGAGTACATCTCGGTGTTGTAGTCGGCGTTGAAGGACAGGCCCTGGCCGCCGACGACGTCCGTCAGCTTCTTGCCGTCCAGCGGGTCGACCACCGCGGCGCCGACGTCGAAGTTCATGTCCTCGTCGGCCTCCCACTGCGGGGTGGTCAGCGTCTCGGCCGCCGCCCACTTGCCGTGCGGGGCCTCGCCGTCGTGGTAGCCGGGCACGAAGACCCAGTCGGTGTGCCAGGCGCCCTGGTACTTCACACAGTGGCCGGCCGTGATGACCGTACTGCCGTTGTCGCTGGTGACCGCGTCGCCGGAGCACGAGGCGTCCCGGTCGCCCATCTTGAAGAACACCCGGCCCGTGGTCTTCTCCACGTCACCGCCGCCGGACCAGGGCCCGCCGGCCTCGGGCAGCGCCTTCGCGCCGTCCTGCGAGCCGAGGGGCGGGACCGTCAACTCCTCGCCACGGGGCACGGCTTGGCCCGCCCGCTGCACGGCGCGGGCCCCGAGGTCGAGCAGATCCTCGACGGGGGTGGCGGCACGCATCCGGTCGGCCGTCCACACACCGGCGGCCCGTGCCTGCGCGCTCTCGGCCACGGTCTGGGAGACCGGCGAGGCGGGAGGCGCGCCGCCCGAGTCGGCGCTCGCGGGGGTGGTCTGGAGCGCGAGGCCGAGGAGGGCGCCAACGGCCATCAGGGCGCCGGCGCCCCGGCGCATACGTCGTGTGCGTCTCACGCGTACTCCTTCTGCTGGGATGGGGCAGATGAGTGGTGCGGTATGACGTGCCTGTTGCGTGGTGCGTCGATAGCGTGCCCCGAAATCGCCCCGGACGAACGGGAGTCGGGGCACCGGCACGACGAAGCGCCCGGGGCGTGGCCCCGGGCGCCGTCGTATGCGCTCGCGGACGGGCGCGGGCGCGCGCCCCTCCCGTATCTCTGCCCGTACCTCTGGGGCGTCCCCCGCTCAGAAGCGCCGCGTGATCAGCGCGCGCTTGACCTCCTGGATCGCCTTGGTCACCTCGATGCCGCGGGGGCAAGCGTCGGTGCAGTTGAACGTCGTACGGCAACGCCACACGCCGTCCTTGTCGTTGAGGATCTCCAGCCGCTGCTCGCCCGCCTCGTCACGGCTGTCGAAGATGAAGCGGTGCGCGTTGACGATCGCCGCCGGGCCGAAGTACTGGCCGTCGTTCCAGAACACCGGGCACGAACTCGTGCACGCGGCGCACAGGATGCACTTGGTGGTGTCGTCGAACCGCTCCCGGTCCTCCGCCGACTGCAGCCGCTCGCGCGTCGGTTCGTTGCCGCTGGTGACGAGGAAGGGCATGACGTCCCGGTACGCCTGGAAGAACGGCTCCATGTCGACGACGAGGTCCTTCAGCACCGTGAGGCCCTTTATCGCCTCGACGAGAATCGGCTTGGCGCCCTTGCCGTCCTTGATCGCCGTTATGTCCTTGACCAGCGTCTTGCACGCCAGCCGGTTGCGGCCGTTGATGCGCATCGCGTCCGAGCCGCAGATGCCGTGCGCGCACGAGCGCCGGAAGGTCAGCGTCCCGTCCTGCTCCCACTTGATCCGGTGGAGCGCGTCCAGGACGCGGTCCTTGGGATCGATGTCGAGCGTGAAGTCCTCCCACGCGCTCTCCGCCGAGACCTCGGGGTTGAAGCGCCGGATCCGGAAGGTGACGGTGACCAGGTGCGAGGCCGCCGGCTCCGAACCGGCCGCGGACTGGTCGGAGGTGTCGATGACTGCGGTGCTCATCAGTACTTACGCTCCATCGGCTGGTAGCGGGTCTGCACGACCGGCTTGTAGTCCAGCCGGATCGACTCGGTGCCGTCGGCGCCCACTTCGCGGTACGCCATGGTGTGCCGCATGAAGTTGACGTCGTCGCGGTTGGGGAAGTCCTCGCGGTAGTGGCCGCCGCGGGACTCCTTGCGGGCCAGCGCGGAGACGGCCGTCACCTCGGCCAGATCGAGCAGGTTGCCCAGCTCGATGGCCTCCAGCAGATCGGTGTTGAAGCGCTTCCCCTTGTCCTGGACGCTGATGTTCCGGTAGCGCTTGCGGAGTTCGGCGATCTCCTCGACCGCCTCCTTCAGCGTCTGCTCGCTGCGGAAGACCATGACGTTCTTGTCCATGCACTCCTGCAGCGACTTGCGGATGTCGACCACCCGCTCGTTGCCCGTCGCGTCGCGCAGGTTCTCCACCTCGCCCTCGACGAACGCGGCCGGGTTCTCCGGGAGTTCGGTGAAGTCGGCGGTGGCCGCGTACGCGGCGGCGGCGATTCCCGCGCGCCGTCCGAAGACGTTGATGTCCAGCAGCGAGTTGGTGCCGAGCCGGTTCGCGCCGTGCACGGAGACGCAGGCGACCTCGCCCGCCGCGTACAGGCCCGGCACCGGCGTGCTGTTGTCGGCGAGCACCTGGCCCTGGACGTTGGTGGGCATGCCGCCCATCGCGTAGTGCGCCGTCGGCTGGATCGGCACCGGGTCGGTGTACGGCTCGATGCCCAGGTACGTCCGCGCGAACTCGGTGATGTCCGGGAGCTTGGCGTCCAGTTGCTCGGGCGGCAGGTGCGTCAGGTCGAGGTAGACGTGGTCCTTGTCCGCGCCGCAGCCGCGGCCCTCGCGGATCTCGGTGTAGATCGCTCGGGAGACGACGTCACGGGAGGCGAGGTCCTTCATCACCGGCGCGTACTTCTCCATGAAGCGCTCGCCGTCCTTGTTGCGCAGGATGCCGCCCTCGCCGCGGGCGCCCTCGGTGAGCAGGATGCCCATCTTCCAGATGCCCGTCGGGTGGAACTGGAAGAACTCCATGTCCTCCAGCGGCAGTCCGCGCCGGAACGCCGCCGCCTGACCGTCGCCGGTGAGGGTGTGCGCGTTCGACGTGACCTTGAAGAACTTGCCGTTGCCGCCCGAGGCGAAGACGACCGCCTTCGCCTGGAAGATGTGGATCTCGCCGGTGGCCAGCTCGTACGCGACGACGCCGGCGGTCTTGCGTACCCCGTCCACCTCGTTCATGAGCAGGTCCAGGACGTAGAACTCGTTGAAGAACTCCACGCCCTCCTTCACGCAGTTCTGGTACAGCGTCTGAAGGATCATGTGGCCCGTGCGGTCCGCCGCGTAGCAGGACCGGCGCACCGGGGCCTCGCCGTGGTTGCGGCTGTGACCGCCGAAGCGGCGCTGGTCGATGGTGCCGTTCGGGGTGCGGTTGAACGGCAGGCCCATCTTCTCCAGGTCGAGGACGGAGTCGATGGCCTCCTTCGCCAGGATCTCGGCGGCGTCCTGGTCGACCAGGTAGTCGCCGCCCTTGATCGTGTCGAAGGTGTGCCACTCCCAGTTGTCCTCCTCGACGTTGGCGAGGGCCGCGGCCATGCCGCCCTGGGCGGCGCCGGTGTGGGAGCGGGTCGGGTAGAGCTTCGTCAGTACGGCGGTGCGGCTGCGCTTGGTGGCCTCGATGGCCGCCCGCATGCCCGCGCCGCCGGCCCCGACGATCACGGTCTCGTACTTGTGGATCTTCATTGGGTCACCTCAGCCCGTACGTGCGTCAGCGGATGTTCGGGTCGAAGGTGAAGATCACCAGCGTGCCCAGCAGGACGGTGAAGACGGTGGCCGTGTACAGCAGCATCTTCAGCCACAGGCGGGCGCCGTCCCGCTCCGCGTAGTCGTTGATGACGGTCCGCAGGCCGTTCGCGCCGTGCAGCATCGCCAGCCACAGCATCAGCAGGTCCCAGACCTGCCAGAACGGCGAGGCCCAGCGGCCCGCGACGAACGCGAAGCTGACCTTGGTCACACCGCCGTCCAGCACGAGCTGGATCAGCAGGTGCCCCAGGACGAGCACGACGAGGAGGATGCCGGACAGCCGCATGAACAGCCATCCGTAGAGCTCGAAGTTGGTGCGGGTCGCCTTCGGCGTCCGGGCGGTACGGGCACGGGGCGGGACGATCAGCGGCGCCGGGTTGTCCACGCCGTAGCGGCCGGTGCCCTCGGCGCCGTCGCTCCCGGAGGGTGCGTTCGCGGTCTCGGTCGGCATGGTCATCAGCTCCCGGCCAGCGCGTGGAGGGTGTGCCGGAGGACGGGGTAGAAGGCGCCGATCATCAGAACGCCCCAGATGCCCATGACGGTCCACAGCATCTGCTTCTGGTACCTCGGGCCCTTGGACCAGAAGTCCACGGCGACGACCCGCAGGCCGTTGAGCGCGTGGAAGAGGACCGCGGCCACGAGGCCGTATTCCATGAGGTTGACGATCGGCGTCTTGTAGATCGCGACCGTCTCGTCGTACGTCTCGGGCGAGACGCGGACGAGCGCGGTGTCCAGCACGTGCACGAACAGGAAGAAGAAGATGAGGACACCGGTGACTCGATGAGCCACCCACGACCACATGCCTTCCCGGCCGCGGTACAGCGTTCCAGCCGGCACGGAAAAAACCCCTCCGGGTGCGGATGTCAGAGCCGGCCGCCATCTTCGGCTGAGAGTGCAGCGGTGTCGGTCGGGCTCGGCCGGGTACGGACCACCGGCCGGGAGCCATCGTAGCGACGCTTTGTCGGCACATCGGCCTCGGGAGGGGCGGATGTGATCAATCAGGCAGTGCCGCCCGTCGGCGGAGACCCGCTGGCAGGGCGTCTGTTGAGGCGTTGTTGCGGCGCGGTTTCGGTGCGGTGTCAGTGGGCGCCGGTGCCGCCCGCGACGAGTCGCAGCAGCCGCCCGCGGGCGAGCCGCCGCAACTCCTCGGCCACCAACGGACGTTCCTCTTCCGGGTCGTGGCCCAGCCGGGTGCGGACACCGGCGAGTGCCTGGTCGAGCCGCTCGCCCGGCTCGTACTCGTCGAGGCAGACGAGGAAGACGTGCCCGAAGCGGTGCTCGTACGCGGCGTGGGCCGCCCGCAGCGCGGTGTGCGCGGCGAGGACCCCGCGGTGGTCGTGCCCGTGCGGGCCGGGCGAGGGCAGCAGGGGCGACTCGGGGGCCAGCGCCTCGGCGAGATCCGCGGGCGTCATGTCGTAGCAGGCCTCGTCGAGCGCGGCCAGCAACGCGTCCCGGTCCGGGTACGGACGGCACGCGGCGACGCGGGCCGCCCAGCGGGTGCTGGCGCAGCAGCGCAGCAGCAGGGCGGCGGCCTGCTC
>NZ_LJGW01000127.1:5401-8847 GCF_001751255.1 Streptomyces nanshensis | reverse complement strand
CGGAGCCGGCGCCGGCGCCGGCGGAATCGGCGTCGGAACGGGGTCCGGAACCAGGTCAGGCCGCGCCGGTTGCGCGCCGTCCGTGGCGGGCATGACCTCCCCCTGCCCCCGGCCCGGAGCACCGGCGGAGGCGGTGCAGACGGGTTCGGCACCGGCGGAGGCGGTGCAGACGGGTTCGGTACCGGCGGAGGCGGTGCAGACGGGTTCGGCACCGGCGGAGGCGGTGCAGGCGGGCTCGGCACCGGCGGAGGCGGTGCAGGCGGGCTCGGCGTGGGGCTTCTCGTCGCTTCGCTGGATGGGCGGCGGCATGGGCTCCTCGGAGGCCGGCTGAGAGTACGGAGCGGTTCCGGCGTACGGGCCCGGCTGACCCGGCGGCGGAAGGGCGGGGGAGACCGGCCGCGGCGGCCGGGTGCTCCCGGGCCCGCCCGGGGCGGCCCTCCCAACTGCCGCTGTGTGACGTCCAGTACAGCCGTGCGGGCGGGCTTCGGACACCGTAACGACGCAGAGGCCGAACGATACGACGAGTATGGGAATTTCACCCGGACGGGAATGATCCGGCCGGACACTCGGCGAGTGCGACCAGAAAAGGGGCAATAACGTATCCGTATGGGATCCAGGCGGCCAAAGAAGCTGACGACTGCGGCGACCGTGCTCGCGGCGAGCACGGTGAGTCTTCTCACCCTCGGAGGCTGCTCCACCGAGGACACCGGAAGCGGCACCGGAACGGGCGTGAGCGGCGGCGGCGCGACCGGCAGCCACTCCTCGGGCGCTCCCCAGCCGACCGAGCCCGCCCGAACGGGTCCCGCACCGGCGTCCGTTCCCTCCGTACGCACATGGGATCCGGTACGCGGCCCGGCCTGGAAGCCGTCGAAGTTCACCCGGGTCGTCGCCGATCCCGACGGGCCGCTCGCCGACTCGGCCCGGCTGCTCTCCAAGGAGTTGAAGGTCCCCTTCTCCAAGGGCCCGGCCCGCACCGGCGACGTCCAACTCAGCCTGGACCAGGGCGTGAAGGCCGGCCGCGAGGGCTATGTGCTGGACAGCCGCGAGGGCCGGGTGCGGATCGCGGGCCAGGGAGCGGCGGGCGTCTTCTACGGCACCCGCACGCTGCTGCAGTCCGTACGCGCCACGGGAGCCGTGGCCGACGGCGTCGTCCACGACGAGCCGGACCGCCCGCAGCGCGGCCTCATGGTCGACATCGCGCGCAAGCACTTCACCGCGGGCTGGATCGAGGACCGCATCCGGGAGATGGGCGATCTCAAGCTCAACCAGCTTCAGTTGCACCTCTCCGACGACCAGGCGTTCCGGGTGGAGAGCAGCACCCATCCCGAGGTCGTCTCCCGGCCGCACCTCACCAAGGCGCAGTTGCGGCGCATCGTGAAGCTCGCCGAGTCCCGGCACATCGAGGTCGTACCGGAGATCGACTCCCCGGGACACCTCGGCGCCGTCCTCAAGGCGCACCCCGAGATCCAGCTCAAGGACCGCTCGGGCCGTCCGACCGAGGGCGCCGTGGACATCTCCGATCCGCGGGCGGCGAAGATCGTCGACGATCTGCTGCGCGAGTACGCCGACCTCTTCCCCGGCAGGCACTGGCACCTCGGCGGCGACGAGTTCGTGCCCCTGACGCGCAAGGACCCCGAGGCCGACTATCCCGGTCTCGCGGCGAAGGCCCGCGAGGAGTTCGGCCGCGGCGCCCGCGTACAGGACCTGGCGACGAAGTGGCTCAACGACCGTGCCGCCGTCGTACGGGAGAAGGGGAAGATCCCGCAGGCGTGGAACGACGGCATCCACGAGGGCGGTAAGGCACACGCCGAGCACGACCGGCAGGTCGCCTACTGGACGGGCAAGGAGCCCGGAGCGCGCAGCCCGGAGTCGTATCTCAAGGAGGGCTGGCAGCTCGTCAACATGAACGACGAGTACCTCTATTACGTACTCGGCGAGCCCAACCGCTTCCGGTATCCCACAGGGCGCCGCATCTACGAGCAGTGGACCCCGGCGGTGCTGCGCGGCACCCGGCCCGTGCCGAAATCCCTCTCCGGTCCCGGGCACATCCTCGGCGGGCGCTTCGCCGTGTGGTGCGACCGCTCCGAGGCGCAGACCCAGAACGAGGTCGCCGCCGGCATCAGGGCGCCGCTGCGCGCCCTCGCACAGAAGGTGTGGGACCCGCAGAAACCCAGCATGAGCTGGGAGGACTTCAAGCGGCGCGGGGAGCGCGCGAGCTGAGAGCGCCGGGCCGGGCCGGCCCGGAAAATGCGAAGGCGACCGGGGTCGCCACCCCCCACAGGAGAGACCCCGATCGCCCTCGAGAACGGGCGCACCACGCCAGGGGCAGGCCCGTACTCTCTTCAGCGTTCCGGACCGCCATTCTGTTACCTGGTCAACTTGCGTGGACTATGACGCACACTTGGCCTTAGCGTGCTGTCGCATCGATGCTGGTCTGTGCGTGAGGCATACGCGGGCATCACCGAGAGACGACAGACGCCCGACCAGGGGCGTGACCAGATCCGTTGGGACATCGCGGAGTGGGGCGAGAGACGGCCGTGCAGGGGGACGACGCGGAGTTGACCGCCGCGGTGCGTGCGGCACAGGGCGGGGACGAAGGCGCTTTCCGCACCGTGTACCGCACTGTGCACCCGCGGCTGCTCGGCTATGTCCGCACCCTGGTCAGCGACCCCGACGCCGAGGACGTCGCCTCCGAGGCGTGGCTCCAGATAGCCCGCGACATCGGCCGGTTCAGCGGAGACGCGGACCGCTTCCGCGGCTGGGCCGCGCGAATAGCCCGTAACAGGGCGCTCGATCATCTGCGGACGAGGGGACGCCGTCCCGCGATAGGCGGCGACGAGAGCGACCTCGCCGTACTGCCCGCCGGTGCGGACACCGCCGACGAGGCCCTCGAAGCCCTCGGCACGGGCCGCACGATGGCGCTGATCTCCCGGCTTCCGCAGGACCAGGCCGAGGCCGTGGTGCTGCGCGTGGTCGTCGGACTGGACGCCAAGAGCGCCGCCGACGTGCTGGGAAAACGCTCCGGCGCCGTCCGTACGGCCGCCCACCGGGGGCTGCGCAAACTGGCACAGATGCTGGACGAGTCGAGCGAAGGTTTCACAGAACCCGGAGAACCGTCACATGGGCCCGACGCGTCTCCTTCAGCACGCGGTGTGACGCATAAGGCTTCGCGAACGCTGAGGGAAACGTGATGGCGGACGACGACCGGTACAGGTGGCTGGACGACGAAGCGGCGGAGCGCTTGCTCCGCGGCTCGGCGGTCAATGCGCGTAGCACGCGCGCGAGCAGGCGTCCGGGGTCCGGTCACGACAACGTTGAAGCTCCGCTGACCGGCGCCGACGAGCGGCCCGGTGCCCCCGGGCCGTCCTGGGCACGCCGCGGCGCCCGTCGGCACCACCGCGGCGCCGTACCGGAGCGCGCCACCGGCGAGGAGCCGGCCGAGGACC
>NZ_LJGW01000127.1:0-5232 GCF_001751255.1 Streptomyces nanshensis | reverse complement strand
GGGGACGGCGTCCCGGCAGCGCGCGGCGCGGTTCGCTCATGGGACGTCCGCTGCGTGCGGGCTTCGCGATGGCCGTCGCCGGCTGCGCGCTGGGCGGTGCGGCGGTCGCGGCCGGTACGGGTGTGCTGCCCACGCCGTTCGGAGGCGGCGGCACACCGGCGGCCAGCGTCTCTCCCATGGTTTCCCCGGGCGACGACGAGCGTGAGGAAGCGGCCGGCGGCAGCGGCAGCCCGTACGACAACGGGCCAAGACGCGGCACCCGCGAGGGCGGCTCCCCGTCCGACTCGCCGAGCGGCGAGGACCTCGCGGGCACGGATCGCGGACGGGACGGCAAGCCGTCCAAGGACCCCAAGGGCGACGAGGACTGGCTGCACGGCGACGGCAAGCGCCTCTCCGAGGCGGACAAGAAGGCCATGGCGCGTGCGCTCTGCGAGGCGTACGAGGAGGACCAACTCTCCCTGCGCTACCGGCTCCGGCTGGAGGCGGCGGCCGGCGGCCCCGCGGGTGTGAAGAAGTTCTGCGCCAAGCACGACCGCGGCTGGGGCGAGTACACCTCGGGCGGCATGGGCAATGCGGGCGGCGTCGGTACGCCGGGCACCCCGGGCGACTCGGGCGGTTCCTCGAACGGCAACAGCGGCGGCGAGGACGGCGACAGTTCCGGAGGCGGTAACTCCGGAGGCGACTCGGGCGGCGAGGACAGCGGCGGTTCGCAGGGCGGCGATTCTGGCGGCGACTCCGACGGAGACTCCTCCGGGGGGTCCACCGGCGGTGCCGGCGGCAGCAGGCCCGACAGCGGCGGCCAGTCCGGAGGGGCCGACGGCGAGCAGATCGGCTCCGGCGAGACCTCGTCGACGCCGAGCGCCAGCGCCTCGCCGATGCCCTGACGCATTCGTCCGCGCCCGCTCCGACGCACTCGCTCCGGCGCGGTTCTCCCGTCACCCGTGCACGTCCGTACGCGACGCCGGACCCCTGGCCGTACGGACGTGAACTCCCCGCCGCCCGGGGCCCGTTCGCACTCCCGGGCGTCACCGCATCCGCCCCCGGCGCCGCGCCGGGGGCGCTTCCGTTCCGGTGCCCGGACGGGTCGGAGGCGGCGTCGGAGCAGGCCAGGGGCATGTGACTCACGTCACACGATTTAGTTGAATCCTGGTGTGACACTTTCCGGCCCGACGGCGCAGTAACAAGTGAGCCGACTGGTCATCGGCTGCGCGACAAGTCCGAGGTTCCCCCCGTACCTTCGGGCTCGCGCGAATGGCGCGGGCGGGACACGTTCCCCCGGTCCCGCCCGCGCCCCATCGGGGAACCACTCCGTGAGGGCGCTTCCGCTCTGATCTCCGCCCTCAACCGCCGTGCGCCGCGCGTCACTTGTAGACGACGACCTTGTCGCCCTTCTTCACCTGCGCGAAGAGCGCCGCGATCTTCTTCTTGTCCCGTACGTTGACGCAGCCGTGCGAGGCGCCGCTGTAGCCGCGGGCCGCGAAGTCCGACGAGTAGTGGATCGCCTGCCCGCCGCTGAAGAACAGCGCGTACGGCATCGGCGTGTGGTAGATCGTCGAGACGTGGTGCCGGCTCTTGAACGCGACGCCGAACTCGCCCTCGCGCGTGGGGGTGTAGGCCGAGCCGAAGCGCACGTCCATCGCCGAGACCAACTGTCCGTTCACATACCAGGCCAGCGAGCGGCTCTTCTTGCTGACGCACAGCGCACGCCCGGTCAGACAGCGCGGATCCGGGTCGTCGAGCGGCAGCGTCGTCGGCGGATACAGCTCGTCGTGCGACGGCGGCGACGTACGGGCGCGCAGCGCCGACCACGCGCTGGAGGTGAGCGACCCGCTCGCGCCCATGCCCTGCTGGCGCTGGAAGCCGCGCACGGACGCCGTGGTGACGGACCCGTAATAGCCCGTCGGATTGCGATCGAAGAGCTTCAACTTCCGCAGGCGCGCCTGGAGTTCACGCACCTGGCCGCCCTGCGACCCGTTGGCGAGCAGTACGCGGTCGACGGGCGCGGCGGGCTTCGGCGGCGCGGGCTTCTTCGTGGGCGGCTCATGGGTCTTCTTCGGTGTGCCGTTGCTCACGGAGGAGCGCTCCTGCTTCTCCTCCGGCGCGGGCGAGATCGAGGTCTTCGTCACGTGGACGGGCCCGCTGCCCGCCGCCTGCGCCTTGCACCCCGACGCCGCGCCGCCGCCGACGGCCAGCGCCGCCGTCACCGCCCACACGCTGCCGCGCCGTGCCCGTACGGACCATGTCGACCTGGCGGCCCCCGACATTCCCAACCCCCGGATTCTGAGCGGACATCACGGAATTCCCCGTACCGATCGCCTCTTCTCTTCCCGCCACGCCCCCGCGCGAACCGTGCCGCGCGACGGCATCCTGTGAGGGGCGCTCGGCACGCTGTGAGCAAGGTCCCAGCGTGCGGGCCTGCAACCGGCGAACGCGGATCGCTACAGTCCGTGGCAATCGAAGCGCCAGCCCGAGCGGCCGCCGGCTCAACCGAGCGGGACGCCGGCAGGGCCTGCGGCCGGCGAAGACAACCGGCCCCCCGAGACCGTACGGAGGCACAGTCCATGGCACGCCAGTCGGGCAACCAGCGGTTCAACGAGAGCGGTCTGCCCATCGAGCCCGTCTACGGCCCGGACGCACTGGAGGACTGGGACGCCGGTACGAAGCTCGGAGAGCCCGGCGCCTATCCGTACACGCGCGGCGTCTACCCGACGATGTACACCGGGCGTCCCTGGACGATGCGCCAGTACGCCGGCTTCGGCACGGCCACCGAGTCCAACGCCCGCTACAAGCAGCTCATCGAGAACGGCACGATGGGCCTGTCCGTCGCCTTCGACCTGCCGACGCAGATGGGCCACGACTCCGACGCGCCCCTCGCACACGGCGAGGTGGGCAAGGTCGGCGTCGCCATCGACTCCGTCGACGACATGCGCGTCCTCTTCGGCGGCATCCCGCTGGAGGACGTCTCCACGTCGATGACGATCAACGCCCCTGCCGCGCTGCTGCTGTTGCTCTACCAACTCGTCGCCGAGGAGCAGGGCGCGGACCCGGCGAAGCTCACGGGCACGATCCAGAACGACGTGCTCAAGGAGTACATCGCGCGCGGCACGTACATCTTCCCGCCCAAGCCGTCGCTGCGGCTGATCGCGGACATCTTCAAGTACTGCCGCGCCGAGATCCCCAAGTGGAACACCATCTCCATCTCCGGCTACCACATGGCCGAGGCCGGGGCGACGCCCGCGCAGGAGATCGCCTTCACCCTCGCCGACGGCATCGAGTACGTGCGGACGGCCGTCGCCGCCGGGATGAGCGTGGACGACTTCGCGCCGCGGCTGTCGTTCTTCTTCGTAGCGCGTACGACGCTGCTGGAGGAGGTCGCCAAGTTCCGTGCGGCGCGGCGCATCTGGGCCCGTGTGATGCGGGAGGAGTTCGGCGCGCAGAACCCCAAGTCGCTGATGCTGCGCTTCCACACGCAGACCGCGGGCGTCCAACTCACCGCGCAGCAGCCCGAGGTGAACCTCGCACGCGTCACGGTGCAGGCGCTCGGCGCGGTACTGGGCGGCACGCAGTCGCTGCACACCAACTCCTACGACGAGGCGATCGCGCTGCCCACGGACAAGTCGGCGCGGCTGGCGCTCCGTACGCAGCAGGTCCTCGCGTACGAGACGGACGTCACGGCGACGGTCGACCCGTTCGCGGGCTCGTACGTCGTGGAGTCCATGACGGACGACGTGGAGGCGGCGGCCGTCGCGCTGATGGAACAGGTCGAGGACCGCGGCGGCGCGGTCAACGCGATCGAACAGGGCTTCCAGAAAGAGGAGATCGAGCGCAGCGCGTACGCGATCGCGCGGGAGACCGACAGCGGCGAACGGGTCGTGGTCGGCGTCAACCGCTTCCAGCGCGAGGAGGACGAACCGTACGAGCCGCTGCGCGTCGACCCGGCGATCGAACGCCAGCAGTGCGACCGGCTGGCGCGGCTGCGGGCGGAGCGGGACCAGGCGGCGGTGGACGGTGCGCTGGCGGAGCTGCGGAAGGCGGCGGAGGGCACGGACAACGTCCTCTACCCGATGAAGGAGGCGCTGCGCGCGCGGGCGACGGTGGGCGAGGTGTGCAACACGCTGCGGGAGATCTGGGGGGCGTACGTGCCGACGGACTCGTTCTGACGGGTGCGCGGTTCGGGCGGGGTTGAACTGGGCGCCTCCGGTTCGTGGTTGGTGGCGGGGGCGGGCCGCTCCGGTGTCCCGTCCCCTCGCTCCGCTGGGGAGACCCCAAGTCGCTCCGCTGGGGAGACCCCAAGCGTCCCGCCCCCGGAACCACAACGCACGGGTGGCGAACGGCAACCGCTCACAGCAACCGCAGCACCGCCCCCAACCCCCGTTCCGCCCCCGGTGACGCACCCGCCGGGAGGACGTACGCGCGGAGGCCCGCGGAGGCCGCGCCACCGTCCTTCGACGGGTGGTCGCCGACCATCAGGGTCTCCTCCGGGGCGATCCCCAACTCCCCGCACGCGTAACGGAAGAGACGCGGATCCGGCTTCTCCGAGTCGTGTTCGTACGAGTGGACCCACGTGGAGAAGAAGTCCGCGAGCCCGTGGTGGGCGAAGGTCGCGCGCAGGTCCCAGCCGACGTCGCTGACCACGCCCAGCGCGACGCCCCGCTCGGTGAGCCGCGTGAGGGTCGCCTCGGTGTCCGCGTACGGGCGCCACAGCCCGGGTGTCTGGAGCTGTGCGTACAGCGCGTCCGCGTACGGGGCGAGGGCCGGTGCCGACGCGTACCACGTGGTGAACGCGTGCCGGTGTGCCGCCGCGGAGACGTCGCGGCCGGCCTGGGCGGCGATCACGTCGGGGTCCGCCAGGCCCGCTTCCAGGGCGTCGAGGACGGCGTCCATCTCCGCGTCCGTGACGGGGCCTGGCAGCACCGCGCGGATGCGCTCCTCGTAGCCGCCGATCTGGAAGAGCGTGCCGGAGAAGTCGAAGAGCACCGCGCGCACGGGCGGCGGAGGCGGGGACGTACGGGTGCGGAGGGGGCCCTCGGGGCCGCAGACGGTGGTCATGTGACCTTCCTAGCGCACCTCCGGCGTTGCCGAACGGGGATCGGGAGCGCAGGATGAGGGTCCGATTACCGGCGAGTATGGGGAGTGCTGGTGACAGCAGAAGTCGGGACGGGCGCCGGGCGCCGTGAGCGGCGCGGGCTGGCCGAGCAGGCCGCGGCGCTGGCCGCGGGCGAGGTGACGGCA
>NZ_LJGW01000130.1 GCF_001751255.1 Streptomyces nanshensis | reverse complement strand
TGGGCGGAGCAGAACCTGCTCCGCCCACCACCTGGCTCGGTGGCGGGTCTGTCGAGACTCGATCTGGCAGAAGGCCGCGCACACCGACGCGCGTCGCGAGCGATGTCACGTCAGCCTCCTAGTGGATGTGGCCGGCTTGAAGCGTTACTTCTGGCCCGGTGAGTCATCTCGGCGTCGGGGAGTCTTGCGACCTTGTGGCTTCACGGCTACGCGGCGCGGTGCGCTCCGTGGAGTGCGGGCAACAACCGCTTCGAGCCCATCGATCCAGCGGCCGATCGGGAGCCTGAGGACGGTCTGAGCGTCCAGCGGGGAGGCCTGCGCACCATCAGGCGCAGAGCTCTCTAGCTGGGCTCGGTCGGTGCGTGTGTGCTCGACGTACGTCGCGCTTTGCAGCACGTAGAGGGTTGTCTCGGGCGTCGTCCTGTCGTCGGTGACCGCATTCCGCGTGGCGTTGAGGGCTGTGAGCTGCCAGGTGTCGAGGTCATGTTTGACAGAGCGCTGACGGGGCTTGTCCGGCCAGACGAACTGCGAGAGCACTCGGTAGACCTTGAGCACGATGACATCGGCGGGGAAGCAGGGTTCGGACAGCACCCCAGCCTTGATCGCCCGATAGGCCCAGCTGCGTTCAACGTCGGCAGCGACGGCGACCGCGTTGGCGCTGAGAACTGTGCCCGGTGGCATGCGGCGCTCCTGGTGAGAGACGGATCTGACGCCGCTGAGGCTACCTCAAAGTCAGCGGGAATGCGCTGACAGCCACATCGGTAGGCGCATCGCTGCACCAGCCGGTAACAAATTGAAGGGGCATATGGGTGAATGCAGCTGACGGAAGGTAGATCGGCATAGTGAAGGTAAGGTGCATCGGTACTGTTATCGGTATAACTGGAGGTCAGAGGCATCCTGGAGCTGCTTGGATTGACCTATTCATGCACTCGCATCACCAGATCCCAGCCGCAGACCGGAATGCCTCACGGGGCCTCTTGCCCGCTGGTGACGTTGAGCCGCGCCCACCGGGCAACGTCGGAAGGAAGTTGGTCGTTGCCTCACGGCGTGTCGTGGAAGCGGACGGCGAGTCATCGCATCGCGAAGCCCCGGTGAAATCGCGCATCACCGGGGCTTCAGGGACCTTGCGCCGAGCAAGGCCTAGAAGAGAGAGGGAAGTTCAGGCTGAGGAAGCGGCCCAGCCTCATCCAGCTCGGCAAGGTATCGAACGGCGAGGGCCGACACCACGTACAAGCCCTTCCGGGAGTAGTCGGCCTCGTCGAGCAACTCCTTGATGTCGGCAGCTCGTTCGGCAGCCCCGGGGCTCAGCCTCAGGGTCGTCTTCTCGCCGCTGCCCAAACGCCCCATGAGGCGCGTGGACAGATCTTGGTACATCTTGATCAACTTTCCAGCGTCCAGAGGAGCGTCGAGGAAGACCACATCCATGTAGTGTCCGACGGCGAGTTCGCGGTTCTCTGAAGACCGTCGGTCCGTAGCGATGCGCTTTCTGAGCATCTGCCAGACCTGCGGAATCATGTTGGCCCCAACGGTCTCCCACTGTCGGGAGTTGGTCCTCGAGTCCGCGAAGGACTTATGCAGACGCTGATGCGCTGGGTGCATCGAGCTGGTCGACGTCGGGATGGAGGCAGCCCTTCCCCGCCCGGAACGCTTGCCGGTGCCCGCCCCCTTGGACTGCGACCGAGAAGCAGTGTTACTGGGAGGAGGCGGCGCCGCAGGAGCCCGCTCCACTTGTTCCTCGGCACTGCGTTGCTCCCCGGCTGAAGCGCTTGAGGTAACGCTCTGTTGGGGTAGCTCCACATCGTTTTCCGGGGCCGTCTCGTGCACGCTCGCCGATGGCTCAGGAGCAGCGACGGGGGGTTGCGGGTCTGGCTGAACTGCGGGAGGAGCGACTGTGGTTGGAGCTGAGGCGTCCGCGGAGGGGGCCGCGCTCTCCTCCCCTGAACCCAAGAAGCCGGCATCGGCAACCCCGGCTGCCTGCTGCTCCATGGCAGCAGCGCGAGCCGCACGGTCCTTACCGCCCGAGCGAGGCCTCGAACTGCGGCGCCGGACAGCTCCGAAAGCCTCGGCTGACTTGCCGGGTTTCGTCTTGCCGTCAGAGTCGGCGGATGCCTCAGACATCTGCCTCCTCCTTCTCGTCGTAGCCCAGGACCTGGTCGGCGGTGGGGGCGATGGCCCACTCAGATTCGTCCGAGTCCATGCGGTCCAGGACCTCCTGGAGCAGCTCGGCATAGCGCTTCCCACACGCATGGCGCGCGAAGCCGATAACGGACGGAACGCCGGAGTCGTAGCTCCGCGAGATGCGTGTGTCATCCCTTATGTCAGTGACGAAGGGCATGAGGCCCACGTCGACCATGAGGTTCCGGACTTCGATCTCTTCGCTTGTCCACTCCGACGGCGGCGCCGACATGTTGAGAATGGCTCCCAAGTACTTGGGATCTGCGATGCCCGTGCGCTCTCGGACGTGCTTGATCGTTGAACGCATCGCCACGGCGCCCTCAACGGTGGCGTGCTTGGGGAGGCACAACGTCACTGCGTAGTCGCTGGCCGCAAGGGCCACGGCGTTGAGCGCCTCAACCGCTGGCGGGGTGTCGATCACGGCGTAGTCGAACTGCTCATCCAGATCGTCAAGCAGATCGCGGAGAACGCCAACCGCTCCCTTGCCCTCGGCATGCAGGATGTGCTGGGCGTTGGCCATCGTGAACTGCTCCGAGGCAACCACTGCCAGTCGACCGTGTCCCCGCCACTTGGAGAGAATCTCCGTACGGTCGATGACGATGTCGTCCAAACTCACATCCACGCCCTGAGCCGCTGCTTGCAGCTTCAGGCCGAGAGAGAGATGACGCTTCGCCTTGTCCAGCCGGATGCCCAGAGCGATGCCAGCTTGCGCCTGAGGCTCGACGTCCACGACCAAGACTCGCTCGCCGGTCAAGGCTAGCCCCGCGCCCAGGTTGACAGCAGTCGTCGTCTTCCCTGGGCCGCCTTTCTGACTCACGACGACGATCTTGTCCATGGGACCCCTCCTGGAGTGAGGCTGCGGCGGTGCGTGGTTGATGAGCTCGGCGAAATGTGCTTCCGGAGCCTAGTGCCGCGCAATGTTGCTGTCAGCTATATCGCGATGCGCACTGACGATAGCAGTTGTCACAGGTGAGATTGAGGAGCTGCGTGTCGCTCGATGGAGCTTGAGGGCGGGCTTTGTCAAGAACGACGGCAGTAGCCATGAGACGTATGGGCGTTCCCTGGCGCGTGCGAAGTGACGCAAGAGCGTCTGCGCGGTGGTGCGGTAGGTCGGTAGGAGCCCAGCACACATGGAATGCAGTCCGGAAGCAGGGCCACTGCACGGACGGCTGGAAAGAAGAACGGGCGCAAGGGCATTACAGGCGGTCTGTCAACTGGAGAGCAGTGCGTCCCATAGGCGCTACGTACGCACGGCGCGGCGGTAGACGCTAGAGCAGGTCTAACGGTTGGGGAGCAGCGCGTACCTAAGGACACGCGCACGTATGGAGAGCTGGAAGTAGGCAAAACATGACGTAAGGACGAGCGCAACACAGCAAGGACGTGAGTACGTAGGCACGGAAAGACGTAAAGACGGAAGGAAGTAAGCACAAAGGGGCGGAAGAGATAACCAAAAGAAGAGCGAAAGGAAGGGTGCAAGCACAGAAGAAAAGCCGCAAGTGAGGAGGACGGGAAGGCAAAGAGAAGAGAGGCATGGAAACAAGGAAGGCGGACAGGTAAACGGAGAGGAAATAAGGAGGACAGGGCGGTAGATAGCAAGAGCCATAAGAAAGAAGAGAGAAGAGAACGAGGCACGGAAGGGAGGGCGGTAGTACGGAAGGAAGGGATATCGGAAGGGTGATCGGTAGCCATATTCATAAGCACACGTAAGAGACTGTGTATCGGAACAGACATAGGACTTCAGCTAGCAGCATTGCAAGTGATATGGAACGCCATGGTTATAGATTGTGCACCCGGCATAGACATGGCTATATCTATCGGTATATTCCCAGGTCAGAGTACGTATCAGAGAACCAGACGCTTGACTCGAAACGGGGTCGCGCTGGCTCGGACAACCATGGCGTGATCAAGTGCACTGCGCCGAACCGGTGCGCTGGCGAGACCCCGAGGAGAGCCCACGAGAGGCTGGGATGGAAGGGTGAAGCCGGAAGCGGTTCAGATGGTTGGCAGATGACAGTGGGGTGCAGAACCGGGAGCTGCGAGCCTTGGCCGCGCGATGCTGGATGAGTCCTACATCGCCGATGTGGTCTCTCCGTGACGGCTAAGCATCTCGGGCTGAAGGGCTGCTTCATCAGCGACTTCGGGGAGCTGTTGGCTCCCTCCACCCCCCTCCCCAGGACCCCCGTGCCAGCGCACGTTGGGAGCTACGCCTTCCGAAACGGTTCCCCGCAGGGCACCTCCGGCCCGCCCTCGGGCTTGGCGGGGAGGTCGGCCTGGGAGTGTCGGTGTCCCTTGTCGGTGACGGTTACGACGATGTCTGCCGGGGCGGAATTGTCGATTGCGAGGCCGCTGTGGGTGTTGAGGAGCTTCTTTGCAGTCAGGGATTCGAGAGTGTCCAGCAACCGGGGTCGGTGCTGCTCCGTGGGGGAGAGGCGTACGCGCAGGCGCCGGCGTGCGACGTCGAGGGTCTGCACGAGGTCGTCGGTGAGTGCATTGAGCAGGCTGGTGAGGTCCTCGGGAGTTCCTGGTAGGGCACTGTTCGTCGCGGCGATGTCGGCCAGCTTCTGGTGGTTGGGCGCCGGCTCAAGGTGCAGGGCGAGGGCTTGAAGGACGGTCTTCTCGAGTGGCGTGAGGTCGACGGGCTTTGGGGGCCGGCCGACGGTTCGCTTCCAGGTGGCGAAGAAGCGGGTCACCTGTTCCTTGATGAAGATGGGACCGCCCGCCAGGTTGTCGACGGGGTCAGGGAAATCCTTGCGTTCGGCGACGACCTTCGCGCGCTGCCGGCTGAATCCGCCGAGGTCGGCGATTTCGCTGATGCCGGCGAGCGGCGGGACGGGCGGTTCGGTGAGCCGGCGGTCGAGTTCGCCTTCGGTGATGATCTCGACGCCGGCGACTGCGTCGGGGATCTGAAGTTCGCGGGCCGCGGACTTGATGGTGTTGAGGCCGGCAGGGAGGGCTGCTTCGACGTTGCCGGCCTCGACGAACACGCGCACGGAGAGGTTGCCGTTGGGGGCATGGCTGACGGAGGGGCTGTGCTCTGCCAGGGCGTCGAACAGCTGCTCTACGGCATCCTCGGTCACCTGGGCGGCCGCGAGTTCGGCGTAGACGCTGTAGGCCTCGGACATGGAGCCCTCTCCTTCCTTACGTGTGGCTCGTTGGGCCACGGCGGGCTGCCTGCCCGCCGTGGCGGGTCATGGCTTGAAGCCGTGTCGCTTCAGGTCGGCCAGGCAGTTCTTCAATGTGCGCGAGTCGGACGGTGTCGAGGGGAGGTAGGCGACCACCTTGCTGGTCTCGACGAGGCGCACTTGGTGGTGGCCCTTGCCGGTCCTGCGGTGGGTGAAGCGGGGGTCGCGGTCCAGCTTCTTGAGTATGTCTTTGACTTCCCTGTTCGCCATCATCGCCCTTAATCGTTGTCGCCGTCAATGATTAGCCTCTCAGAAACCACTGACAACGTCAACGATTTATGCCTGATTGCGTGTGACGTCCCGGTATCAGCTGATTCAGCGAACACGCCCCGGAGCGTTGACCAGCCTCAACGGGTGCCTGTCCAGGCCGAATTGGACGACGCCACAGCCGGGCAGGGACGTGCGGTGGGTTGCCCCGGTGGTGCTTGGAGGCCGGGTATGGTGTCGGTCGGCAGACACTGCTGCCACCGTCCGCATCTCCGTGGCCCGGACCCACCGATGCGACCCGGCGGGAAGAGGCGATGCCACGTCAGTTGCAGCGAGTTCACCTGCGTCTGTCGGCGCGCCGGTCCGGGTAGTCGCGCCGCAGGACGGAACACCTCATGTCGAGCGAACGCCAGGCCGTGCGCCTGCGCCGCGCCTACACCGGCGAACCTCACCAGGCCGCCGTGGCCTTCTACCGCCGTCATGGACTGCGCTACGGCCTCGTGCCCGACGCCGCTGACCCGCAGCAAGTCCACTTCGAAGCGGCCCTGCTGCACGCCCTCGCCCGGCCCGCGGCCGGTCAACAGCATGTGCCGGGCGCGGTGTTCGGGCTCACCGGTGCCTCGCCTGGCGTCGAGTCCCTGGTGCTGTGGCCCCACCCGCAGCACCTGACGGCCCTCCTCTTGCACCTGCTGCCCAGCTGCGCCGCGGACGGCCTCACGGGCGTGCCGGGCCTGCGAGCTCGCACCGGTCCGTACCGGGACCTGACCGTGCACCTCCACGGCCGCGCCGCACACGTCACCATCCGCGCCACGGGAGCCGACGTCGCCCACGCTCGCGCAGTAACAGAGGAGGCCGGCTGCGAACCGCTGTGGGACCAGGCCGCCGCCGCGGTAGGGGAGCGGCAGGCGTGGGACGCACTCGTCGACAGCTTCGCGCCGGGCGAGGCAGCGCTGTGGAGCCGCGCCCTGCGTCGCGTCGGCTTGCACCGGGAGACCAGCGTGCTGGCGTGGGCGGACCGCGCTCCTCGCCAGGAGGAGCTGGCCGGGCCCAAACCCATGCAGCTCCAGCCGCGACCGGTCGGGCCGCCGGCCGGTGAGGTCCGGGGCGTCGTGGGGGTCACCGCCGCTGACGGCCGCGGTGGCACGGGCACCAGCACGGTGGCCCTGCATCTGGCCGGCGCGCTCGCCGGCGGACGCCGCGTCGGGCTCCTGGTCGGCACCGACCCCAACTCGCCACTGACCCGGCAGAACCCGGCAGGACCGCCCGCGCCGGGCCAGTGGCAGGATCTGCCCACCGGGCAGCCCGGTGCCTCTTCGCTGAGCGTGGCGGCGCTGCCCGATGACCCTTCGGCGGCCCGGGTTCTGTTGGCTCGCGCCCGTGAGGAGCACGAGGTGGTCGTGCTGGACGCAGGAAGCGGGGTTCAGCACCGAGACCTTGCCGGTGAAGCGGACCTCGTCCTCGCCGTCACGGACCACATCGGCAAGCGCTGGGTGGAGGTCGAGACGATCGACCGCCGGCCCGACCATGTGCAGATGTGGGCCTGGCTGGAGCGGTCGTTCATGGAGTTCCCGCCCGATGACGAGCGCACCCCAGACGCCGAGCTCCTGACCCTTCTGGATGTGGAGTTCGCGCACTGGGCAGTCCTGCGCGAGGCCTTCAGGGAGGGCGAGGAGCCCGCTCCCGAGGTCGAATGGGGCCTCGTGGAGGAGCTGGAGGAGCTGTTCGCCGACGGCCTCTCGCCTCTCCCGACCGAGGAGGAGGCGCCGCACCTCGACAGGTGGAGGGAGGAGTTCCTCGCCCGCATCGACGCAGAGGGCACACGCCGCCACCCCGGGCTCTGGCCGACCGTGCGCACCCTGTGGCCCGAGCACAACCGCGGCCGAAACCGCGCCGGACTCCAGCCCGGCGAACCCGGCCGATATCAACTGGCCGCGCTGCGAGAGCGATTCCTGACGGAGATCGAGGAAGAGGCCACCGCCCTGTGGGGCCGCACGTTGTGGCAGCAGCATCGGCAGGAGTGGGCCGATCGCCCGCCGGAAGAGGACCTCTTCCAGCCCCATGAGGAACTACTGGAGCACATCGCCCGCCCCCGGCCGCCGCGCGAGGTCGAAACCTACCTCCTCGACGGCTGCGCGCACTTGCCCGTGGTGCCCACCCTCCTCACCGTCAACCGGGTACGCCAGAACATCAGCGCCGCCCAGCTCGACGACGTGAGGGAGGCGCTGCGCGCACGGGGTGTTGCGGGGCTGGTGACCGTCCCGCACCTGCCGGAATTGGAACAGGTGACCTGGGAGCCGCAGGCCGTGACGCAGGCGGAATCCGCGTTCGCCGCCTCGGCGGGAAGACTGGCCGTGGCCGTCACCGACGCCCTCGGCCGCGACGGTGACCGCAGCGGGTGATCCGTGCGCTGCCGGGCCGGGTACCGGATGCCACGGCGGGGCATCCAGCCGCGTCGTGTCCCCCGAGCCCGGCAGCGAGCTCACGCGCCGGCGCGCTCGCGAATGAGCCGGGCGACCTCGCGCTCGATCAGCTCCAGGCGGGCGTCGGCAAGGAGCGGGACCTGAAAGCGGCTGCGCCGGGCGGCAGATACCTCGATGTCGGCGACGATGAGACCCGGCTCCCACAGCGATGCTTCCGCCACGAGCTCGCCTCCCGGCGCGAGCACGCACGACCCGCCCCAGAACCGCGCCCCGGCCTCGGTCCCGACCCGATTGCAGAAGATCACCCAGCACTGCTGCATGCACGCGATGAACCGCAGGAGATCCCGCCAGATCGTGATGAGGTCGAGCGCGTCCGGCCCCATCCCCTGGGCGCTGTTCGCGGGCACAAGGAGCACCTCCGCGCCGTCCTGCGCGGCGAGCCACGGAAGCGCCGGCTGCCAGGCGTCGTTGCAGATGAGGGTTGCGATACGGCCGATCCTGGTATCGACGGCCCGGAGGGAGTCACCGGGACTGGCGTGCTTGAGCTCTTCCCACGCCAGGTAGGTGGGCAGGGAGAGCTTCCTGTGCACGTGGAGGGGCCCGTTCGGGGTGAGGTAGGCGGCTGAGTTGAAGCGTCGTATGCCTCCGTCTTCGTGGAAGCCCATCAGCACGTCCGGCCCGAGTCCGGCGAGTTGGGTCAGCTGCGGGGCGTCGGCTCGCAGGGGGTCGCTATCCTCGATCCGCCCCAGGGCGTAGCCGTGCAACGCGAGTTCGGGGAAGGCCACCACGTCTGCGCCCGCGGCCGCGGCGGCCCGGATCTGCTCGAGGGCAGCCTTGACGTTGGCCTCCACTTCGCCGAGCGTGCAATCCACTTGGGCCACCGCGATGCGTGCCATCTCAGGCCGCCTCGCCTGCGCCCGCCGAGCCGAGCACCACGAGCACCCGCGCGTCGGCCCCGGCGACCAGGGGGCGTACGGGCGGAGGTGATCAGCGTGCCGTAGCACGGGCTCATTCGAGGACTCCGGGGAGGGCGAGCTGAAGGGCCAGCCAGGTCACCGTGGAGGCGACGAAGCCGGTCACGCACAGCCGCAACCCGATCCGCCGGCGGTGCTCGGTGGGCCGGATCAGGCTCCGCCAGCATCCGGCGGCGGCGCACGCGAAGCCGCCCAACTGCAGCACGGCGAACAATGCCAGCACGCGCCCTCCCAGATGTGCGTTTGCGGTGTCTGGGGTGCTTACCGTCGGCACCGACGGTAAGCACCCCAGACACCGCAGTACGCCCAGACGACTTCAACGGCCATTCCTGGGAAAACCGATGCCAACAAGCGGATTCACGGCGCTACGGGCAGGGGCCTGTCCGTCGGGGGAGGCCGGGGAAGGGCCGGGAGAGGGGTCAGTGCTGCGCGCGGCGCAGCGCGAGGTTCGTCTGACGTCGCTGCTCAACGGCGGCGAGCGCGCGGCGACGGCGGCGTCGGATCTCCCACCGCTGGCGCAGGGAGCGCCCGCGGCGAAGGCGGTCTGCCGGGGCTGCGGGACGAGGCCGCCGGGCCGCGAAGCGTAGCCACATCGACGCCACCAGGATCCACGCGAGGGTCAACGGCGGGGTGTTCGGGCCCGTGCTGCCGCTGAAACCGAGCCATGCGGCCGTGACCAGACATGCGCCGGCCGCCGCGACGTAGAACCTTCGAAGCGTCACATCTCCTCCTGCGCTGCTGAGGCGGCCGGGTTGAGCGGGGACGCCGCCATGGTCGCAGGGTGCTGCTGCGCCGTCACGGGACGGCGCAGCAGCACGACATGGAGCGGGCATCCACGCTGCACGGGGATCATCGCAGCGTGGGGTCGGGGTTGGGCCGCTGCGTCACGGTCGGGTCGGTGCCGACATCGACGGAGGGCAGCAGCGCCAGCTCACCGGTCTCCTTGTAGACCACCGGAACCGAACCCGCGACGGCGTACGAGATGTCCCCGTCCACCAGGTGCTCCCGCGCCCCGACCGCGAAGACGAACATCGTGTCGTTCTCCACGATCTTCCGGTCGTCCAGGCAGAACGTGCCCGGCGTCCATCCCGGCTCCAGCTGTGCGCGCACCAGGTCGCGCGCCTCGTCGTACGTGATCTGGGGCATGGTCCAAGCCGTCCTTCCTGTAGGTATTGACTAATTTACCTTACAAGGGGTCTACGGTCAAGCCTGCAAGGCTATGACTGAAGGAACGGAGCCGTCGCCCGGGCCGGCGGTGTGGGCTTGTCGTCCAGCCGCATGTAGAACGTCATCTCACTGCGTGAGAAGTGCATCGACGCATCGGTGCGCGGCGGCGTGCGCTGACCGTCGACGAAGCGCACCGTGCCGCCGACGTTCTCCACGTTGAACACGTGCGCACCGCCGGACTTCCACATGACCGCGATGATTCCGCGGGAGCCCGGCTCCGCGAAGGCCTTCTCGATCTCGACCTGTCCGCCGTCGCCCATGTCATCCCCTGAGGACAAGGCCAGCGTGAACTTTGTGTCCCACGTGTTCTCCATCGAGGACATGGAGCGACCCTTTTCCTCATCCCCTTCGACGGGGCCGGCCTGCACCTCTTGCCCGCGTCGCCGCAGCTCGTACGCCTGCACCACGCTGGTGCAGTTGTTGGAGTAAGCGGGGTCGAACCGTGACCACCGGGGGTTGACCTCCCGGAGGTCATGGTCGATGCGCGCGTTGGTCTCCTGCACGGACAAGGCGGGCTTCGCCCTCTTCTGCTCCTTGACGAGACGCGCCGCGCGGTTCATGTCCCGCTTGGCGTCGAGGGCGGCGCGGCTGGCCGCGCCGTCCCTGCCCTGATTCACCGCGACGCGGCTCCGCAAGTGCGCAGAGAACGCGTCCGAGTAGGCCTGATAGGCGGGGGAGCCCTCCTTCAACTCGCCGCTCTCCAGGGCCTGCTCGACCTGGCGGGCGGCGGCGGAAGACTTCACGGCGTACTTCGCCCGCCGCAGCGCGTTGCTGCTCGTACGGCAGCGCCGGCCGCCCTGCGCCTGCGATCTGCACACGCGGTGCTCACCTCCGCGTCCGGGCCACCGGGCGTGGCCGTTCAGGCGGCAGGCTGTGCCCGTACGTCTGTGGACAGAGTCCGGTCAACAGGCGGCCGTCGAGGCGGTTCTGGTGCCGGGGGAGGCGGGCGCCACTCGCGGGGTATGAGCGGCGCCCCGACGGGCCGGTGCTCTGCGGGGGAGGGGTCGGCGCGGCACATGCGACGGCGGGGCGACCCCAGGTGGGGCCGCCCCGCCGTGGTCGTTCCCGCGTGTCAGCTCAGGTGGTCACCGAGCAGGTCGGCGAACTCCTGCTCGCCCAGGACCGTCGTGCCCAGCTGCTGGGCCTTGGCGAGCTTGGACCCGGCGCCGTCTCCGGCGACCAGCAGCGTCGTCTTCCTCGACACGCTGCTGGAGGAGGTCCCGCCCGCGTTCTCGATCAGCTCGTTCATCTCCGCCCGGTTGCGCCCGGCCAGCGGGCCGTTCATGCCGCCCGTGACGACGACGACCTGCCCGGCCAGCGGCTTGGCGGCAGGCTCATCGCCGCCGTCGGTGGGGGCGCCGCCGGGCTCGGTCATGGTGACCCCGGCCGCGGCAAGCTTGTCGATGACCGGTCCCATCTGCGCGATGTGCGCAGCGATCTTGGGGGCGTTCGCGCCGGGCAGCTTCGGCACGGCGGCCAGGGCCTCGGCGTCCGCGGCGCGGATTGCGTCCATGGTGCCGAAGTGGCGGGCGATCTGGCGGGAGAGAGTCCGGCCGGTGCGCACGATCCCCAGCGCACAAAAGACGCGGTTGAGGGGCTTGTCCTTCGCCGCGGCGATCCGCTCCAGCAGCGTGTCCGCGCGCTTCTCGCTCCGGGTCGCCTTCACCAGCTGCGGGCGAGTGAGAGTGAACAGGTCGGCGACGTCGGCTACGGCCCCATCCTCGACGAGAGCCTCGATGAAGGTGGCGCCGAGGCCGTCGATGTCGAGCTGGTCCCGGCCGACGGCGTAGCGCAGGGCGGCGAGGAGGCCGCAGCCGCCGCCGGTGCCGTCGGCGCACTCCCACCGCTCGCCGGAGGTGTCGATGCCACCGCCGCAGGTGGGGCACGCCTCGGGGAAGACGACCGGGGTCTCCGTACCCGTGCGCGCGTCGACGACCGGTGCCTCGATGCGGGGGATGATGTCTCCGGCCTTCCAGACCGTCACCACGTCGCCGATCATCATGCCGCTGTCGCGGATGAACGTGGGGTTGTGCAGCGTCGCCTTCCTCACGATGCTGCCGTCCACCTCGACCGCCTCCAGCACCGCGGTGGGGGCGATGATGCCGGTGCGGCCGACGTTCCACTCGACATCCAGGAGCTTGGTCTGCCGCTCCACGCTGGGCAGCTTGTAGGCAGTCGCCCAGTGCGGGTGCCGGGTGGCGAACCCGGCCGCCTCCTGCTCGGCGAAGTCGTTGGCCTTGACGACCACGCCGTCGATCCCGAAGGGCAACTCCGGGCGCAGAGCGGTGATCTCCTCGATCCGTGCCTGCACGTCCTCCAGGATCGTGCACACCAGCAGCCCCGCCTCGCTCACGGCGGTGGTCTGCACTCCGGCCTCGGCGACCCGCGCCATCACGGCCTCGTGCGTGTCGCCCGGCACGCCGAACTCCTCGCCGTCCAGCCCGACCACGCCGTAGGCGAAGAACGTCGTCTCGATGACGTAGGCGCGGGAGGCCGCCCCGCGCAGCGTGCCCGCCGTGCCGTTGCGCGGGTTGGAGAAGGGCTTGTCGCCGTGGGCCTTCCGCTGCTCGTTGGCCTTCTCGAACTGCTCACGGGTCAGCAGCGCTTCCCCGCGGATCTCAACGGTTGCCTCCAGCGCGAGCTGTTCGGGCAGGCCGACGATGCTGCCGATGGCCGCGGAGATGTCCTCGCCGTGCGTGCCGCTGCCGCGAGTGAGGAGCTGGACGAGACGGCCGTTGCGGTAGCGGGCGGCCACTGCCTGGCCGTCGAGCTTCAACTCGACTGCGTACCCGCCGTGCAGCGGTCCGCCCAGGCGGCGGGTCAGCGAGACGCTCCACTTGCGCAGCTCGTCGGCGCTGTAGACGTTGTCGAGGCTGAGCATCGGGACGGTGTGCGGGACGTCGCCGCTCGGGGCTGCACCGCCGCCGACCTTCCCGGTGGGGGAGTCCGGGCGGATGTGCTCGGGGTGGGCGCGCTCGTACGCGGCGATGTGGTGGACGAGGGTGTCGTAGGTGAAGTCGTCGAGCTTGGTGTCCCCGTCGCCGTAGTAGGCGGCGCACGCGGTCAATGCGGCGTCGACGGCCTGGTTGTAGGCCTCACGGGTGGTGGCCGGGGAGCTTGCGGGGGCGGTCGTCATACGATGATCCTTCCGTGAAGGTCTGACATCGCGGCGCGATGCGTGGGTGCGGGGAGATGGGGGAGGAGGCCCTGCCGCCGGGTCGCGGCAGCGAAGTGCCGGCGAGCGGCAGGAAGACGGATGACGTGGCGGCTTGGACGGGGCCGCGTGTCGGTGGTGCTACTCGGCGAGGGCCTTGCGCATGTTCCGGAGCTTGCCCTCGGCCTCCAGAGCGCGCCGCTTCCATCCGTCTGCGGAGACCTTCAGCCGCTCCAGCTCCCGCGCGCCGCTGGCCTGTTCCCGGCGGGAATCCGCCATCTCCTGGGCCAGCGCGAGCACTTCGCTGACCGGCAGCGTGGAGACGTCCAGCGGCTTGGCGCCGCTGCTGTGCTCGGTGTGGGGCTTGTGCACCTTCAGGTGCGGGCGCACGCCCCAGGGGGTCTCCGCGGTGAAGCCGCACCGCTTCCAGACGCAGGCGTAGACCTCCGATTCGTCTTCGAGGAGGAGCTTGACGATCTGCTTGAAGTGGACGGGCTTGTCGGGCGTGCTGAGAGGCGAACTCGACGGCCATGACCTTGAGGCCGTTGATGGTCTCGGGATAGTCGGGGGTGGCTGCCGCGTCGGTGGGACTGGTGGTCTCGGCGGTCACGGGAGGGGCTGTCCTTCCTGGACGGGTCGTGCGTACAAGGGCGTGGGTGGTGGCCCGGCCCGCTGCGGGGAGGGCAGGCCGGGCCATGGGCCGCTCGGCTGCGGGGGACCGAGCGGCGGGTCAGTGCGGCGGCGGATCGGCCAGCGGGGGAGGGGTGCTGTGCTCCGTGATGAAGTCGCGGACCCACAGCGGCGCGGTCGCCACCGCAGAGGCGCACAGGGCGTGGACAGGTGCGCGGCCCTGGCGCTGACCCGGCCCCGGCTCCGGGCCGATCGCGGCGTAGAGCCCCCGGAAGTCCACGGACTCCAACTCCCAGGGGGAGCCGTCATCACTGCGGTAGGTCAGCTTCGCGCGCTCCGGCCGCAGAGGAGGGACCACCTCGGGGTGGACGGTCCCCGCTGCTGCCGCGACGGCGACGTGCCGGGTGCGGATGCCCTGGTCCTGGACCAGTGACAGCTCAACCCCCTCCGCCGGGTCCGCAACGGCGACAGCCGGAGTGCGCACGGCCTCGATGAGCGCGAGGACCCACGCCGAGGAGGCGTAGTCGGGCCGGAACGGATGGATCATGACGGGGCAGGCGGTGCGACCGCTGAAGCGCGGCATCTCCGCGTTCGCGGCGTACCGGCCCTTGAGCAGGGCAGTGTCCAGCTTCCACGGGGAGCCGTCGTGGCTGACGTAGGTCACGTGCAGCTCGCCCGCCCGCATCGGGGGAGCGTCGGCCTCGCATGCTGAGGGCAGTTCGGCGACGCCGTGGATGGCGTAGCGCATGAAGCGCATGGCGCTCTCGGGCGGCAATGCGGTCACGGGCTTGGACCTTTCGGCGGGTGAGAGGAGTGGGCGGCCGTGCGCCCGGGGGCCGTACGGCCCCCGGGCGGTGCGGGATGGGTCAGGCGGCGAGCGCCAGCAGGTTGGTGTAGGCCTCCGTCTTGCGCGTGGTGACGTCCCCCTTGTCCGACAGGGACCGGGCGGCGCGGGTGGCGGCGGTCTTGGCGCGGGCGTAGTGGTCCAGGTACTCGCCGAAGGCGTTCCAGGCCGCCCAGCCGGTACCCCGGATGCTCTCCTGGGTGTCCGCGTCCTCGAACAGCGTGCGCAGGGTGTCCATGCGGTTCTGGAAGTTGGTCCGCTGAACCTTGCCGGGGCTGGTCGGCACCGGCCAGATCGTGTTCACGAGCGTCTCGAACTGGCCCAGGCTGACCGGGGTGTTGAGCATCCGGTTCGCCTCGCGCTCGAACGCGTCCTGCCAGTCGAAGAGGGTCGCCAGCGCCTTGTGGACCTCGGCGATCTTCACCTGCGCCGAGGCGGTGTGCGGGATCGAGTAGGAGTGCTGTGCGCCCTTGATGATGAACCGCTGCATGTTCCCGCAGTCCAGGCGGGTGGGGCCGATGTGGAAGGAGTTGCTGCTGGAGGCGTCGTGGCTGCCGAAGAGCGTCACGTGCATCTGGTGCTGGTCGAAGCCGCCGATGCGGAGTACCTCGGGGAGCGTCATGGAGATGAAGAAGCGCCGCCCGTTGTCGTAGGCCCCGGCCCGGTGGAAGGTGGCGTCGCTCTCGCGGCGGATCATGTCGAGCACGTCCTCGTGCTCCTCGATGTCGACCGGGTTGTACTTGCGGCCGACCTTGCCCAGGTACTCCGTCTCCCCGGTGATGGGGTTGGTGCGCACGTTGGCGCGGGTGTCCGGCATCTTCAGGGTGGTCACGCCCGTCTCGTCCACGCACGTGGCGTTGACATCGCCCAGCAGGCGCACGTTCCAGCCCCGCATGTTCGCCATGTCCAGCGCCTCGGCTGCGGTGTCCGCGCTCTGGACGCTGGTGCCGAGGATGGTCCAGGCGTTCGGGCGGCTCGGCATGCGCAGAGCGTGGTCGGGAAGCGGCGTGTCCAGCACAGCAGTCACAGGTAACTCCTTGATCCCGAGGGGCCCCGCGCCCCTCGCTCAGTCATTAATCTACCTGAGAAGGGGTGTAGAAACAAGGTTTACGTGTCAAAACTTCGAGGCGGGTGAGCGGCCACGGCGCTTGGCACAGAGAAGGGGGAGACGCCGCCCAGCCGGGCGGCG
>NZ_LJGW01000025.1:25232-27487 GCF_001751255.1 Streptomyces nanshensis | reverse complement strand
CGCGGAGGGTTTCCCTCCGCGGCCCTTCCGTGTGCTCCGTGCGCGTACCTTGCGTGGGCGTCCGTACGGCTCAACACCCGGGCGCGGAACCGCAGTCGACCGGCCCGCGTACGTCCGGGGGTCCGCCCGCGTCCGTACGTACGCCGTCAGCTCTCCAGGCGGCGCACCGCCGCCGCGACCCGCTCGTCCGTCGCCGTGAACGCGACCCGGACGAACTGCTCGCCCGCCTCGCCGTAGAAGTCGCCGGGCGCGACGAGCACTCCGAGCTTGGAGAGGTCCCCGACGGTGTCCCAGCACGGCTCGTCGCGCGTCGCCCACAGATACAGCGACGCCTCGCTGTGCTCGATGCGGAAGCCGCGCCCCTCCAGGGCCGTCCGCAGAGCCGCGCGCCGTGCCGCGTACCGCTCGCGCTGCCGCGCCACATGCGCGTCGTCGCCGAGCGCCGCGACCGTGGCGGCCTGCACCGGCGCGGGCACCATCATCCCGCCGTGCTTGCGGATGTGCAGCAGCTCCCCGAGCACCGCCTCGTCGCCGACCGCGAACGCCGCGCGGTAACCGGCGAGATTGGAGCGCTTGGAGAGCGAGTGGACGGCGACCACGCCCTCGTACGAACCGCCGCAGACGTCCGGCCGCAGTACCGACACCGGTTCGGTCTCCCAGCCCAGCTCCAGATAGCACTCGTCGGCGACGAGCAGCACCCCGTGCTCCCGCGCCCACGCGACCGTGCGGGCCAGCAGCGCAGCGTCCAGCACCCGACCCGTGGGATTCGACGGGGAGTTGAGCCACAGCAGCCGCAGCCCCCGCGGGTCCAGCTCGGTGGGGTCGTCGTAGACGACGGGCTCCGCGCGGGCGAGACGGGCGCCCACCTCGTACGTCGGGTAGGCGAGCCGCGGATACGCCACGCGGTCGCCCGGTCCGAGGCCGAGTTGGGTGGGCAGCCACGCGACGAACTCCTTGGAGCCGACGAGCGGCAGCACGTTGCGGTGGGCGAGCCCGGCGGCTCCCAGGCGGCGTTCGCACCAGCCGGTGACGGCGTCGCGGAGCGCGGCGGTGCCCCACACCGTGGGATAGCCGGGGCTGTCGGCGGCGTCGGCGAGCGCCTGCCGGATCAGTTCGGGGACGGGGTCGACCGGGGTGCCGACGGAGAGGTCGACGATGCCGTCGCCGTGCGCCGCCGCGGCGGCCTTATACGGCTCCAGCCTGTCCCAGGGGAACTCAGGGAGCCGGGCGGAGACGGCCGAGGCGGGAGAAGCGGGAGAAGCGGGGGAAGCCGGGGAGGCGGAGGAAGAGGCCACTGAAGGACTCGCTTTCTGCTGTGAAACACGTGATCCCGCACACGCGCCGGACCGGCCGGCGTGCTGTGCGGGACCACTGACCGCGGAGGGTGGGCCGCCCGTACCGCGGCGGTGTCACTCGTCGTGGCTCTGCGGGGGGAGCGCGGCGATGAACGGGTGGTCCCGCTCGATCAGTCCGAGCTTGCTGGCCCCGCCGGGCGAGCCGAGCTCGTCGAAGAACTCGACGTTCGCCTTGTAGTAGTCCTTCCACTCCTCGGGAGTGTCGTCTTCGTAGAAGATCGCCTCGACCGGGCAGACCGGCTCGCAGGCGCCGCAGTCGACGCATTCGTCGGGGTGAATGTACAAGGACCGCTGGCCCTCGTAGATGCAGTCGACGGGGCACTCCTCGATGCAGGCCTTGTCCTTCAGGTCGACACAAGGCTCCGCGATGACGTAGGTCACGCTGTCGTTCCTCCTCTATAGGGCCGGCGGACCGGTGTGCGAGGTCCGTCGCTGGGCGCGCGGGAGCGCGGCGTCGTCGATGCCCGTCCTAGTATCTCCGTTCCCGGTACCGAGACGAACAGGAGGGGCGGGTAGAGCAGTGGAGTTCACCACGGGCGGACGCCTCGAGGTCCGAATTACCGCGTCTGACGTGGGAAAACGTGTTTCTGTCCGGTCTGCGACCGGATCGGGGCGACGTGGCGCCGCCTTCACCGACACGGTCGGGGTTCTCACATCCTGGAACGACGGTGTGCTGCGCATCACCCGCCGCGGCGGACAGAGCGTGCCCATCGACGAGTCGGCCCTTGTCGCCGGGAAGGTCGTCCCCGCCGCACCGGCCCGGCGCCGCGGTCTCCCCGCGGCGAGCGTACGGGAACTGGTCGAGGTCGCGGCGCGCGGCTGGCCCGCCGTCGAGACGGAGCCGCTGGGCGGCTGGACGCTGCGGGCGAGCGCCGAACCGGAGGGCGACGGCCCCGAGGG
>NZ_LJGW01000025.1:0-21841 GCF_001751255.1 Streptomyces nanshensis | reverse complement strand
CGCGCGCAGCGGATGCGGCGCCTCGGCGGCGTCCGCGCCCTGCGCGGCGGCGCCGTCCACCGCCTCGGACGTGCCCGCGCCGGTCTCTCCGTCGGCCACCGGTGTCCGCATCACGACGGGCGGAATCGGCCGCGAGCCGGGGATGTTGATGCGGATGCGGGTGGTGAGCGTCGTCTCGGTCTTACGGTCCTCGGGCCGTCGCTGGGCGTCCGAGGGCGCCGTCTCCTGCGAGTCGGCGGAGTCGCCGGACGTGCCGGTGCCGTACGGCCCGGCGCCCGGCGGATACGGCGAACCGCCTCGGCCGCCCTGGGGCCCGGAGGACGAACGGTCAGTTTCACGACTCAAAGCAGGTACTCCCGGTTGGGTTCGCCGTCCATGATGCGTGTCCAGGACGGCTCGCCGGCGCGCACCAGCTTACTTGCGGTCGCCGCCGGGGAACCCTCTCCCTCGTAATCCCCTGGACAGCGGCCTCGTCAGCGGTACTTGTGCCCTGGCACTGGCGGTGCCGGCAGCGCGATGGTGGCACACATCACAGCGGCGAGCACCCCGCCCAGGAGAAAGACATATGAACCAATCCCCGCACCGAAGACGAAGTCCCCCTCCGGGCGCGGGGCGGTGAGCAGGAACGCCGTGACGATCCATCCGATTCCGGGCGCCGCCGCTCCCACACGCGTACGGCACAACTTGCCGCCGCCCCAGAAGAGTCCGACCGCTCCGGCGAGCGCGAGCAGCAGCCCGCCGGGGAACCAGCCGCTCTGCACCAGTGCGCCGGCGGCCGAGGTGAGCACCCCGAGGAGTACGAGGACGAGATAGACGAGCAGACGTGCGGCGCGGGAGGCGGGGACCTTCGTGGGCCAGGGGGCCTCCTCACGGGCGCTCTCGGCACCGTCCGCGCGAGGGCTTCCCTGCGCCCGGCCGCCGCCGTCGTCCCGCTTGTTCTGCTTTCCGGGCTCGCCCCACGGGCCCCGTTCGCCGCTCATGCGTCCTCTCCCGTCCCCGCTCCGGCTCCCGTTGCCGTTCGCGCCGAGGCGTCCGTTCCCGCGAACAAATCCCGCGCGGGAGCGCCGGAACGCTCGCCGGTGCGGTGCGCGAGACGGTAGAACTCGGTACTGATCAGCGGCTGGCCCAGCCCGTTCGAGAGCGCGAACGTCCCGTCCCCGACGGTGATCTGGGTCGCGTGGGCACGCATCGCCGCGGCCTTCGCCGCCGCGTGGGCCCGCCCGTCGACGACGACGTCCACCTGTGACTCGTCCGCCACCAGGCCGGGTACGTCCTCCGGTTCCGCCAGCGCCTCGTACGGAACGGGGTCGAGCGCGCGGAGCCGCGCGAAGCCGTCCTCGACGACGGCGCGGGGCACGCAGTTCCAGTAGATACGGGGCACTTGGTGCGGTGTGCCCGCTTCGGGCGCGGCGTCGGGATCGGCGGCCAGTTCGGCGGCGCGCATCGCGACGCGGTGGGCCTTGATGTGGTCGGGGTGCCCGTAGCCGCCGTCGGGGTCGTAGGTGACCAGCACCTGCGGACGTACCTCGCGGATGACGGGCACCAGATGCAGCGCGGCCTCGTCGAGGGGCGCCTGCCAGAAGCTGCCGGGGCGGGAGTTGGCCGGGAGGCCCGTCATCCCGGAGTCGCGGTAGCGGCCCGGGCCGCCCAGGAGGCGGTGGTCGCTGACGCCCAACTCGCGCATGGCACGGGCCAGTTCGCCCATGCGGTGCCGGGCGAGCGGGGTGAGTGCGCCGGACGGGGACGTCTCGCCCCCGGAACCGGACCCCGAACCGGACCCCTCGGAAGCGGGCCCGGACTCCGGCTGCTGCTCCGGCGCGAGATGCGCCAGCTCGGCCGGGATGACTTCGCCCTCTTCGCCCAGCGTGCAGGTCACGAGCGTGACATGGACGCCCTCGGCCGCGTATCCGGCCATGGTGGCACCGTTGTTGATCGACTCGTCGTCCGGGTGTGCGTGCACCAGAAGCAGACGGCGGTCAGGGGCTCGGCTCATGCCCCTGACCCTACGGCCCCGCCCGGAGCTGTCAGAACTTGATGTCTCCGAGCATGCCCGCCACGTTCGACGTGAGTTCGTTGATCGTGGGCGCGATCGACGAACCCGCCAGATAGAAGCCCAGCAGCACGCACACCACCGCGTGCCCGGCCTTCAGCCCCGCCTTCTTGACGAGAAGCAGGACGATGATCAAGAGCAGCACGACCGCCGAAATCGAGAGTGCCACGGCGGTTCACCTCCAAGTACGCGCGGTCGGGCGACGGTTCCGGACAGCAATGAGCCCATGACAGGAGCGGGACACCGGCTTCCTACCCGGCTCCCGCCTCGTGCAATGGATCATAACTATCCGTCAGATGGCACGGGCCAGGTGCACAGGTGCAGAGGAGGGGCGCATATTCGAATCCGGCCACCTCCGGGGGCGCCTCCCACGCGGTGAGGGCGCGCCCGTCAGGCTCTACCCTCTGCCGCATGACCACTTCTTTCCCCCGCCAGTACGCACGCACCCAGCGCTTCACCCTGGGCGCCCCGCGTGCGTTCACCGTCGCGCCCGACGGATCCCGTGTCGTCTTCCTCCGCTCCCGCGAGAGCACCGACCGGGCCAACCTCCTCTGGGTGCGCGATACGTACGGCGCCGACGGGGACCGCGAACGTGTCGCGGCCGACCCGGCGGCGCTGCTCGGGGGCGCCGAGGAGGAGCTGTCCGCCGAGGAGCGCGCACGCCGTGAGCGCAGCCGCGAGGGTTCCGCCGGAATCGTCGGATATGCCACCGACAAGGCGGTCGAGTATGCCGCGTTCGCGCTCTCGGGGCGCCTCTTCGTCGCGGATCTGACGGGTACGGGGGAAACCGGCGCGACGGGCGGCGGCGCGACGGGCGGCGGCTGCCGTGCGCTGGAGACACCGGGGCCCGTCGTCGATCCCCGCCCCTCCCCCGACGGCAGCCGCGTCGCGTATGTGGCGGGCGGCGCGCTGCGCGTCGTCGGCCGGGACGGCACGGACGACCGGGCGCTGGCCGCTCCTGAGAACGACCGGATCACCTACGGTCTGGCCGAATTCATCGCCGCCGAGGAGATGGACCGCACCCGGGGCTTCTGGTGGTCGCCGGACGGCGGACGGCTGCTCGTCGCACGCGCCGACGAGACGCCCGTACAGCGGTGGTGGATCGCGGACCCTGCCCATCCGGACCGGCGGCCCTCCGAGGTGGCCTATCCCGCGGCGGGCACCGCCAACGCCGACGTCTCGCTGCATCTGGTGAGCGCGGACGGCGGTGAGCGTCTGGAAGTGGAGTGGGACCGCGCGCGCTTCCCGTATCTCGCGCGCGTCCACTGGTCGGCGGGCGGGCCGCCGCTGCTGCTCGTCCAGTCCCGCGACCAGCGCACCCAGCTCCATCTGGAGGTCGACACCGCCACCGGCGCCACCCGCACCCTGCACACGGAGGAGGACGCGGACTGGCTGGAGCTGTTCCCCGGTGTGCCCACGCGCACGCCGGACGGACGGCCCGTGCGCATCGGCGACGCCTCCGGCACGCGGGTGCTGACGGTCGGCGAACACGCCCTCACCGGCGGGGAGTTGCACGTACGTGCCGTGCTCGACGTCGCGGCGGACGGCGTGCTCTTCTCGGCCTCGGCGGGCGGCGGCACCGGCGGAGGCTCGCTCGGCGGCGCCCTCGACGGGACCGCCCTCGACGGGGCCCAAGTCGGCGACATCGGCGTCCACTTCGCACGCTTCGCGGACGACGGGTCGTGCGCGGGCGTCACGCGCCTGACCGACCCCGGCGACGGCAGCGGCAGCGGCAGCGGCACAGCCGCCCAAGCGCAGCCGCACGTCGCCTCCGCTGTCCGCGGCGGCGACGTCCTGGTGCTCTCCACCGCCTCGCTCTCCCGCGCCGGTGCCCGCGCGGCCGTACTGCGCATGGATCTGCGGGAGGGGGCGCCCACGCTCCAGCCCCTCGACGTCGTCCCCTCGTACGCCGAAGCGCCCCGCCTCAGCACGGCGCCGCGTCTGCTGCTCACCGGCGAACGGCGCATCCCCGCGGGCCTGTTGCTGCCGTCCGACCACCGCGAGGGCGACGGACCGCTGCCCGTCCTGATGGATCCCTACGGCGGACCGCACGGTCAGCGCGTCGTCGCGGCGCACAACGCCTGGCTGACCTCGCAGTGGTTCGCCGACCAGGGCTTCGCCGTCGTCGTCGCCGACGGGCGTGGCACACCGGGGCGTTCACCGGCGTGGGAGAAGGCCGTCTCGCGCGACATCGCGGACGTCACCCTGGACGACCAGGTGGAGGCGCTGCGGTCGCTCGCCGCGGACCATCCGCTGGATCTCACCCGGGTCGGCATCCGCGGCTGGTCGTACGGGGGTTACCTCGCCGCGCTCGCCGTGCTGCGCCGCCCGGACGTCTTCCACACGGCCGTCGCCGGCGCCCCCGTGACGGACTGGCGGCTGTACGACACCCACTACACCGAGCGCTACTGCGGCACCCCCGAGGACGACCCGGAGGTCTACGCCCGCTCCTCGCTCGTCACCGACGACGGGCTCTCGGACGCCGCGGAGACACACCGTCCGCTGATGCTGATCCACGGCCTTGCGGACGACAACGTGGCCGCCGCGCACACGCTGCGGCTCTCCTCCGCGCTGCTCGCGGCGGGACGTCCGCACGAGATGCTGCCGCTGTCGGGCGTGACGCACATGACCCCGCAGGAGCAGATCGCGGAGAATCTGCTGCTGCTCCAAGTGGCCTTCCTCAAGCGGACGTTGGGCATGGAATAGGCATGGCGCAGGGGCGGGAGCACGTCGGACACCGCCGGAGCCCCCCGGCCGCAGGCGACACGAAGGCGCCGCCGCGATCCCCTCGCGGCGGCGCCTTCCAGCGGGACGTAGCACCGGCCCCGGCCTCAGCCCTGCCCTGAACGCGGGCTGAGCGGTATGCCCCTCGGACGCGTCGGTTCCTAGGCCTCCATGGCCCTGAGCGCCGTGTCCAGGACGATCTCCTCGTCGCGGGCAGTCGTGCCCTCCTCCGGGAAGTGGCACGCCGTCAGATGGCCCGCCTTGTTGCCCGTGATCTGCACGAGCGGCGGCTCCTCCGTGGCGCACTTGTCCTGCGCCTTCCAGCAGCGCGTACGGAAGCGGCAGCCCGAGGGCGGGTTGATCGGCGAGGGCACGTCGCCGGCGAGGCGGATGCGCTCGCGCTTGTCGTCCTCCTCGCCGTCGTCGAGCTTGGCCTCCGGCACGGCCGAGAGCAGCGCGTGCGTGTACGGGTGGCGGGGCCGCTCGTAGATGGATTCGCGGTCGCCGACCTCGACGATCTTGCCCAGGTACATCACCGCGAGACGCTGCGAGAAGTGCCGCACGATCGCGAGGTCGTGCGCGATGAAGACGAAGGCGATGCCCATGTCGCGCTGCACCTGCTGGAGCAGGTTGACGACCTGCGCCTGGATGGAGACGTCCAGCGCGGAGACGGGCTCGTCCGCGACGATCAGCTTCGGCTCCAGCGCGAGGGCGCGCGCGACGCCGATGCGCTGGCGCTGGCCGCCGGAGAACTCGTGCGGGAAGCGGTTGTAGTGCTCCGGGTTGAGACCGACGGTCTCCAGCATCTCCTGGATGCGCTTCTCCCGGCCGCCGGGCGGATTGATCCCGTTGACCTCCATCGGGTTGCCGATGATGGAGCCGACGGTCTGCCGCGGGTTCAGCGACGAGTACGGGTCCTGGAAGATCATCTGTATCTCGGAGCGTACGGGCGCCAGTTCCCTGCGGCTGGCGTGGGTGATGTCCCGGCCCCGGTAGGTGATCCTGCCGCGTGTGGGCTCCAGCAGCCTCGTCAGCAGCCGCCCCGTCGTGGACTTGCCGCAGCCGGACTCCCCGACGAGCCCGAAGCTCTCGCCGGGCAGCACGCTCATGTCGATGCCGTCGACGGCCTGTACGGCGCCGACCTGCCGCTTGAACGGGAAGCCGCCCATGATCGGGAAGTGCTTCGTCAGACCCTCGACCGTCATCAGGGGTTCGCCCGACGCCGGCACCTCGTCCTGCGGCTTGGTCAGGGTGAGTTCTTCGCTCATTGCTGTTTCTCCCTAGCCCAGCCGGGGTTTGATCTGCTCGATGAAGAAGGTCTCCTTCTGCTCCGCCGTCAGATGGCAGGCGGCGCCGCGTCCCGCCGGCAGCAGCGGACGCTGTACGGAGCAGGACTTGTCGCCGGCCACCTCGCCGACGTAGTCGCACCGCGGGTGGAACGGGCAGCCGGAGGGCGGCGCGAGCAGGCTCGGCGGCGTGCCCTTGATCGGCATCAGCTCTTCGTCGACGTCGCTCGACAGCCGCGGCATGGAGCTGAGCAGGCCCCAGGTGTACGGGTGCCGGGGCGCGCGCAGCACCTCGCCGACGGTGCCGCGCTCCACGGCACGGCCGCCGTACATCACGAGGATGTCGTCCGCGACGTTCGCGATCACGCCCAGGTCGTGGGTGATGAAGATGATCGCCGAACCGAACTCCTGCTGGAGGTCCTTGAGCAGGTCGAGGATCTGCGCCTGCACCGTCACGTCGAGGGCCGTGGTCGGCTCGTCCGCGATGAGCAGGTCCGGGTTGCACACCAGCGCCATCGCGATCATGGCGCGCTGGCGCATACCGCCGCTGAACTGGTGCGGGTAATCGTCCACCCGCAGCTTGGCGTTGGGGATGCCGACCTTGTCCAGCATCTCGACGGCCCGCAGATGGGCCTCGCGCTTGGAGGCGCCCATGTGCTTGCGGTACGGCTCGGCGATCTGGCGGCCCACGGTGTAGTACGGCGAGAGCGCCGTCAGCGGGTCCTGGAAGATCATCGCCATCTTGTTGCCGCGCAGCGATTCGAGCGTCTTCTCCCGCGCGCCGGTCAACTCCTGCCCGTCCAGCAGGATCTCGCCGGAGACGTCGGTCTTCTTCGGGTTGTGCAGCCCGAGGATGGACAGGTTCGTCACCGACTTGCCGGAGCCGGACTCGCCGACGATGCCGAGCGTACGGCCGCGCTCCAGGTCGAAGGAGAGCCCGTCGACGGCCTTGACGATGCCGCCCTCGGTGTCGAAGTGCACATACAGGTCGCGTACGGAGAGGAACGCTCCGGACGTGCCCGCGTCGCGCGGAGCCGGAACGCCCGCGTCCTTGGTCAGGGTGCTCACAGCGGTACTCCTAGGCCAGCCGCACGCGCGGGTCGATGAATGCGTACGCGGCGTCCACGATGACGTTGAAGAGGATGATGAACGTCGCCGAGAAGAGCATCACGCCCATCACCATGGGCAGATCGGTGTTCGCGACGGAGTCGACCGCCAGCTTCCCCAGCCCCGGCAGGGAGAACGTCCACTCGGTGATCATCGCGCCGCCGAGCAGCGACCCGAGGTCGACGCCGAAGATCGTCACGATCGGGATGAGCGAGCCGCGCCACGCGTAGCGGAAGAAGACGAACTTCCCCGACATGCCCTTGGCGCGTGCCGTGCGGACGTGGTCCTCCGCGAGCTGCTCGATCATCGAAGAGCGCGACAGACGTGTGTAGTTGGCCGTGAAGATGATCTGGATCACCATCCACGGGATGAGCAGGCCCATGAACCAGCCCGCCGGGTCCTCCGAGAGCGGAACGTACGAAGGCTGGTCGAGCAGGCCCAGGTTGAAGACCAGCAGCGCCATCACGAGCGGGCCGACGAAGTAGATCTGCATCGAGCTGAGCACGAGCGAGCCGGTGCTGAAGAGCTTGTCGGCGAACGTGCCGCGCTTCCAGGCGGCGATCATGCCCGCACCGAGACCGATGACCAGGAAGACGATCGCGCCGCCCACGGTGAGCGAGACGGTGGTCGGGAAGCGGTCGAGGATCGTGTCCCAGACCGGGTCCGAGTTCGCGAACGAGTAGCCGAAGCAGGGGGCGGGGCAGGCGCCCTGGGCGAAGGTGCGGCCGGCGAAGATGCCGATCATGAAGTGCCAGTACTGCATGGGTATCGGCTCGTCGATGCCCATGTTCTTGCGGATGACTTCCAGCGCGTCCGGCGTGCAGTTCTTGCCGCAGGCCAGCATCGCCGGATCTCGCGGTACGGCGTAGAAGAGGAAGAAAGTGACCGCGCTGATGATCAGCAGGATCACCATCGCGCCGAGTGACCGGCGGACGAGGAAACGAAGCATGGCGGAACGCAGCTCTCGTGGGCGGCGGATTCGGTGGTGGGGGAACGGCCCGTGGTGCCCTCCCCCCGGGAGTCTCCCGGGGGGAGGGCACCGCGGCCGGCGCGAACGATCGCGCCGTGTGCGTTGCTACTTCTTGACGTACAACTGGGTCGGGTCGATGCCGCTGATGACGTTGTTCATCACGGCGCCGCCGACCTTCGATCCGTGAAGCTGGATCTGCTTGTAGTACATCAGCGGAACGTCGGGCAGGTCCTTCTTGAGGATCTCGTCCGAGAGCTTGCCCCACTCCTTGGCCGCCTCGTCGGCGTCCTTGATCTTGGAGATGCGGTCCATCTCCTTGTTCATCTTGGGGTTGTTGTAGTGCGAGTAGTTCGACGCACCGTCCTGCACCTGCCGGCCGTCCAGGGTCGGCGGGATCACGGTGGACGCACTCGGCCAGTCGGCACCCCACGACGAGTGGTACATGTCGTAGTTGTTCTTGATCTTGCCGATCTGGTCGTAGTAGGTGTCCGTGACGATGTCCTTGAGCTGGACGTCGAACCCGGCCTTGGTCAGGTTGTCCTTCGCAGCGATCGAGAAGTCCGACCACTCGGGGGAGTTCTGGTAGGCGAAGGTCAGCTTCATGCCGGTCTTGCCGGCCTCCTTGAGGATCCGCTTGGCCTTCTTCACATCGCCCTGCGGGTTCTCGACCTTGCCGTACGGGTCGGACTCGGTGTGACCCGCGACCGTCGGGCTCAGGTAGTTGCCCGCCAGCTCACCGCCGCCGGACCCGCCGAAGGCCTGCATCAGCGACTGCGCAGGCAGCGCGTAGGCGATCGCCTCACGGACCTTCTTGTTCTTCAGCCGGTCCATGTTGAAGGAGATCTTGCCGACGTAGGGCTGGTAGCCCGACAGCGAGCGGTCCTTGACCTTCGGGTCGGAGCGCACGGACTGCATGCTGGACGCGTCGACCTGGTTGCTGTAGCTGACCGCGGTCTGGTTCTCGGCGCTGTCGGAGACGAGCCGCTTCGTGGACGCCTCGAAGGAGACGCCGAACTGGATGTTGTGCGAGTCCGGGTACTGGTGGCGCACCGGGTCCGTCTTCGCGTCCCACTCGGTGTTGCGCACCAGCTTCATGCTCTTGCCGGACTTGAAGGACTCGATCTTGTACGGACCGGAAGCCACCGGCTTCTTGTCGTACTTCTCCTTCGTGTCGCCCTTCTTCTGGACGGCGGCGTATCCGGCCATGCCCAGCGCGTAGGGCAGGTCGGGCTGCGGGTCCTTGAAGTGGAAGACGATGGTCTTGTCGTTGGGCGTCTCGAGCACCTTGTCGGACAGGTGGTCGCCCTTGTACGGACCGTCGGGCAGCAGCTTGCGGTAGCCGGTGCCGCTGGCGCCGGCCATCCACTGCTGGATGAAGACGGGGCCCTCGGAGATGAACGGCGCGAACTGCCGCTCGAAGGTGTGGCGGATGTCCTTCGACGTGATCGGGGAGCCGTCCTCCCACTTCACGCCGTCCTTCAGCGTGTACTTCCACGTCCTCTGGTCCTTCGAGGGCGTGCCGCTGTCGGTGGCGAGGTCGCCGACGACCGTGTACTTGCCGGCGCTGTCGCGCTTGTAGCTGGTCAGCCGACGGTGGATGAGGGTCGACATCGAGCCCTCGTCGCTCACGTATATCTGTGCCGGGTCGAGGTGGGCGAAGCTGTCGCGCTGGTAGACCGTCAGCACGCCGCCCTTCTTGGCGCCCTTGACCGGCTCGGCCGGCCCGGTCGAGTCCTTCGCGTCGCCGAACTCGTACTTGATCTGCTGCTTCGCGGCGTCGTCCTTGCTCACGCCTCCGGCGTCGCCGCCGCCGCCGCTGCTGCATCCGGTGAGGATGAGAGCGCCCGCTGCAAGCCCCACGACGGAGACGCGCGCCGTACGCATCCTGAATCTGCTCATAGTGGTGGTAGCACCTGCCTGTCGGTTGTGTGTTGCTGCCTGACTCATGCGGTGCTGGGGTGGCAGCACCCCCCGCTGCTCGGTCGTCAACGTCCCGATTTCGGGTCGAAGGCGTCCCTGACCGAGTCCCCGAGCAGGTTGAACGCGACGATGAAGATCACCATCGCGACGCCGGGGAAGATCATGTAGGTGATGTCGCTCTGGTAGACCTCGGCCCCCGTGGCGAACATCCGCCCCCAGTCGGGAGTGGAGCCCTGCATGCCGACTCCGAGGAACGAGAGGCCCGCGACGCCGGTGACGAAGTTCGGGAGCATGTAGGTCGACTGCACCAGGATCGGCGTGACCAGATTCGGCAGGAGTTCCTTGCGGATGATCCGCCAGGGCGGGGTGCCGGCGACCTTCGCCGCCTCGATGAACTCCCGCTCGCGCAGCGTCAGTACCTGACCGCGCAGCAGACGGGCCAGCGTCATCCAGCCCAGCAGCCACATGACGAAGATCAGCACACAGGCACGCAGCCACGTGGGCATCTCGTCCTGCGGGCTGACCAGGAGCGCGCCGATGACGGGGGTGAAGGCGACGAAGAAGAGCTGGTTCGGGAACGACATCATCAGGTCGGTGAGCCGGCCGAGGAAGTAGTCCGGCTTGCCGCCCAGATAGCCGCCCGCGACACCGATCACGATGGCGAGCACCACCGAGAGGATCGTGATGACCACCGCGAGGGAGAGCGAGGTGCGCATCCCGTAGACGAGCTGGGTGAGGACGTCACGGCCGAGGCCCGGTTCGAGACCGAACCAGAACTCGCTGTCCATGCCGCCGTTGGGCTTGACGGGGTATGCGTTGTCGTTCAGCAGGCCCGGACGTATCTGTCCGTAGCGGGTCCAGGGATCCTTGCCGTAGAGCCAGGAGATCACCGGGGCCAGTGCCGCGATCGCGAACATGATGAGGACGACGAAGGCGGATATGACGCCTGTACGGTCGCGCTTGAAGCGCATCCACATCAGTTGGCCGGGAGAGCGGCCGAGCTGGTCCGTGGCGGCTTTGTCGCCGTCGACCGGCTCGGAGTTCAGGCCGGCGCCATCGGGACCTGGGGTCTCTGCCCCGGCGATCGCGGCCTGGGATGGACTTGTCATCGTGTCTGCGCCCCCGCGCTCGTCAATCTATGCGGATAGATCCATGCGTTGGCACGCTGGCTGTGTCCGTGCCATGGGTTGAGGAGACTTTGCAAGTCAATAAGTGCCCAGTCAAGGGGTATCGGGTTCAGCATGTGGACCCTCGGCGCATCTTGAGCGAAGGTTTTGCAGATTGAGGTCAGAGCGTGCTTGACGAGGTCCGACGCTGTGCGACATATCGTCACATGAATGCTTGAAACGCGTTAACACGACCGCAACTCAGTCGTCGCGGCTCCGATATACGAACCCTGCACTCTGAAGTCCGTACGGCCGTGCGGGTGCCGTAACGCCGGGCCGGGACGGGGCCATGCCGTCCCGGCCCGGACGTACGCGGGGTCGGCGGAGGGCCGGTACAGAGCCTGCCACCCGGCCGCCACGATCCGCCGGTGAACTCCGCAGTAGGCTGACGGAACGCTCCGAGGCGCCGCCGGCCGGACCCACCGCGCGGCACTCGGCAACCGCACCGCGGGGGGCCGCAATTGAGCCACGACAGGATGCTGAGACCCGGCGCGCGGGCGGCGGGCGCCGTGCTGCTCGCCGCCCTCGCGGCGCTCGACCTCGCCTGGATCGTCCGCGACTTCGACAAGGCCACCGCCGTGGCCGACGCCTGGTGGATGTGGTCGGGTCTCATCTTCCGCGCGCAGGACGGGATATGGGCCAGCTCCTTCGTCGAGCCCACGCTGCTCGTCCTCTACACGGTCTGCGCCGTCACCGCCGCGGTCTCCTCCGCCGCCGGCTCGCTCTTCGTCTCCACGGGTGTGCTGACGATCCTGCTGCGCGTCCCCACCCTGTGGAATCTGAACGCGAGTTGGGTGCAGAGCGGCGTCTCGGACGGCCTGCGCACCAAGGTGCTGGTGAGCGCCATCGCGATGCTCGTGGTCGGCGCGGCGCTGATCGTGCTGGGGGCGGTGGGGCGGCGTCCGGTCCATGACGGTACGGAGGCGGCCGACGGTACGGACGGTGCCGGCGGCGCGGACGGTGCCAGCGCCGCGGACGGTGCCGGCGCCGCGGACGGCGGAGCCGATTCCGCCGAACTCGGCGACCACGACGGCGATTTCGCCCGTCCCCGCGGCCACGCCCCCGCGCACAGCACCCGCGACGAACCCCCCGCCCGCCCCACGCGTATCGGCGGCGCCGTCGCGTGCGCGCTGCTGGCCGCGGCCGCCGCCGCGCTGGCCGCCTGGGAGATCCACTCGGCCACCGAGCAGGGCTGGGCGCTGTATTCGAACCACTTCACCGGCGACCGCGCCCTGGCCACGCTGCTCGCCGTACCCGAGAGCTGGTACGGCTGGGCCCTGACGCTGCTGGCGCTGTGGGCGGCGGCAGCGGCGCTGGCCCGCGTCCCGCACTCGCGTCCGCTGGGGATGACGGTGAGCGGACCGCTGCTCGGCCTCGGGCTCTTCCATCTCTCCTTCGCGGCCAAGTCCGGGCTGCTGGGCGACCTCGCCCACCTCTCCACGCGTGACCAACTGTGGATCTGCACCGCCCTGTTGGAGGTCGTCGCCGCGCTGGGCGTGCTCTCGGCGCTGGCGCCGCGGAACGCCGAGGCCGACCTGCGCGAGGCTCAGTCGGGCACGATCCGCGCCTTCTCCTCCGCGTAGTGGCACGCCGAGGGGTGGCGGGCCGCGTTCCCGGCCGTGCCCCTGCCCGGGCCGTCGGCGCCCTCCCCGCCGCTCCCCGCTCCGCCGCCCGCACCGTCGGGGATCCGCAGCGGCGGCTCCTCCCGAGCACACCGCTCGTCCGCCTTCCAGCAGCGGGTGCGGAAGCGGCAGCCGGACGGCGGGTTCGCGGGCGAGGGCACGTCCCCCTCCAGCACGATCCGCGCACGCCCCGCCTCCGCCCCCGGGTCGGGCACCGGCACGGCCGAGAGCAGCGCCTGTGTGTAGGGATGGGTGGGGTGTTCGTAGATCTCGCTCTCCGTGCCGGTCTCGACGAGCTTGCCGAGATACATCACGCCGACCCGGTCCGAGATGTGCCGTACGACGGACAGATCGTGCGCGATGAAGATGTACGAGAGGTCGAACTCGTCCTGGAGCCGCTCCATCAGGTTGACCACCTGCGCCTGCACCGAGACGTCGAGCGCCGAGACCGGCTCGTCCGCGACGATGATCTCCGGCCGCAGCGCGAGTCCCCGCGCGATGCCGATGCGCTGCCGCTGCCCCCCGCTGAACTGGTGCGGATAGCGGTTGACGTACTCCGGGTCGAGCCCGACGACGTCCAGCAACTCCCGTACGGCGCGCCGCCGTTCGCCCTTCGGCGCCACCTCGGGGTGGATGTCGAAGGGTTCGCCGACGATGTCGCCGACGGTCATACGGGGGTTCAGCGAGGTGTAGGGGTCCTGGAAGACCATCTGGATGTTGCGGCGTACGGCCTTCAGCGCCCTGCCGCTCAGCCGGGTCACGTCCTCGCCCTTGAAGCGGATGCTCCCGGAGGTGGGCGCCTCCAGGCTCGTCACCAGCTTGGCCACCGTCGACTTGCCGCAGCCCGACTCCCCCACGATGCCCAGCGTCTCGCCGCGCCGCAGCTCGAACGAGACGCCGTCGACGGCCTTGACCGCGCCCACCTGACGCTTGATGACGACGCCCTGGGTGAGCGGATAGTGCTTGACCAGGTCGCGGACGTCGAGGATCGCCTCGCGTGCCTCGCGCGGGGCGGTGCCCGTCAGCGCCGTACGGGACTCGTACGCGGCGGTGTGCGCACCGGTCGCACCGCCCGCGCCGGCGGCCCGCGCCGCCGCACCCTCACTCGGCGCACTCGTCATCGAGCAGCTCCTTCCAGAAGTGGCATGCGCTGGACCGCCCCTGCCCCACCTCGTACAGCGGCGGTTCGTCGGCGTGGCAGACGGGACGCGCCAACGGGCAGCGGGGGTGGAAGCTACAGCCGGGCGGCACGCGGAGCAGGCTCGGGGGCAGCCCCTTGACGGCGTCGAGCTGCTGGCCCTTCTGGTCCAGCCGCGGGATGGAGTCGAGCAGCCCGCGGGTGTACGGGTGCGCGGGCGCCCGGTAGAGGTCGCCGACCGGTGCGGTCTCCACGATGCGGCCCGCGTACATCACGGCGATCCGGTCGGCGACGTCGGCGACGACGCCCAGATCGTGGGTGATGAGGATCAGGCCCATCCGGTACTCGCTCTGCAACTCCGCGAGCAGCTCCATCACTTGGGCCTGTACGGTCACATCCAGCGCGGTCGTCGGCTCGTCCGCGATGATCAGCTCGGGCTCCAGCGCGAGCGCCATGGCGATCATGATGCGCTGCCGCATCCCGCCGCTGAACTGGTGCGGGTAGTCGCCCGCGCGCTCGCGGGCCGCGGGAATCCGTACGCGCTCCATCAGTTCGACGGCCTTCGCGCGGGCCTCCTTGCGGGAGGCGCCCCGGTGCACCTGGAACATCTCGCCGAGCTGCTGCCCGACGCTCAGCACCGGGTTCAGCGCGGAGAGGGCGTCCTGGAAGATCATCGCCATCCGCGCACCGCGTACGGCACGGCGCCCCTCGGCGGACATCCGCAGCAGGTCCCGGCCGCCGAAGCGGATCTCGCCGCCCGTGACGTGCCCCGGCGGCGAGTCGAGGATGCCCATCACGGCCTGCGCGGTCACGGACTTGCCGCAGCCGGACTCCCCCAGCACGGCCAGCGTCTCACCGGCGGCCACACCGAAGCTGACCCCGTCCACGGCGGTGGCCACTCCGTCGCGCGTACGGAACTCCACGCGCAGATCCCGCACTTCGAGCAGCCGCGCGGGGTCCGCCCCGTCGGGGTCAGGGCCGGGAGCCGGGCCGCCGCCCGCCTGGGTCTGTGTCACGTACGCCTCCCTCAGCGCAGCTTGGGGTCGAGGGCGTCGCGCACCGCGTCGCCGAGCATGATGAACGCCAGAACGGTCAGGCTCAGCGCGGCGGCGGGATAGAGCAGGATGTGCGGCGCGTTGCGGAACTGCATCCCCTGCGACGCGTCCGAGATGTCCGCGCCCCAGGAGACGGTGGGCGGCTGGAGCCCGACGCCCAGATAACTCAGGGTCGCCTCCAGGGCGATGTACGTGCCGAGCGCGATGGTCGCGGTGACGATCACGGGCGCGATCGCGTTCGGAAGGATGTGCCGCACCAGCATCCGTACGTTGCCGGCGCCCAGGGCGCGCGCGGCCAGCACATAGTCGTTCTGCTTGGCCGCGATGACCGCGCCGCGCGCGATACGGGCGATCTGCGGCCAGCCCAGCAGAACGATGAAGGCGACCACCGTCCACACCGAGCGGCTGCCCGTCATCGACAGGAACACCAGCCCGCCGAGCATGATCGGGATGCCGAAGAAGACGTCCGTCAGCCGCGAGATCAGCGCGTCCCACCAGCCGCCGAAGAAACCGGCGAGCCCGCCGAGGACGCTGCCGGCCGCGGCCACGCCCAGCGTCGCGCAGACGCCGACGGTCACGGACGTACGGGCCCCGTAGACCACGCGCGTATAGACGTCGCAGCCCTGGGTGTCGAAGCCGAACCAGTGGCCGGGGGCGGCCGGATCGAGCGACTTGTCGAGGCTGCACGAGAGCGGGTTGCGCCCGGCGATCATTCCCGGCCAGACCGAGATCAGGACGAGGAAGAGGATCAGCAGCGCCGAGACGATGAAGACGGGGTTGCGGCGCAGGTCGTACCAGGCGTCGGACCAGAGGCTGCGGGAGCGCCCCGCAGGGCCGGGTCCGGGCCCAGTTCCGGGCTCAGTTCCGGGGCCCGGGGCGGAGGACGGCGCGGGGGACGGTGCCGACGGTGCGGTGCCGGGAGCGGGCGCAAGCCCGGTGGCACCGGCGGGCGCGGTGGCATCCGCCGTACCCGTCGCGTCCGGCCCCGGCCCGTCCGCCGGAGGTGTGCTCTCGGGCGCGCGCTCAGCCATGCGCCACCTCCCGCCCGCCGCACGCTCCGGTGCTGCCGCCTGCGGGCCTGCTGTCTTCTGCGCTGCTGCCTTCTGTGCCGTTGAGTTCACGCATAGCGGATCCTCGGGTCGAGCACGGCGTAGAGGAGGTCGACGATCAGATTCGCGAGAAGGAAGACGATCACGAGGATCGTCACGAAGCCGACGACGGTCGGCGAGTTCTGCCGGACGATGCCCTGCCAGAGCTGGAATCCGACGCCCTGGATGTTGAAGATCCGCTCGGTGACCAGGGCCCCCGCCATCAGGTTCCCGACGTCCGTGCCGAGGAAGGTGACGACGGGGATCAGCGAATTCCGCAACAGATGGCGGACGTTGACCCGGGCCCGCGGCAGCCCTTTCGCCACCGCGGTGCGTACGTAGTCGGCGCGGACGTTCTCACTGATCGACGCCCGCGTCAGCCGTGTGACGTACGCGAGCGACAGCAGCGCCAGCACCAGCCCCGGGAGCAGCAGTTGACCGACCGGCGCCGCGGGCGAGACGGCCGGCGGGATCCAGCCCCACTTCACGCCCAGCAGATACTGCGCCAGGGTGCCCGTGACGAACGTCGGCACCGAGATGACGACGAGCGTGAGCATCAGCACCGAGCTGTCGACGGGACGGCCGCGCCGCAGCCCGGTGATCACGCCCAGCGCGATGCCGATGACGATCTCGATGATCACCGCGATCAGGGCGAGCCGCAGCGTGACGGGAAAGGCCCTGGCCATCAGCTCGGTGACGGGCTGCCCGTTGAAGGCCGTGCCGAAGTCGCCGGTGAAGATGTCGCCCATGTACAGCAGGTATTGGAGCCACAGCGGCTNTCGAGATTGAACTGGGCGCGCAGCTGCGCGGCGGTGGCGGGGTCGGGCGCCCGGTCCCCGAACATCGCGTTGACCGGGTCGCCGACCGCGTACACCATCACGAAGATGAGGAACGTCGTCCCGATGAAGACCGGGATCATCTGGAGCAGTCGTCTGACGACGTAGCGCCCCACGGCGGCTCACACTCTCACTTGACTCTGATGTCGGTGAAGACGGGCACGGAGAAGGGATTGAGCCGTACGTCGCTCACCCGGTCCGAATATCCGGCGTTACCGTCCTGGTACCAGAGGGGAATGGCCGGAAGGTCGTCCAGCACGATCTTCTCCGCCTTCTGGAACTTGCTGACGGCCTCCTTCTGGCCGGCGGCGTTCGCCTCGTCCATGAGTTCGTCGACGCGCTTGTCGGCATAGCCGGCGTCGTTGGAGGAGGCGTCCGTGTAGTACAGCGGCTGCAGGAAGTTCTGGATCAGCGGATAGTCCATCTGCCAGCCGGTACGGAACATGCTCTTGAGCTTCTTACCGGCGATGTCCTTGCGGAACTCACCGAAGGTCGGCACCGGATTGACGCTGCACGCACCGGACTTGCCCAGGGTGTTGTTGATGCTGTTGCACACGGCGTCCATCCACTGCCGGTGCGACCCGGTGTCGACGTTCGAGGTGAGCGTGACCTTGCCGCCCGGCAGTCCGCCGCCCTCCTTGATGAGCTTCTTCGCCTTCTTCGGGTCGTACGAGCAGACCTCGCCGCACAGGCCCGGCTTGTAGCCGCCGGACTTGGTGAGGACGGGCGAGGTGAGGTCCGTGGCCGGCTTGCGGGTGCCGTGGTAGATCTTCCGCGTCACTTCCTCGCGGTTGATCGCCATCGAGACCCCGCGGCGTACCTTCTTGGCCTTCTCGGTCTGCCATTCCTTCTGGTAGAGCGGGAAGGACAGCGTCTGGAGAATGCCCGCGGGCTGGTTGATGTAGCGCCCGTCGAGATCCCGCTTGGCGTTCTTGAGCTGACCCGCCGGCAGTTCGTCGAAGACGTCGAGGTTCCCGGCCTGGAGATCGGTGTAGCCGGTGTTCTGGTCCGTGTAGACCTTCAGCTCGACGCCCTTGTTCTTCGGCTTGTCCGGACCCGCGTACTTCTTGTTCGCCGAGAGCCTCATGGACTGGCCCTTGGTGTACGAGTCCACCTGGTAAGGGCCGTTCCCGACGGGCTTCTTCAGCCAGCCCTGGTGGTCGGTGAAGAACTTCTCCGGCAGCGGCGAGAAGGCGGCGTACCCGAGGGTGTCCGGCCATTGCGAGAACTTCTGGTTGAGCCGCACCGTGAAGGTGTTCTTGCCCGTCACCTTCAGCCCGGACATCGTCTTGGCCTTGGGCTTGGCACCCTCGTTCTCGGGGTGTACGTCGTCGTACCCGTCGATGTATTCGAAGAAGTACGAACTGACCTGGTTGTTGGTGACGAGCGCCCCGTAATTCCAGGCGTCCACGAAGGACTTGGCGGTCACCGGCGATCCGTCGGAGAACTTCCAGCCCTTCTTCAGCGTGATGTCGAAGTTCCGCTGGTCGTCCGTCGTGATCGACTCGGCCACGGCGTTCTCCGCCTTGCCGCTCTGCGGGTTGTAGCGCTTGAGCCCCCGGAAGGTCATCTCCAGGACCTTGCCGCCCTGCACCTCGTTGGTGTTGGCCGGCTCCAGGGGATTCTGGGGGTCGGTCCAGAAGGCCCGTACGATCCCGGCGTCCGAACCGGCCGCCGTACCTCCGCCCGCTCCCCCGCCGCACCCCGCAGCGGCGATGGTGACGACCGTCGCACAGCCGAATGCCCATGTGACACGCGTGGCTCCACGCATGGGTGCCTCCTCGGTACCGCCGACGTCTTGCCTTGCCGACCAGATAACACCCTCCGCGCGGCATCATCTCGGCGTCGCGGCGGCCCCGCGGAGCCGTTTCGGGGACGGGGTCCCGGGCGGCGCGGCCCCATTACGGGCCCCACAGGGGGAGTTCGGACGACGCAAAGCGGCGGCCCCCGGTACGACCGGCCGGGTGACCGGGTACCGGGGGCCGCCGCGTGGCCCTCGTACTGCTCCGTTCTCAGCGCACGTCTCAGCGCACGCTCAGCGCTTCTTTCAGCTCTGCTCTCAGCGCTTCGCGCGCGCAGCCGCCCGCCCGCGAGCCTTCTGATCCAGCTCGACCTTGCGGATGCGAACGGTGTCGGGGGTGACCTCGATGCACTCGTCCTCGCGGCAGAACTCCAGGGACTGCTCCAGCGAGAGCTTGCGCGGCGGCACCAGGTTCTCCGTCGTATCGGCCGCCGCCGCCCGCATGTTGGTGAGCTTCTTCTCCTTGGTGATGTTCACGTCCATGTCGTCGGAACGGGAGTTCTCGCCGACGATCATGCCCTCGTACACCTCGGTGCCCGGCTCGATGAAGATCGTGCCGCGCTCCTGGAGATTCATCATCGCGAACGGCGTCGCGGAGCCCGCCCTGTCCGCGACGAGCGAGCCGCTGCGCCGCGTCCGCAGATCGCCGAACCACTGCTCGTGGCCCTCGTAGATGCTGTGGGCGATGCCGGTGCCGCGGGTCTCCGTCAGGAACTCCGTACGGAAGCCGATCAGTCCGCGGGCGGGCACGATCCACTCCATGCGGATCCAGCCGGACCCGTGGTTGGTCATCGTCTCCATCCGCCCCTTGCGCGAGGCCATGAGCTGTGTGATGGCGCCCATGAACTCCTCGGGGGCGTCGATCGTCATCCGCTCCACCGGCTCGTGCAGCTTGCCGTCGATCTCCCGCGTGACGACCTCGGGCTTGCCGACCGTCAGCTCGAAGCCCTCGCGGCGCATCGTCTCGACGAGGATCGCCAGCGCCAACTCGCCCCGGCCCTGCACCTCCCAGGCGTCGGGACGCTCGGTGGGCAGGACGCGCAGCGAGACGTTGCCGACCAGTTCGCGGTCCAGCCGGTCCTTCACCAGGCGGGCCGTGACCTTGTGGCCCTTGCCGCCCCTGCCGACCAGCGGCGAGTTGTTGGTGCCGATCGTCATCGAGATCGCCGGCTCGTCGACGGTGATCAGCGGCAGCGCCACCGGGTTCTCCGGGTCGGCCAGGGTCTCGCCGATCATGATGTCGGGGATGCCGGCGACCGCGCAGATGTCGCCGGGCCCGGCGGCCTCGGCGGGCTTGCGGGTAAGCGCGTCCGTCATCAGCAGCTCGGTGATGCGTACGTTCTGCTCGCTGCCGTCCCGCTTGAGCCAGGCGACCGTCTGACCCTTCTTCAGCGTCCCGTTCTTCACGCGCAGCAGCGCGATACGGCCGAGGAAGTTGTCGGCGTCGAGGTTGGTGACGTGCGCCTGGAGGGGCGCGTCCTCCTCGTACGTCGGCGCCGGGACGGTCTCCAGCAGCGTGGTGAAGAACGGCTCCAGGCTGTCGCTGTCGGCGGGGACGCTGCCGTCCTCGGGCTGCGTCAGCGACGCGACGCCGTCCCGCGCGCACGCGTAGACGATGGGGAACTCGATCTGCTCCTCGTCCGCGTCCAGGTCGAGGAAGAGGTCGTAGGTGTCGTCGACGACCGCGGAGATACGGGCGTCGGACCTGTCCGTCTTGTTGATGCAGAGGATCACCGGAAGCCGCGCTTCCAGCGCCTTGCGCAGGACGAAGCGGGTCTGCGGCAGCGGCCCCTCGGAGGCGTCCACCAGCAGCACCACGGCGTCCACCATGGACAGGCCGCGCTCGACCTCGCCGCCGAAGTCGGCGTGGCCGGGGGTGTCGATGATGTTGATGACGACGGAGTCTCCGCCGCCCTTGGGGTGGTATTTGACCGCGGTGTTCTTCGCGAGAATGGTGATGCCCTTCTCGCGCTCCAGGTCGCTGGAGTCCATCACGCGGTCGTCCACGGACTCGAGCTGGTGGGCCGCGAACGCTCCGGCCTGCTTGAGCATGGCGTCGACGAGGGTGGTCTTCCCGTGGTCGACGTGGGCGACGATGGCGACGTTACGGATGTCGTGGCGCGTGGGCATGACTGACTGACGCTTCTCCCGGATCGTGGGTGGACGCGGGTCCGTTCACTGCATCTCACGCGCCCTGCCGGGCTGGATCTCGCCGCGGCACTGCCCACCATGGTAAGGCCCGGCCGCCTGCCGGACGGCGTCCGCCCTGTGCCGGTGGCCGGGCCCGAGGCCCTGCGGCGCCCGGGAAGGGAGGTCCCGGGTGCCGCCGCCGGGTCACTTCTCGAAGCCGATGTCCTGGTAGCGCGGGGTCTCGAAACCGAAGGCGCCCGCGTTCGCGACCTTCTCGCTCGCGGCCACCAACTGCGGCCGCTGGTAGAGCGGAACCGATCCCGCCGCCGCCCAGATGCGGGCGTCGGCGCGCTTGATGAGGTCGTTGCGTGCGCCGTCGTCCAGCTCCTTGGACGCCTGGTCGAAGAGCTGGTCGATCTGGTTGGTGCCGACGCGGGTGTAGTTCTGCTCGACGAGCAGCGAACCGTCCGCGGCGGCCGCCGGCTTGGCGAAGATCGGACGGGCGTCGGTCGCCGGGTAGGCCGTTCCCGGCCACGAGTAGATGGCCAGGTCGTAGTCGCCGGTGGTGATGTGCTTGGCGAAGTACTCCTCGTCCGGCACCTGCTTCATCTTCGTCCGCACGCCGATACGGGTCAGCGCCTTGGCGATACGGGTGCCGGTCGCCCTGATCGGCTCCGAACCGGGCCCGGAGGGCAGCACGAACCGCAGCGTCAGCGGCTTGCCCGCCTTCATGCGCTGCACCTTGGCGCCGCCGTCGGACAGCAGCCGCAGCTCGTCCGCGCCGGCACGGGCGTGCGTCGCCTCCGTCAACTGCGCGCGGGCCTCGCGCACCTCGCTCGCCGAGCCGCGCGACTGCGCCTCGCCCAGTTCGAGGCGGGCGGCCTGCGTCATGAGCGAGGCGCGCTGCCCGGCGGTGACGGGCGAGAGCGTGAGCGGCTGCGCCGCGAG
>NZ_LJGW01000132.1:7606-36390 GCF_001751255.1 Streptomyces nanshensis | reverse complement strand
CGCCGGACGCCGCCGCGCCACCGCCCGCCGGCGCCGCGACCGCCCGCCGCACCGTCGGCCTGCTCACCGGCTGCGTCCAACAGGTCTTCTTCGCCCAGGTCAACGAGGCCACCGTGCGGGTGCTGACGGCCGAGGGCTGTGACGTCATCGCCCCCGCCGCACAAGGCTGTTGCGGCGCGCTCAGCGAACACGCGGGACGCGAGGAGGAGGCTTCCGAGCGCGCCCGCCGGCTCATCGACACCTTCGAACCGCTCGACGTCGACGCGATCGTGGTCAATNGGCTCGTCGCTCAAGGAGTACGGACGGCTGCTCGCCGACGACCCCGACTACCGCGAACGCGCCGAGGCGTTCGCGGCCAAGGTCCGCGACATCTCCGAACTCCTCGCGGAACTGCCCCCGTCGGCGCCCCGCCACCCCGTACGGGCCCGGCTCGCACACCACGAGGCGTGCCACCTCGCGCACGCACAGGGCGTCCGCGAGCAGCCGCGCGCCGTCCTGCGCACCGTCCCGGAACTGGAGGTGGTCGACATCCCCGAGTCCGACATGTGCTGCGGCTCGGCGGGCGTCTACAACCTCATCCAGCCCGAGCCGGCGGAGGAACTCGGCCGCCGCAAGGCGGAGAACGTCCGCTCCACGTCCCCCGACGCGGTCGTGACCGCCAACCCCGGCTGTCTGCTCCAGATCTCGCGCCATCTCGGCAAGCAGCTCCCCGTGCTGCACCCCGTCCAGGTCGTCGACGCCTCGATACGCGGCGTCAGGCCCTGGTGATCCGTCCCCCGAGTCCCAACTCGTCACCGGAGGCACCGTGTTCCAACCCGTACTCGATCCGCTGGCCGGGTCGCTGGGGTGGTCGTCCCTCGTCGCCGCCCTGCCGCTCGTCGTCTTCTTCGTACTGCTGGGCGTGCTGCGCGTCCAGGCGTGGCTCTCCGCGCTGGCCGCGCTGGCCTCCGCCGTGCTCGTCGCGGTCGCCGCCTACGGCATGCCGGTCGGGCAGAGCCTCAACTCGGCTGTGCTGGGCGCCCTGTTCGGACTGTTCCCGATCATGTGGATCGTGGTCAACGCCCTGTGGGTGTACCAGATGACCGTCGATACAGGGCACTTCGAGACCCTGCGCCGCTCCTTCGGGAAGCTCTCCGACGACCAGCGCCTCCAGGCCGTCATCGTGGCCTTCTGCTTCGGGGCGCTGCTGGAGGCGCTCGCCGGGTTCGGCGCGCCCGTCGCGATCAGCTCGGTGATGCTCATCGCGCTCGGCTTCCAGCCGTTCAAGGCCGCGACCGTCTCGCTGGTGGCCAACACCGCGCCCGTGGCGTTCGGCGCCATGGGTACGCCCGTCATCACGCTCTCCGAACTGACGGGTCTGCCGCTGGAGGACGTCTCCGCCACGGTCGGGCGCCAGACCCCGCTGCTGGCCGCGGTCGTCCCGGTGCTGCTGGTCTTCCTCGTGGACGGGCGCCGCGGTCTGCGGCAGACGTGGTGGCCGGCGCTGGCGTGCGGACTCTCCTTCGCCGTCGCCCAGTTCGTCACGTCCAACTATCTGTCCGTGCAGCTCACGGACGTCGTCGCCGCGCTCGTCTCGGTCGGCGTGCTGGTCCTGGTGATGCGGACGACGAACATTCCGGCACCGGCGCACGCGCCCGCGTCCGCCGAGGACGGAGGCGGTGCCGGCTCCGACGACGGCCCAGGCTCCGGCTCCGGTGGCACGGACGCCGGTACGGGTACGGGCTCCGCCGGTACGGGTACGGATACGGGCACCGTCACCGAGGTACGGGACAGCCGCCGCGCCGCCCTCAACGCCTATCTCCCGTACGCCGTGATCATCGTCGTCTTCGCCGTCAGCCAGATCCCGCCCGTCAAGGCCGTACTGGAGAAGGGCGCCGTGCTCTTCGACTGGCCCGGCCTGGACGTCGCCGACCCGGTCACCGGCAAGCCCGCCGCCTCCACGGTCTTCAACTTCAACTGGCTGCCCGCCACCGGCACGATGCTGCTGCTGAGCGGCCTGCTCACCGCGGCGCTGCTGGTCATATCCCCGCGTGTGGCGGTGCGTTCGTACGGGCGCACACTGCACCAGTTGCGCTGGGCCATCCTCACCGTCGCCACGGTGCTGGCCCTCGCGTACGTGATGAACCTGTCCGGACAGACCTCCACCATCGGCCACTTCATCGCCGGGGCCGGGCCCGCGCTGGCGTTCCTCTCGCCGGTGCTCGGCTGGCTGGGCGTCGCGGTCACGGGCTCCGACACGTCCGCGAACGCGCTGTTCGGCATCCTCCAGGTGACGGCCGCGAAGAACTCCGGCTACGCACCGGAACTCCTCGCCGCCGCCAACAGCTCCGGCGGCGTCCTCGGCAAGATGCTCTCCCCGCAGAACCTCGCCATCGCCGCCGCCGCGACGGGCCTGGGCGGACGGGAGCCCGAACTGCTGCGGAAGGTCGTGGGCTGGAGCCTGGCGCTGCTGCTGCTGATGTGCGTCCTGGTCTTCCTTCAGTCCACGTCCGTACTGGGCTGGATGCTGCTGTCCTGACGGGGTCCGAGCACCGCTGCGCGGGTGCCCCGCAGGTGCCCGCGCAGCGCGGCCCGGTACGCCGTCAGATCGCCCTTCTCCAACAGGCCGACCAGCTCGGCGTGTTCGTGGTGGGTGGCGCGCAGCCGGTCGCCGTCGTTGAAGACGGCGTACAGGCCCATGCGCTGCTGACGGTCGCGCAGCCCCGCGTACAGGTCGAGCAGGATCGGGTTGTCCGCGGCGCGCACGATGAGCTGGTGGAAGATCTGGTCGGCGGCGACGAACGCCTTGCCGTCGCCGGCCTCGCGCAGCCCGGCCTGCTCCTGGAGCTGTTCGCGCAGCTCGCCCAGCAGCCCTTCCAGAACGGACGGGCCCAGGGCGGCGACCTTCTCGGCGGCGAAGGACTCGATCAGCTCCCGCGTCTCCAGAACGGTCTCGACCTCCTTCGCGGAGACCGGCACCACCACCGCGCCCCGCTTGGGGTAGAGCCGCAGCAGCCCCTCGGACTCCAGCCGCAGGAACGCCTCGCGCACGGGCGTACGGCTGATGCCCAGCGCCTCGGCGACGGTGCCCTCGCTGATCAGCTCGCCACCGGCGAGGATGCCGTCGAGTATCCGCTCCTTCGCGTACTGGTACGCGCGCTGGGAGGTGGGCACAGCCCGCGCCATCTGCCGCCCCCCAACATGGATGGATTCATGTGTCCAAGCCGTTTCCGCGGAGACTAGATGCGCCCTGCACGAGGGTGCAACCGGCCGGGGTACGGGCGTGACGCGACGACGCCCGGGCCGCCGTAGGGACCGCGTACGGGCTGCGTACGGGCGCTCCCGGAACCCCGCGCGGAACCCGTCCGCGGGGCCGGTTCGCCCTCCCCGCGAGGGTGGAGGGATGATGAAGGAGGAGCTCAGCCCGGACGCCGCGCCTCCGGCACGCACTCCCCGCCCCCGCCACACGGAGAGCGACGACGCAGGTGAGAGAGCCGGTATGCGATTCCTGAACGACCAGCAGCCCCCGTACGACCTGACCTACGATGACGTGTTCATGGTGCCGTGCCGCTCGGCGGTCGGCTCCCGGCAGGGCGTCGACCTCGCGTCCCCCGACGGCAGCGGCACCACGATCCCGCTCGTCGTCGCCAACATGACGGCCATCGCCGGGCGCCGCATGGCCGAGACGGTGGCACGCCGTGGCGGCCTCGCCGTCATCCCGCAGGACATCCCGATCGACGTGGTCAGCGAGGTCACCGCCTGGGTCAAGCGGCGCCATCTCGTCCTGGACACCCCGATCACGCTCGCCCCGCACCAGACGGCGGCCGACGCGCTGTCGCTGCTGCCCAAGCGGGCGCACGGCGCGGGCGTCGTCGTGCAGGACGGCCGGCCCGTCGGCGTCGTCACCGAGTCCGACCTGACCGGCGTGGACCGCTTCACGCAGCTCGCCGAGGTGATGTCCCGCGATCTGCTCGTCGTCAGAGCCGACATCGACCCGAGCGACGCCTTCGGCCAACTCGACAGCGCCCACCGCAAGTTGGCGCCCGCCGTCGATGCCGACGGCCGGCTCGTGGGCATCCTCACCCGCAAGGGCGCGCTGCGCGCCACTCTCTACACCCCGGCCACCGACGCCGCCGGACGGCTGCGCGTGGCCGCGGCCGTCGGCATCAACGGCGACGTGGCGGGCAAGGCGTCGGCGCTGCTGGACGCGGGCGTCGACACCCTCGTCGTGGACACCGCGCACGGCCACCAGGAGCGCATGATCGACGCGCTGCGCGCCGTACGCGCCCTGGGCCCGCAGGTGCCGGTCGTCGCGGGCAACGTGGTGGCCGCCGACGGCGTACGGGACCTCATCGAGGCCGGCGCGGACATCGTCAAGGTCGGCGTCGGACCGGGCGCCATGTGCACCACGCGGATGATGACCGGCGTCGGCCGCCCGCAGTTCTCCGCCGTGCTCGAATGCGCCGCCGAGGCACGGAAGTTCGGCAAGCACGTGTGGGCCGACGGCGGCGTGCGGCACCCGCGCGACGTGGCCATGGCGCTGGCCGCCGGTGCCTCCAACGTCATGATCGGCTCGTGGTTCGCCGGTACGTACGAGTCGCCGGGCGACCTCCAGCAGAGCGCCGACGGCCGTGCCTACAAGGAGTCCTACGGGATGGCCTCCGCCCGCGCCGTACGCCACCGCACCAGCGAGGAGTCGGCGTACGACCGTGCCCGCAAGGCCCTGTTCGAGGAGGGCATCTCCACGTCGCGGATGTTCGTCGACCCGGCGCGGCCGGGCGTCGAGGACATGATCGACACGATCATCGCGGGCGTGCGCTCCTCGTGCACGTACGCGGGCGCGGCCTCGCTGGAGGAGTTCACCGAACGGGCCGTCGTGGGCGTGCAGAGCGCGGCGGGCTACGCGGAGGGCGAGCCGCTGCACGTGAGTTGGTGAGCGGACGGGGCGGCGATGATGCGGTGAGGCAGCGGCCGGCCCACCCGGGGTCCCGTTCGGGTCCTGCCCGGGAGAGCCGGCCGTCCCGCCACACCGTTACGCCGTCACGTCATGGGACGGGCTACAGGTTCCAGTGCTGTTCGTCGCTGCAGCGGTCCCAGCCGGGCGTGGTCAGGCAGGTCTTGAAGTAGACGGTCTCGTAGCCCGCGTCGGGGTTCGCCTTCGTGCTGGAGGCCGTGATGCTCTTCCCGGCGCCCTTCCGGTTGAAGGCGAACTCCGTCGCGGCGTAGCCGTCTCCCCGCCAGACCACGTACGGCACGTAGCCGTCGGCCTTGGTGTCCTTGACCTTGCAGGTCAGCCGGGCGTGGTCGTTCGGCAGGCCGCCGCCGGGCCAGGTCTGCAACGAGCAGGTGGCCTTCGAGCCGGTCAGCTTCGCCGTCTTCGATGCCCGCTTCGTGTCCGCCTGGGCGTGGCCGGCCGTGAGCGTGAGTGCCGCTGCCGCGGCGACCACGGTGATGACTGTGCGCTTCATCGCAACTCCCCGTGTGATCCCGTCCGTTGACGGTCCGTGTCTTCTTGTGCACTCATCGTCCCGGGTGCGAGGCGGCGGCGGCCACGCTCTTCGGCGCACGCCGAAAGTGCCGTATCCGCCCCCGAGTCCGGCTTTCGTCCCGGTCCGAATCGCTGTGCCCGCGCCGCGCCGCGTGCTGCCATGCACGCATGACCGCTTTCACCCGTGACGCGCACTCAGGTACCGGACCCGGAGAATTCACCCGCGACGGCTGCTCGGTGGAGCTGTACGCGCAGCTTCCATCCCGCGAGGAGGAGACCGGCGTCGTCCTCGGCGCCGTGCCGCCCGGCGCCGCCCTTCTCGAACTCGGCGCCGGCGCGGGCCGGATGACGCGGGCGCTGGCGGCCGGCGGACTGCGGGTGACCGCCGTCGACGAGTCCGCCCCGATGCTCGCGCACATCGGCGAGGTCGCGGAGACCGTGCACTCGGCCATCGAAGACCTCGACCTGGGGCGGCGCTTCGACGCCGTCCTGCTCGCCTCGTTCCTCGTCAACACCGCCGACGACGCCCACCGTTCACGGCTGCTGCGGGCCTGCGCCCGGCACACCGCGCCCGGCGGAGCGGTCCTCATCCAGCGCGAACACGACGGAATGCGCGAGGGCATGCGGCCGGGACAGACCTGGAACCGGGGCGCGATGACCACCACCGTCGTCTCCCTCGACCCGGTGGGCGACGACGCCTGCCGCGTGTGCCTCGCGCACGAGACGGAACAGGCCCGCTGGACGCAGACCTTCTTCTCCCAGACGCTGCCGCGTCCCCGCCTCGAAGCGGCGCTGCGCGCGGCGGGTCTGGAGCCCGACGCCTATCTCACCGACGACGGCGGCTGGGTCCGCGCCCGCCCGGCGACACCGCCCGCCGTGTCCTGAAACGCCGCACCCCGCTGAACGATCGGCCTCAACTCGCCCCGTCCGCGCAACGTTTCGCCGCGCACACGCAAGGGTGCCCCGTTACCGGCCGCCCCGTGCGCCTCGTAAGGTCGTGCGCCGTAACGGACCGACAGCGAGGAGGCACCGCCGTGCTGGAGCAGGAGGCGGGCCCGCCCGCTGCGCAGACCCCCGACGGGCGGCAGCCCGGCGTCAGGCGGCTGACGCGCCGCAAGCCCGTGGAGGCGCTGGTCTCCGAGGGTGGCCACGGCGCGGGCGGTGAACTGCGGCGCAGCCTCGGCCTCTGGCAGCTCACGATGATCAGCATCGGGGCGACGCTGGGCACCGGCATCTTCGTCGTCCTCGGCGAGGCCGTGCCCGACGCCGGGCCCGCGGTCGTCCTGTCGTTCGTCGTCGCGGGCCTCACCGCGCTCTTCTCCGCCCTGTCCTACGCCGAGTTGGCGGGCACCATCCCCGTCGCCGGCTCCTCCTACTCCTACGCGTACGCGACGCTCGGCGAGCTGACCGCCTGGGTGTGCGGCTGGTGTCTGCTGCTGGAGTACGGGGTGTCGGTGGCCGCCGTCGCGGTGGGCTGGGGCCAGTACATCGACGAACTGCTGCACGGCGTCTTCGGCGCCGGACTGCCCGCCGCGCTCTCCGCGCCGCCCGGCGACGGCGGGCTCTTCAACGTCCCCGCGCTGGTGGTCGTCCTGCTCGCCATGGCCTTCCTGCTCGGCGGCGCCAAGGAGAGCGCACGGGCCAACACCGTGATGGTCACCGTGAAGATCCTCGCGCTGCTGGTCTTCTGCGCCGTCGCCGCCGCGGGCATCCGCGCCGGCAACTACCGTCCGTTCATGCCGCTCGGCATGGCCGGGGTGAGCGCCGCGGGCGCCACGCTCTTCTTCTCCTACATCGGCTTCGACGCGGCCTCCACGGCGGGGGAGGAGGCGAAGAACCCGCAGCGCGACCTGCCGCGCGCGATCCTGCTCTCCCTCGTCCTGGTCACCGCGGTCTACTGCCTGGTCGCGGCCGTCGCCGTCGGCGCCCGTCCGTGGCAGCGGTTCGAGGGCAGCGAGGCCGCGCTCTCCGGCATCCTGCGTTCCGTCACCGGGCACGACTTCTGGCCCGCGCTGCTCGCCTTCGGCGCCGTCGTCGCCATCGCCTCCGTCGTCCTGACCGTGCTGTACGGGCAGACCCGCATCCTCTTCGCGATGTCACGGGACGGCCTGGTGCCCGCCGTCTTCGCCAAGGTCGACCCGCGCAGCGGCACTCCGCGCGCCAACACCGTGATCGTCGCCGCGTTCTGCGGGACGCTCGCCGCGGCCGTACCGCTCGGGCGTCTCGCCGACGCCACCAGCATCGGCACCCTCTTCGCCTTCGCCCTCGTCAACATCGCGGTGATCGTCCTGCGGCGCACCCGGCCCGGGATGCGCAGGGCCTTCCGTGTGCCGCTCTCGCCGCTCTTCCCGCTGGTCGGGCTCGGGCTGTGCCTGTGGATGATGTTCTCCCTGGACACCGTCACCTGGGCGGTGTTCGGCGTCTGGATGGCCGTGGGCGCTGTGGTCTACTTCGGATACGGCATGCGCCGCTCCCGGCTGAACGCCGCGCCGCGCGCTGCGACCGCCCCCGTGAGCGGAGAGGAGTGACCGGCCCGACGTGTCCCTCGACGACCTCGACGAGCGCATCGTCCACGTACTGTCCGAGGACGCCCGCCGCTCCTACGCGGACATCGGCTCCGAAGTGGGCCTCTCTGCGCCCGCCGTGAAGCGCCGCGTGGACCGGCTGCGGGCGGAGGGCGCCATCACCGGCTTCACCGTACGGGTCGACCCGGCGGCGCTCGGCTGGGAGACCGAGGGCTTCATCGAGATCTACTGCCGCTCCAAGACCGGTCCCGAGGACATCCGCCGCGCGCTGGCCCGCTATCCGGAGGTCGCCTCCGCCTCCACGGTGACCGGCGAGGCCGACGCCGTCGTGCAGGTCTTCGCCTCCGACATGCGCCACTTCGAGCAGGTGCTGGAGAGGATCGCGGGCGAACCGTTCGTCGAGCGGACCAAGTCCGTGCTGGTGCTCTCGCCGCTGCTGCGCCGCTACACCGCGGGGGCGCCGCGCTAGCCGCTCCCGGCACGAGCGTCGGTACGGCGCCGCGCAACAAAACGCCGCGAGGCGCCCGCAGGACGCAACAGAACGCTCCGTGAGACGCAAGGGTTGTGTCTTGTCCGCCCTGGTCAGGGGCCCGTACCGTCGAAGTGTTCCCGGACGGCGCGTTCCGGACGGCCTTCCGTACCGGACCGCACCGGCGCCGGAGGTCCACCGGACGGGAGCGCCGCCCCGAGTACGTCCGTACGGTCACGGGCGCCGCCGCGCCCTCATGCCGTATTCCCGAGCACGCCAGAGGTCCCCATGCCGTCGCTGCGCATCGCCCTGCACCAGGCCCCCGCCGGGGTGCCCCGGAGCGTCGAGGACTCGCTCGCCGCGCTCGACGAGACCGCCCGCACGGCCGCCGCGCGCGGCGCCGGACTGCTGGTCACGCCCGAACTCTCCCTGACCGGCTATGCGTTGGGCGAGGACGTCGCCGAGCGTGCCGAGCCCGCGGACGGACCCTCCGCCCGCGCCCTCTCCCGCATCGCCGCCGCGCACGGCATCGCCGTCGTCTACGGCTATCCCGAACGCGACCCGGGCAGCGGGCAGTTGTACAACTCCGCCGCGCTCGTCGCGGCGGACGGCGCGCCGCTGGCCGGCTACCGCAAGACGCATCTGTACGGCGGCTGGGAGAGCCGCCACTTCACACCCGGCGAACGCCTCGTCGTACAGGCGGAGTTGGCGGGCGTACGGGCCGGGCTGCTCGTCTGCTACGACGTGGAGTTCCCCGAGGCGGTGCGCGCGCACGCCCTCGCCGGTACGGAGCTGCTGATCGTGCCGACGGCGCTGATGCGTCCGTACGACATCGTGGCTCAGACGCTGCTGCCGGCGCGTGCCTGGGAGAGCCAGCTCTATGTGGCGTACGCCAACAGGGCAGGGTGCGAGGGCGAGTTCGACTTCGCGGGGCTCAGCGCGCTGGCCGCACCCGACGGGAGCGTGCCCGTACGGGCCGGGCGCCACGAGGCGCTGCTCATCGCCGATGTCGACACCGGGCTGCTCCGTGCCTCGCGCGAGCGGAACGGCTATCTCACCGACCGGCGGCCCGAGTTGTACACCGTCTGACCCGCCCGCGCCCCGCCCCGCCCCGTCCTGTCCCGTACATCCCCGGCCTGCCCGCCACCTGGTACATCCCGTACGTCCTGCACGCACGCCCCTGCCCCGAACACCCCGATCCCCGGAGAGGAGAGGTGCGCCGATGACCTCCACGGTGCCCACAGCCGCACACGAGGAGCAGCCGTCCGCGGCGGAGTCCGCCCGCCCGCTGACGATGTCCGGCCCGGACTTCCCGTTCGCCTACGACGACCACCTCGCCCACCCGGCCGGTCTGGGATCCGTCCCCGCCACCGAGCACGGCACCGAGGTCGCGGTCATCGGCGGCGGGCTCTCCGGCATCGTCACCGCGTACGAGCTGATGAAGACCGGTCTGAGGCCCGTCGTCTACGAGGCCGACCAGATCGGCGGACGGCTGCGCACCGCCCGATTCGAGGGCTGCGAGGGCGAGTTGACCGCCGAGATGGGCGCCATGCGCTTCCCGCCGTCCTCCACCGCGCTCCAGCACTACATCGAGCTGACCGGTCTGGAGACCCGTCCGTTCCCCAACCCGCTGGCGCCCGCGACGCCGTCGACCGTCGTCGACCTCAAGGGCCGCTCGCACTACGCCCGTACGCTCGACGACCTGCCGCCGGAGTTCCACCGGGTCATGGACGCCTGGAACGCGTGCCTGGAGGACGGCGCCCAATTCTCCGCCATGCAGCGGGCGTTGCGGGAGCGCGATCTGCCGCGCGTGCGCGAGATCTGGTCGCGCCTGGTGGAACGCCTGGACAACCAGACCTTCTACGGCTTCCTGTGCGACGCGGAGTCCTTCTCCTCCTTCCGGCACCGCGAGATGTTCGGCCAGGTCGGCTTCGGCACCGGCGGCTGGGACACCGACTTCCCCAACTCCATCCTGGAGATCCTCCGCGTCGTCTACACCGGCGCGGACGACGACCACCGCAGCATCGTGGGCGGCAGCCAGCAACTCCCGCTGCGCCTCTGGGAGTCGGAGCCGGACAAGCTCGTGCACTGGCCGCGCGGCACCTCGCTCGCCTCGCTCCACGAGGGGCGCACGCACCGTCCCGCCGTGACACGGCTGCGCCGCACCGCGGGCAACCGCATCACCGTCACCGACGCCGCCGGGGACATCCGCACCTACCGCGCCGCCGTGTTCACGGCGCAGTCGTGGATGCTGCTGAGCACGATCGACTGCGACGACGCGCTGCTGCCGATCGACCACTGGACGGCGGTGGAGCGCACCCACTACATGGAGTCCTCCAAGCTGTTCGTGCCGGTGGACCGCCCGTTCTGGCTGGACGAGGCCGTCGACGACGGCGGCCGGCCGACCGGCCGGGACGCGATGAGCATGACGCTCACCGACCGGATGACGCGGGGCACCTATCTGCTGGACGACGGCCCGGACCGGCCCGCCGTGATCTGCCTCTCGTACACATGGTGCGACGACAGCCTCAAGTGGCTGCCGCTGGACGCCTCCCAGCGCATGGAGGTGATGCTGAAGTCGCTCGGGGAGATCTATCCGAAGGTCGACATCCGCAGCCACATCATCGGCAGCCCCGTGACGGTCTCCTGGGAGAACGAGCCGTACTTCATGGGCGCGTTCAAGGCCAACCTCCCCGGCCACTACCGCTACCAGCGGCGGCTGTTCACCCACTTCATGCAGGACGGCCTGCCCGAGGACAAGCGCGGACTCTTCCTCGCCGGCGACGACATCTCCTGGACGGCGGGCTGGGCCGAGGGCGCGGTGCAGACGGCGCTCAACGCGGTGTGGGGCGTGCTGCACCACCTCGGCGGCGGCACCGACCCGTCCAACCCGGGCCCCGGCGACGTCTTCGACGAGATCGCGCCGGTGCTGCTGCCGGAGGACTGAGGAGCAGGCCAGGCGGGCCGAGCGCGCGGGCCCGCGGGGAGCGCATCCCCGCGGGCCCGTCGCATACGGGAGCCGGAACGGTGCCGGGCGAGGGCGGCCCGGCGCCGCCGTCACATGCCCGCGTCGCGGACCGCCGTGTGCACCTCCCGTGCGGCGTCCAGGAGTTCACCCGCGTCGTGCGTGCTGTTCTGGAAGTCGAGGATCGCCTCGTCGACGCCCGCGGCGACCCCCTCGGCCAGGTCCTCGACGATCTGCTCGACGCTGCCCTGGTGGGCCGGGCGCTCGCCGTCCAGCGGCTTGGCCGTCACGTTCACACCGCACCGCAGCACCACCGACAGGGAGTCCGGGTCGCGCCCGGCGGCCTCGGCCAGCTCGCGCATCCTGGCGCGGTTACGGGCCACCACGGAGGGCGGTGTGAACGACGGCGCCCAGCCGTCCGCGCGGCGCACGACGCGCTCCAGGGTGCGGGTGTTGCTCGCGGCCAGCAGCACCGGCACCCGGCCCGAGGACGGCTTGGGCCCCACGTCGGAGGGCGTGAAGCGCGTACGCGAGCCCTCGTACTCCGAGAGCCCCGGGCTCCACACCTGCTCGCACACGTCGAGCGTCTCCTCCAGCAGCGCGCCACGCCGTGCGAAGTCCGCGTCCGCGGCGCCGTATTCGTCCCGCGACCAGCCGGTGCCCAGCCCGGCCACCACACGGCCGCCGCTCGCCACGCTCAACGTGCCCAGCGCGCGGGCGAGTTCGAACGGCGCGTGCAGCGGTGCGACCAGAACGGACGTGCCCAGGCGCACCCGTTCGGTCACGGCGCCGGCCTGCGAGAGCGTCACCAGCGGATCGGCGATGTGCCGGAAGGACTCCGGCCAGGGCCGTCCCTCGATGCCGTACATGCCGTCGACGGGGTCCTCCGGCACGAGGGTGCGCTCGAAGACCCACAGACTGTCGAATCCGTGCGCCTCGGCCTCGCGTGCCACCGCCGTCACGTCCCGGCCCGGCGTGTAGTGCCTCATCTGCGGCAGTCCCAGGCCCAGTCGCAGCGTCATGTCTCCTCCGTACCGCTCGCCTCCGGATAAGAACCTCACGCCCAGGAAGACTGCCCCCTTCTGCTCCGGCGACCCCTCCCGGCCCTTCCCGTCACCGTGCGCCTCCCGCGCGTCGGTTCCCGCCTCTTCCGGTACGGCGCGGACGGCACGGCCGGGGCACGGCCCCGCGGGTCAGCCCCAGGCCAGCGGCGTGAGCAGACAGCGGCCCGCCATTCCCACGCTCGCGTCCAGCCCCTCGGTGAACTCCTCGGCCAGCTCCGGCAGTTGCCGCAGACCCCACAGGGTGCGGAAGGCCATCCAGGCACCGGAGCGCGCCATCCGCAGACTCCACGAGCCCACCAGATGCGTCAGGGGGTCGGCGACGTCCAGCAGGTCGGGCCCCGGCATCAACTCCTCGCGGACGCGTTCCTCCAGCAGCGTCAGCAGATCGCCGACCCTCTCGAAGTCGCCCTCCAGGTCGGCCGGTTCGGCCCGCCGTGCCCGGCAGGTGGCCAGCAGCGCCAGCGGCAGATCGTGCCCCACATGGGCGTTGATCCCCGCCAGGGCGAACTGGAGCGGACGTACGTGGGGATGGCGGCGGAACTGGAAGAGCGGACGCCAGCAGGCGGGCGTCGGGGCACCCGCGTGCTGTGCCCGTACCGCCGCGAGATAGCGCCCCGCGAAGCGCGCACCCAGCTCCTCGGCCGCGCGGGGATCGCCGAACCAGCCGGTCTCCAGGCGCCGTTGGAGCTCCTGCGTCACCGAGAGATAGACGCGGTTGAAGACGGCGACCCCGTCGCCCTGCGGCAGCCCGTCGCCGATGCCGCGCATGCCGTGCACGACGTCGCGCAGCGCTCCGGAGGGATGCGGCAGCGGCGGCCGTACCGCGGCGGGGCCGCCGCGCGGATGTACTGGTTCGGCTGACGTCATGCGGGCAGCGTGGCAGCCGTGGTGGCGCGAGGTGGCGAGCCCGGCCCGTGGGGCGCCCGGACGGAGGACACGGGGAACGGACGTGGCACGCACGCATGGACGGCCGACGGCCGGACGGCTCCGACTCCCGTACCCGCGCCCACGGTTGCCCCTCGGGGCGCCCAACCGGCCTGCGGCCTGCGGCGGTTGGCGCGCCGCATCCGGGCAGCGGCCCCGGGCAGCGGCTTCCGGCAGCGGCCCGTGTCCGTCAGCCCGTGTCCGTCAGGAGGTCTCGGAGGCGGAGGCCGTGCCGCTTGCCGTGCCGCTCCCCGTACCGCCGCTCCCGGGCCCGGCGGCGGTCTCCTCGCGTACGTCCCCGCGCAGGGCCGCCTCCTCGTCCGCGCCGCCGCTCTTCCGTACGGACTCGGCCCCGGAGGGCACCGAGGTGCGCGGCTCGGGCCGCAGCACTCCCGCCCCCACCACCAGCCCGAAGAGCAGCACGGTGATCATCCCGAACGACACGGACAGCGAGGTGACTTCGGCTATCCAGCCCACCGCCGCCGGTGCGGCCAGTCCCGACGCGTACGCGAGCGTGGCGACGCCCGCGATCTCCTGCCCGGGGGACGCCGACGGGATACGCCCGGCCGCCGCGAAGCACAGCGGCACCACGACCGCGACCCCGATCCCGATGAGCGCGAAGCCCGCGATCGCCGGGGCGGGGGAGCGGGCGACCACCACCAGCGCGGCACCGGCCGCCGCCAGCAGACCGCTGGCCCGTACCGTCCGCACCGCGCCCAGCCGCCGTACCACCGCGTCGCCCAGCAGCCGGGCGACGGCCATGGTGCAGGCGAAGGCCGTGAACGCCGAGGCGGCCAGGCCCCGGTCGGCGTCCGTCACATCGCGCAGATAGATGCCGGACCAGTCCATCGAGGCGCCCTCGGCGAAGACCGCGAAGAAGCCCATGAGGCCGACGGTGAGCGCGGCGCGGCTCGGCAGGGCGAACCGCGGCGGCGCCTCCGCCGGCGCGTGCGGGTCCCCGTCCCCTTCCCCGTCCCCGGACGTCGCCGCCGTGGACTGCTCCGGGACGTCCAGCGTCCAGCGGCAGGCGATCAGCGCCGTGAGGGCCATCGCCGGTGCGACCAGGCCGAGATGGAGCCGTCCGTCCCCTCCGGCGTGCGCCACGAGCGCGCCGCCCGCGCCGCCCAGCAGCGTCCCCACGCTCCACATGCCGTGCAGCCCCGACATCACCGAACGCCCGTAGCGCTCCTCGATCTGCACCCCGTGCGCGTTCATCGAGACGTCCATCAGGCCGAGACCGCAGCCGTAGACGAAGAGGACCGGGCACAGCCACACCAGGGACGGCGCCAGCGCCGGCAGCGCGAGCAGCGCGCAGCACAGCAGCGAGACCCCCGCCAGCGCACGGCGCGGACCGTAGCGGTGCGCGAAGCGGGCCGCGAGCGGCATCGCCGCGGAGGCGCCCAGGGTGAGGAAGACCAGCGCCAACCCCAGCCAGCCGTGGCGGAGTTGGAGGTGCTCACGGATCCACGGGATGGCCGTCGCGAAGCTGCCGCTCACCCCGCCCTGCACGGCGAAGATGACGGAGATCGCGATCCGGGCCCGCCGGGTGGCGCCGTCGACGGCGGTCTGCTGCATGTACTGGGACCCTCCGGGCTGGGCGTCGGCGTGCGTGTGTGATCTTCCACGGCGCTTCGCGGTGTGTTCCGCGTCGGCGGGCGTGGGTCGGGTGAGGTGGGGTGTGGGGTGGGCGCGGAGGGCGTTCCGCGCGGGTGTCGTCCGTGCCGTTCTGCTGCTTCCGCTTCGTCCGCGCCGGTCTCCGCACGCTGTTCCTCGTGGGATCTCCGCGTCCGTCCGGCGTCCGCGCGCACGCTCCCGGCGCACGCGATCCGGGACACTGTACGAGGACGCACCCGGCCCCGAACAAGGGGTTTTCGCAAGGCGGTTGCAAAGGGCTGAAAGCTTGCGCACACCCTCACCGCTGCTACGTACACGCACTGTGAGTGAGCCCACAGGACCCGCGGGCGTCGTCGGTACGGGCCCGTGGCAGACTGAGGGACGTACCAGTGACGTCAGCGCACTCCGGGGTCGGTGAAAGTCCGAACCGGCGGTTACAGTCCGCGACCCGGTCGCCTCCAGCGGCCGGTTGACCAGGTGGAATTCCTGGACCGACGGTGAAAGTCCGGATGGGAGGCAGTGCGCGGCGGGCCGAGACCGGTACACCGCCCCGACCGGCGGCCGCCGACGTGCCCCACGTACGGCGCCCCCGTCTCCCGGCGGTGCCCCGGCCGCCGTCGGCCCGTACACATCCCGCAGCGCCCCGGAGTCCGTGCCCGAAGAGGCAGGAGAGACCCGGTGGCCACCGACGCAGCCGCAGCGCCCGTACCGCCCGCCGAACCGGCCGAGCGGGCCGCCATGCGCCGCGCCGTCGAACTCTCCGCCCGCGGACTGGGATCCACCAGCCCCAACCCCGTCGTGGGCTGCGTCGTCCTCAGCGCCGAGGGCTATCCCGTCGGCGAGGGCTGGCACCAGCGGGCCGGCGGCCCGCACGCCGAGATCCACGCCCTGGCCGAGGCGGGCGACGACGCACGCGGCGGCACCGCCGTCGTCACCCTCGAACCGTGCGACCGCACCGGCCGTACGGGCCCCTGCACGGCGGCCCTCCTCGACGCCGGCATCGCCCGCGTCGTCTACGCCGTGCCGGACCCCTCCGCTCCGGGCGGCGCGCGGCGGCTCGCCGACTCGGGCGTCGACGTCGTACAGGGACTGCTGGCCGACGAGGCCGCGGCCGGNCCAGCCGCTGCGCGTGGTCGCCGACACCGAGGCCACGGCCGTACGGCCCGGAGCACGCGTCCTCGACGGCAGCGCGCCGACGCTCGTCGCCGTCGCCCGGGACGCGGACGCGGGCGAACTCGAGGGCGCCGCCGAGCTGTTGCGGCTGCCCCGCGCCCAGGACGGCCTGCCCGGGCTGGACGTGGCCGCACTGCTGGCCGAGCTGTANCTCCTGGGGGAGCTGTACGCACGCGAGGTGCGCTCGGTGCTCCTGGAAGGCGGCCCGACGCTGGCCGGGTCCTTCGTACGGGCCGGGGCCGTCGACGAGGTCATCGGCTATGTCGCGCCAGTGCTGCTGGGGGCCGGGCCGGCTGCGCTCGGCGACGCCGGAATCGCCACCATCGCCCAGGCGTTGCGGCTGAAGGTGAGCGAGACCGTACGCGTCGGCACCGATGTGCGGGTCACCGCCGTGCCCGAGGAGTCCGTACGTGCCGGGGCCGTACGGAGCGGGGCGGCCGGCGCCGCCGCGACGGCCGCACCGGCGGCCTCCACCGCGTCCCCCGCGGCCGCCACGGGCGGCCCGTCCGCTGCGTCCGCTCCCTCCGCCCCGTCCACCACCGCCACCGAGGAGTCCTGAAGTGTTCACCGGAATCGTCGAAGAACTCGGCGAGGTCGTCGCCGTGGAGGAACTGCCCGGCGCCGCCCGCTTCCGTCTGCGCGGTCCCGTCGTCACCGACGGCGTGCGGCACGGCGACTCGATCGCCGTGAACGGCGTCTGCCTCACCGTCGTCGAGGCGTCCGGCGGGGAGTTCACCGCGGACGTCATCGGCGAGACCCTCGCCCGCTCCAGCCTCGGCGCCCTGACCGCCGGCTCCCGCGTCAACCTGGAGCGGCCCATGGTGCTGGGCGGCAGGCTCGACGGGCACCTCGTACAGGGCCACGTCGACGGCACCGGCACGATCGAGTCGCGCACGGAGGACGGCACCGTACGTGTCGTCCTTCCACGGGACCTGGCCAAGTACGTGGTGGAGAAGGGCTCCATCACCGTCGACGGCGTCAGCCTCACCGTGGTCGAGGCCGGGGACGCGCACTTCACCGTCAGCCTGATCCCCACGACGCTGGAGCTGACGACGCTCGGCGTCAAGCAGACCGGGGACCCGGTCAACCTCGAAGTGGACGTCCTGGCCAAGTACGTGGAGCGGCTGCTCACCCACGGCGGGGCGCGCGGCGCGGCGGACGCCGGTCCGTACGCCGTCGCCGCGGGGAACGCGACGGATGCCGCCGCGCCGTCCGCGACGAAGGAAGCCCTCCGGTGAGCCCCCTCGCGCTGCTGGAGGACGAAGCGTTCACGGCCTTCGGCCAGCACGTCATCCTGGCCGACCTGATCGGCAACGTCATCGGCCTGGCCGCTCTCGCGCTGGGCTGGCGCCGCTCGGTGCTGACCTGGCCGGCCCAGCTTCTGGCCGGTGTCGTCCTCGTCGCCGCGTACTACTCGGCGCAGCTCGCGGGCGGCGTCGGCAAGCAGCTCCTGGTCATCGTCGTCGCGCTGTGGGGGTGGCGGCAGTGGCGCCGCGGCGACCGCACCGCCGAGGACGGCGCCGTCAGCGTCCGCTTCGCGAGCGCACGGGAGCGCGGGGTGCTGCTGGCCGGTACGGCGCTGGGCACCCTCGCCGTCGGGTCCCTCTTCACACTCGTTCCGGAACTGTCCTGGAACCCCTGGCCGGACGCGTACATCTTCGTCGGCACCCTCGCGGCGATGGCGGCGCAGGCGCGCGGGCTCGTGGAGTTCTGGTTCGCCTGGCTGCTGGTCGACGTCGTCGGCGTCCCGCTGGCCTTCAGCAGCGGGCTGCCCTTCTCCGGCCTCGTCTACGTCGTCTATCTCGGCCTCGTGCTGTGGGGGATGCGCAGTTGGTGGCTGAAGACCCGCATGAGCACCGCGGAGACACCCGCGTCCCGGGACTCCGCCGTCGAAGGAGCACGTCCATGAAGGGGCCCGGCAGCGTCGCCGGGTCGCCGCACGGCACAACAGGCCCTGGTTCGGGCCGAATCGAGGAGGCGCACGCATGAGCGCAGCCACCGCCACCGGCCGGTACGCGGACGGGGAGGCAACCGCCGCCGCCGAGCGCGGCCCGGAGGACTTCGCCCTCGACCCGGTCGAGCGGGCGATAGCCGACGTCGCCGCCGGGCGTCCCGTGGTCGTCGTCGACGACGCGGACCGGGAGAACGAGGGCGATCTGATCGTCGCCGCCGAGCGGATCACGCCGGAGATCGTCGCCTTCATGATGAGCGAGTGCCGCGGTCTGATCTGCACGCCCATGGACGGCGCCGACCTCGACCGGCTCGGACTGCCGCAGATGGTCGAGGAGAACTCCGAGGCCATGAGCACCGCCTTCACGGTCTCCGTGGACGCCGCCCCGTGCCACGGCGTGACCACCGGCATCTCCGCCGCCGACCGCGCAACGACCATCCGGCTGCTGGCCGATCCGGACGCCGGGCCCGGCGACTTCGTACGGCCCGGGCACGCCTTTCCGCTGCGGGCCAGGCCCGGCGGCGTCCTCGCACGCGCCGGGCACACCGAGGCCGGGGTGGATCTGGCGCGGCTGGCGGGGCTGCGGCCCGCGGCGGCCATCGTCGAGATCGCGGGGGAGGACGGCGCGATGCTGCGCCTGCCCGAACTGCTGCCCTTCGCCCGTAAGCACGGTCTCGCGGTGATCTCCATCGAGGACCTCATCGCCCACCGCGAGGCGGCGGACCGCGCCGACGACCCCGCCGACGACCCCGCCTCCGCCTCCGACTCCGCTTCGGATTCCGCGTCCGTTTCTGCTTCCGCTTCGGGGCCCTCGGCCGTGCACGCCCGTGACGAGAGCGGGTCCGTGCCCGTGCCCGCCGCGCTGCCCGGCGAGCCCGCCGTACGCCGCGAGGCCGCGACCCGACTGCCCACGCGGCACGGCGAGTTCCGCGCGTACGGCTACCGCTCCACCGGCGACGGCGTCGAGCACATCGCCCTGGTCGCCGGCGACCTCACCGGGCCCGGCGCGGAGGACGTGCTGGTGCGCGTCCACTCCGAGTGCCTGACCGGCGACGTCTTCGGATCGCTGCGCTGCGACTGCGGCGTCCAACTCGACGCCTCCCTCGCACGAGTTCAGGAGGAGGGCCGCGGCGTGGTGGTCTATCTGCGCGGGCACGAGGGCCGCGGCATCGGGCTGCTGTCCAAGCTGCGCGCGTACGAACTCCAGGAGCACGGCCGCGACACCCTCGACGCCAACCTCGAACTGGGGCTGCCCGCCGACGCCCGCGACTACGGGGCCGCGGCCCAGATGCTCGCCGACCTCGGGGTGCGTTCGCTGCGGCTGCTGACCAACAACCCGGAGAAGTCCGAGGCGTTGACGCGGCACGGGCTGCGCGTGACCGAGCGTGTGCCGATGCCGGTGGCGGCGGGCGAGCACAACCTCCGCTATCTGCGCACCAAGCGCGACCGCATGGGCCACGAACTGCCGTGGCTGGAGGCGCCGGACGCCTCACCCTGCGGCAGCCAGTGACCCGCCCCTCCCGTACCTCCACCGGGACGAGACCCGACGAGACAGACCCGACTCACCCGACAGACCCGACAGACCCCACCGACCCAACGAGCGAGGAGCGAACGACGTGAGCGGCAAGGGCGCCCCGGAAGTGTCCGTCGAGAAGTGCGGCGATCTGCGTGTGGCGGTGGTCGCCGCCCAGTGGCACGAGACCGTGATGGACGGGCTCGTGGACGGCGCGCTGCGCGCCGCCCGGGAGGCGGGCACGGGCGAACCGACGCTGCTGCGCGTCCCCGGCAGCTTCGAACTGCCCGTCGCAGTCGCGGCGTTGGCCCGCAAGGGGTACGACGCGGTGGTCGCGCTCGGCGTCGTCGTACGCGGCGGCACCCCGCACTTCGACTACGTCTGCCAGGGCGTGACGCAGGGCCTGACGCAGGTCGCGGTGGAGACCGGCGTCCCGGTCGGCTTCGGCGTCCTCACCTGTGACGACGAGGCACAGGCGCTCGACCGTGCCGGACTCCCGGGCTCCGCCGAGGACAAGGGCCACGAGGCCACGACGGCCGCCGTGGCCACCGCCGTCGCGCTGCGCTCGCTCTCCTGAGCTGCCCGACCCTGGCGCGGGAGGTCCGCGGGGCGCCACGTAGAGTGGGGAACACCATGGCGAACAAGACATTCGAGGAGCTCTTCGCCGAGCTCCAGCGCAAGGCCGCCGAGGGCGACCCCATCACCTCGCGCACGGCCGAACTGGCCGCGCAGGGCGTGCACTCCATCGGCAAGAAGGTCGTCGAGGAGGCCGCCGAGGTGTGGATGGCCGCCGAGTACGAGGGCGCCGAGCGCACCGCCGAGGAGATCTCGCAGCTCCTCTACCATCTCCAGGTCATGATGATCGCCCGCGGTGTCTCGCTCGAGGACGTATACGCTCATCTCTGAGCCGCGCGTTCCCCTCCGCGGGGTGCCGTGGTCCGTTCCGGATGTGGCTCCGGATCCGGTTCCGGGACGTGGACTCCACGCGGTCCGCCCGCCGGAGCCCCCGCCTCCGGGCGCCCCTCGCCGACTCCGATCCGATCTGTTCGCCGTCTCTCCCCGTACCCGCTGTCGCAAAGGAAGCACGCCCCATGCTGCGCATCGCCGTCCCCAACAAGGGTTCACTCTCCGACCCTGCGGCGGAGATGCTCCATGAGGCCGGTTACCGGCAGCGCAAGGACAGGCGCGAACTCGTCCTCACCGACGCCGAGAACGAGGTCGAGTTCTTCTTTCTCCGTCCCCGCGACATCGCCGTCTACGTGGGCTCCGGCAAGCTCGACCTCGGCATCACCGGACGCGATCTGCTGCTGGACTCCGGCGCGAAGGCGCAGGAGATCCTCCAACTGGGCTTCGCCGGCTCGACGTTCCGCTACGCCACGCGTCCCGGCACCGCACGGGACGTCACCGAGTTCGGCGGCATGACCGTCGCCACGTCCTTCTCGGGCATCGTCAGCAAGCACCTCGCCGACCACGGAGTCGAGGCTTCCGTCGTGCACCTGGACGGCGCCGTGGAGACGGCGATCCAGCTCGGCGTCGCCGACGTCGTCGCGGACGTCGTCGAGACGGGCAGCACGCTGCGCAACGCCGGGCTGGAGATCATCAGCGAGCCGATCCTGCACTCCGAGGCCGTCGTCGTACGCGGCACGGACGCCGACGGCGACGACCCGAAGGTCCGCCAGTTCCTGCGCCGGATGCAGGGCGTCCTCGTCGCCCGCCGCTACGTGATGATGGACTACGACATCCGCGCCGAACACCTGGAACAGGCCGTCGGCCTCACGCCCGGCCTGGAGTCGCCGACCGTCTCCCCGCTGCACGACCAGGGCTGGGTCGCCGTACGGTCGATGGTGCGCACGAAGGAGGCGCAGCGGATCATGGACGACCTCTACGAGCTGGGCGCCCGCGCCATCCTCACCACCGGTATCCACGCCTGCCGTCTGTGAACCGCCCGCCACGGGCGGCCCGTCCGGCCGCCGTGCGTCCCGAAGGAGGCTCCGGATGACCGAACTGCCCGCTCTGCCCGTCACGTTCCGCCCCGGCCGCACACGCGCCGTCCTGATCACGGTCGGCGTCGCGGTGTGCGCGGTGCTGACAGTGATCGCGCTGACGCTGCCGGCGGTGAGTGCGGGGGAGCGGCTCAGCTTCGTCGTCACGGGGCTGCTCTTCCTCGGCGTACTGCTGCTGCTGTCGCGTCCGCATGCGACCGCCGACGAGGACGGAGTCACCGTCGTCAACCTGACGACCAAGCGGCGCCTCGAATGGGCGGAAGTGCTGCACGTCCATCTCCGCCAGGGCGACCCCTGGGTCAGCCTCGATCTGGCCGACGGCACCAGCCTGCCCGTCATGGGCATCCAGCCGGGCATCGCGAAGGAGCGGGCCGTGGCCGACGCGAAGGCGCTGCGGGCGCTCGCCGAGCACCGCGGCACCGGGGAGACGGTGCGCTGATGCGCTGAGACCCCTCTACATCGCGGCTCTCGTCGCGCCGGCCCGTCGCCGTACTCTTGCGGCGCCTCGCCGTCGCGCCGGCGTACGCCGCCACCGAGCCGCCGTGCGGGCCGTGTTCCGTCCCGGCGCCGCGGCGGCGGACACCCACCGCCGCCGGTCCGTCACGGGCCGCTTCCGGCACCCCCAACGGAATCAACTCCTCCGTCGGCTGCCTCTGCCGCTGCCGCCGCGGACGTGTTTACTCTGGTCCGACGGCGGCCCCCGCGGCCCCGTCCGCAACCACCCCCTACCCGAGGAGTGACCCCCGTCAGAGATGGACGGATCGTCCGGTAGTACCTGCGCTGTGTCCCCCAGGCGAACCGGGGGAGACACAGCATGACCCTTTCACTCGCACTCCTCGCCGCGGCGTTCGTGCTGATCCTCGCCAACGGGTTCTTCGTCGCCGCCGAGTTCGGCCTCGTCACCGTCGAACGCCCCGAGGCCGAACGGGCCGCCGCCGAGGGCGACCGCCGCGCCCGCGCCGTCACCGCGGCCCTGCGCGAACTCTCCTTCCAGCTCTCCGGCACCCAGCTCGGCATCACCCTCACCTCCCTCGTCGTCGGCATGCTCTGCGAGCCCGCGCTGGCGCGTCTGCTGAGCCCGCCGCTGACGGCCACCGGGCTGCCCGCGGGCGCCGTGCCGGGACTGGCCGTCACCGTCGGCATGCTGGTGGCCTCCGCCGTGCAGATGGTCATCGGCGAACTCGTCCCGAAGAACTGGGCGGTCTCCCGGCCGCTGGCCGTCGCCCGGTTCGTGGCCGGGCCGCAGCGGCTGTTCTCCGCCGCGTTCCGTCCCGTCATCACGCTGCTCAACGCGTGGGCGAACCGCATCGTGCGCGCCCTGGGCATCGAGCCCGCGGAGGAGCTGGCCTCGGCCCGCACACCCGGCGAACTCGTCTCCCTCGCACGGCACTCGGCACGCGCCGGCGCCATCGAACAGGACACCGCGGACCTGTTCGTACGGACGCTCTCGCTCGCGGGCCTCACCGCGCAGCATGTGATGACGCCGCGGGTGCGCGTGAGCGCGCTGCAGAGCGGCGCCACCGCGGAGGACGTCGTCAACCTCACCCGGGCCACGGGACTTTCGCGCTTCCCCGTCTACCGTGACCGGCTCGACGACATCACCGGCACGGCACACCTCAAGGACGCCCTCGCGGTGCCCGCTCCGGAGCGCCTGCGCACCCCCGTCGACGACATCGCCGCGCCCGCGCTGCTCGTCCCGGAGACGCTGCCCGTGCAGCCGCTGCTGGAGCGGCTGCGCAGGGAGGCGCCCATCGCCGTCGTCGTCGACGAGTACGGGGGCACCGCGGGCGTCGTCACACTGGAGGACATCGTCGAGGAGCTCGTCGGCGAGGTACGCGACGAGCACGACGGCGACGACCCGCCCGAACTCGCCCCCGGCGCACCCGACTCCGAAGGCCGCCCCGCCTGGGAGGCCGACGGCGGATGCCGCGTCGACGTGCTGCGCCGCATCGGCCTCGACGCCCCGGAGGGCCCGTACGAGACGGTCGCCGGCCTCGTCGCCGACCGCCTCGGGCGCATCCCCGCCCCCGGCGACACCGCGTATCTGCCGGGCGGGCCGGGAAGTCCCGGATGGCATCTGCGTGTTCGCCTCGTCGACCACCACCGCGCCGAGCGGGTGCGGATCGTACGGGCCGAGGAGAGCGGGCGGACGGCGGCACAGCAGCCGCCGCCGGCGCAGCCTGTTCAGGAGGGTCCGCCGCCTCAGCGGCCCCGACACCCCATGGAACGCCCCCGACTTCAGCACGCACACCAGGACCAGGCACCGCCGCAGCGTGCCGTCACCGCCGAGGGGAGCCGGCGATGAGCGCTCTGCAACTCCTCTTCGCGGCACTGCTGGTACTCGCCAACGGATTCTTCGTGGGCGCCGAGTTCGCGCTGGTCTCCGTACGGCGCAGCCAGATCGAGCCGCTCGCCGCGGCCGGTTCGGCACGGGCACGGCGGGTGCTGAAGGGTCTGGAGAACCTGCCGCAGATGATGGCGGCGGCCCAATTCGGCATCACGGTCTGCTCGTTGACGCTCGGCGCGGTCGCGGAGCCGACCATCGCACATCTGCTGGAGCCGCTCTTCGACCTGGCGCGGCTGCCCGAGGCGCTGGTCCATCCCGTCGGCTACGTCGTGGCGCTGGGCGTCGTCGTCGCCTGCCATCTCGTCATCGGCGAGATGGTGCCGAAGAACCTGGCGATGGCCGCGCCGGAGCGCACCGCCCTGTGGCTGAGCCCGGCCCTCGTCGCCTTCGCGCGGCTGTGCCGCCCGGTCACCGCGGGCCTGGGAAGCTGCTCGAAGGTCGTGCTGCGGCTCTTCCACGTCGAGCCGAAGGACGAGGTCGAGGCGGTCTTCACCAGCGAACAGCTCACCGGGCTGCTCGCCGACTCACGCCAGGCCGGGCTGCTCGACCACGAGGAGCACGAACGCCTCTCCGACGCCCTCGAACTCGGCTCCCGCCCGGTGACGGACGTCCTGCTGGCCCGCGGCTCGCTGGTGACGGTCGGGCCCGGCGTCACACCCCGCCAGGTCGAGGAACTCACCGTGCGCACCGGCTACTCGCGCTTCCCCATCTGCGCCGCCGACGGCGCCTTCATGGGCTATCTCCATGTGAAGGACATACTCGACCTGACCGAGGACGAGGCCGAGCACGACCGTGCCGTACCGCAGCATCTGTGGCGCTCCATGACGACGCTCCGCGCCGAACTGCCCCTGGACGACGCCCTCGCCGCGATGCGCGGCGCCGCCTCGCACCTCGCGGCCGTCGCGGACGCGGGAGGGCGGGTGCTGGGCCTGGCGGCGCTGGAGGACGTGCTGGAGATGCTCGTCGGCGAAGTGCACGACCCGGCCCATGAGTCGGCGGGGGCGCCGCCGAAGCAGCGCGGACGGGACGGAGCCGGGGACGGCGGAGGGGACTCCGCGGACGCGAACGGTGCGGCCGAAGCGACCGACACGATCGATTCCGCCAACTCCGCGGCGCTGTCCGGCACTTCGGACGGCTCCGGCACGTCCGGGTCCTCCGCCGAAGGCTCCGTCAGGACAGCGGGGGCGGCGGGTCCGGACGCGGACCGTCCGGGCCTCGCCCGGAGAGCACCTCACCGTACGCCTGCATGAGGTCCGGCAGCCGCAGCGTCGCCAGGTCCTCCCGCGTGGGGGTGCCCGGATAGCCGGAGAGGCGCAGATCGCGGTAGGCGCAGCTCTTCTCGTACAGGGTGCGCAGGAAGCGGCCGTTGCCCAACTCGTCGACCCAGCCCTGGTCGACGACGTGGCCGCTGATGCTGCGCAGCTCCTCCAGGCTCTCCTCGTCCCACACGTCGCCGTTCTCGCCGGCCAGCACCTCACCGATCGCCGTCAGCTCCAGCGGGCGATAGCTGGGGAAGTCCACGCGGGTGGTGAAGCGTGAGGAGAGGCCCGGGTTGGCGGCCAGCAGGCGGTCCATGCCCTCGCGGTAGCCGGCGAGGATCACCACGAGCTGGTCGCGGTTGTCCTCCGCGCGCTTGAGCAGCACCTGAAGGGCCTCGTCGCCGTACGCGTCGCCCTTGCTGTAGCCGGAGTTGGACAGGGCGTACGCCTCGTCGACGAAGAGCACGCCGCCCAGCGCGGAGTCGATCAGCTCGTTGGCCTTCACGGCCGTCTGGCCGAGGAACTCGCCCACGAGATCGGCCCGTTGGGCCTCCACGAGGTGGTCGCCGCCCAAGAGTCCCAGCGCGTAGAACGCGCGGCCGAGTATGCGTGCCACCGTCGTCTTGCCGGTGCCGGACGGCCCCGAGAAGACGAAGTGCCGCTTCGGCGGCTGCACCGGAAGCCCCTGCGCCGCGCGCAGCCGCGCCATGTGCAACTGCGCCGAGAGGGCCCGCACTTGGCGTTTGACCGGCTCCAGGCCGACCATCCGCTCCAGTTCGTCCAGCGCCTGGGCGAGCAGCACCGGGTCCGAGGGGCCGGTCAGCACCCGGTCGGCGGCCGACGCTCCGGTGTGCGGCACCATCCGGTCGCGTACGGCGTCGGAGTCGACGCGTACGGGCTCCGCCGGGTCGCCGGTGTCCTCCAGGCGCAGCGCGTCCGCACCGGGGTCGATCTCCGGGTCGGCGCTCTCGGCCGGGTCGGGGACGCCGGGGACGCCCAGACCGTCGAGACCGCCGGGGGAGGGCGAACCGCCGCCCGCACCCGTGCCGTTGCCGGGGCCGCCGTCACCGGCGGACGCCTCGGCCGCGGCCTGCTCGGCCGTCTCCAGACCGCCGTCGAACGGGCCGTCCAGGCCCGCCGTACCGTCCTGCGCCGCGCGTCCCCCGGCGCCCGTGTCGGAGCTGGCGAAGGTCATGGCGGTGGCCAGATCGCCGGAGTCGCCCAGCCCGTCGCCCTCGGCGATGGTCGTCAGCCGCGCCGCGGTGTCCATGAACGCCGGGTCGATGCGGTGCACCGCGCGGTAGAGGGGGAGCGCCGCGGCGCTGCGGCCGGTGCCCTCGCGGGCCCGCGCCAGCCAGTAGCGCAGCTCCTTGCGCTGCGGCTGCTCGCTGCGGCAGCGCATCAGGGCGGCGGACAGCAGCGGTTCGGCCTGTCCGTACATCTCCAGCCGTACGCGCGCCATGCCCGCGAACAGTCCCGCCTCTATGCCCAACAGGGTGTCGTCGACGAGCGGTTCGGTGTGCGCGACGAGACGCTCCCAGTCCTTGGCGAGATACGCGCGGCACGCGTGCAGGAAGCGCACCTGCGGATCGGTCTCCACGGGAGGGCAGTCCGCCAACGCCCTGTCCAGCTCGGCGACATGGCGTCCGTCCAGCCAGTGCGAGGCGTGCGCCAGCAGCAGATCGCGCTCGCTCTCCAGCACGGGCTGGACCCACCAGCCCAGCCAGTACCAGGAGTTGAGGTGGCGGCCGTGCCGGGAGCGCTGCTCACCGAAGCGGTCGCGGTTGTGGTACATGCGCAGCAGGGCCGTCGCGGTGTCGGCGCGCAGCGCGTGCAGTCCGAGCCAGCCGTCGGCCATGCCGGGGTCGAGCCGTACGGCCGCGTGGAACTCCTCCTCGGCCTGGGCGTACTGACCCACGGTGTAGGCGTCCACGCCCCGCAGCCAGGCCAGGTCGGCAGGGGTGTGCAGATGCGGGCCGCCCTGCGTGCCGTAATCCATCACGTCCCCCACGAAACGTCCCCCGTCATCCGCCGACGGCCCGCCCGCTCCATCCTCCGGGGGCCCTGCGCCCCGGAGGTCCGGCGCCGGGCAGCCGGATGAGTGGTGGGACGAACGTCCGTACTCCGGGCGGGATTTGAGGCTCGTTGACCGTGGTTTGCCCGATGTCCCGCCGCCCTACGCATCGTACCTGCGAGGGCTTCGCGGCCGAAGGGCGCTGTACACGGGGGCGGGAGAGGCTCCGGGGCGGAGAGCGGCCGTCGCGGCACGGTTCAACGGCCGTCACACACGGTGAACGAGGGCACGGGCTGCGTCGCGGGGGAGCGGAGGCAGACAGAACGAAGCCCCCGATCACGGGGGAACAACCGGGGGCTTCGCGTCTGCGGCGACCTGTACAGACCGCCTGTTGGAAAAGTAATTCCTGTGAGGCGCCCGGGTCAAGCGGCCCCGGCGAACCGTGTGCGTAAGGGGCACCACACCACCCCAACGAGTCACCCAGCGTGAGGAGTTGGGACTGTCAGCGGTCTCCCGCAGGTCCCGTGCGCACCTGGAATCCCAGCTCTCCCTGACGCACCAGGTAATTCGCAGAAGAATGCGAGGGGTCCTCCGCGAAATGTGCCGTCTCGGCTCCCGTCCAGCGCTCCCAGAATTCCGCGAGGTCTTCGCCGTCGCGCTCGCGGCCACGGCGCCAGGCGTCCCGCGCCGCCATGTCCACCCACAGCACGCACGCCAGCCACGGGCGCAGCGCGCGCCGTCCCGCGCCGACACCCTCGATCAGCACCACGGGCGCGGGCGGCAGCGTCTTCGTCGCGCCGGGCTCGCGGGGGAAGGCGGCACGGTGCCAGTCGTACGGCGCGTAGCGGGCGGTGCGGCCGTGCGCGAGGGGCGTGAGCACCTGGTCCGTCAGCCGCTGCGTCCAGTCGAAGAAGGCGTCGTGGGAGGCGAGGTCGTCCAGGTGCAGCACCGGGACGCCGCCGAGTTCCCCGGCCAGCGCGGCGGCGAAGGTCGTCTTGCCCGACCCGGCGTGCCCGTCCACCGCGACGAGCCGTACGGGACCGCAGGACGGCGGCAGCGCGCGCAGCACGGGGACGAGCGTGGCGGGAGCGACGGGCCGGTCGCCCGACGGTTCACCGGACGCGGCGCCCGACGCGGCACGGGACCGGGGGACGCCGGAAGCAGAAGCAGGGGAGCGCATCGCGGGTAGGGAACAAGCGGGGGAACCGGAAGCGCCGGGACAGCGGTCGGACCTGGACACCCCACCAGCCTAGGGTCGCTCCCGTACCCTGCCCACGGCTCCCCGTGCCACAGGTCCACTCCAATATCGGTGTGTGCGCCGGGGCCCGACTGCTGGCCCGTGGGGCGCCCGAGCGGGGATAGTGGCACCCTGACGCGCACCTGCCGCATGGGAACCGAGGTTGAGGAATCGATGGCCATGAACAGCAGACCCACCACGCGCCGCACCGTCCTGGCCGCCGCCGTCGCCACGGCCGCCGTCGCGGCCGCTTCGCCCG
>NZ_LJGW01000132.1:0-7535 GCF_001751255.1 Streptomyces nanshensis | reverse complement strand
CCGCTTCGCCCGCCTCCGCCGCGGAGCGGGCCGGCAGGCCGGGGCAGGCGGCCGGCGGCGGCGAGCGGCTCATCTCGCTGCACAGTTGGAACACCCGCGGCGACTGGGCCTCCGGCAAGGCCGAGGGCACCCGCGTGGCCGGACGCGGCCGTCCCGCCGTCGTCTTCGAGACACCGCAGGGCACCGTCGACTACAAGGACCCGCACACCGGCGAGACCGCCACCTGGGAGTACGCGACGTGGACCTCGCCGCTGCGCCCCGCGGGCCTCGCCGCGAGCGAGATCATCACCTCGTGGAACGCCCACACCCCGAAGGGCACCTGGCTGCGCGTCGAACTCCAGGGCGTCTACTCGGACGGCGAGAAGTCGCCCTGGTACACGATGGGCGTCTGGACCTCCGGCGACGGCAAGGACGTACCGCGGCGCACGTCCGTCGACGACCAGAGCGACGGCAAGTCCAGCGTGTGGACGGACACCCTCGCCATCGACGAACTCGACGGCGGGCTGCGGCTGGTGGCCTACCAGGTGCGCGTGACGCTGTACCGCGCGCTGGCCAGCGGCGCCGAGCCGGCCCTGCGGCGGCTGAGCGCGATGAGCTCCAACGTCCCGGACCGTTTCACCGTCCCCGCCTCCAAGCCCGGCCCCGGCCGCGGCATCGAGCTGGAGGTGCCGCGCTACTCGCAGGAGATCCACAAGGGCCAGTACCCGGAGTACGACGGCGGCGGCGAGGCCTGGTGCAGCCCCACGTCCTCGCAGATGATCCTCGCCTCCTGGGGCCGTAAGCCCTCGAAGAAGGATCTGGAGTGGGTCGACCCGGACTTCGCCGACCCGCAGGTCTGCCACGCCGCCCGCTACACCTTCGACTACCAGTACGAGGGCTGCGGCAACTGGCCGTTCAACGCCGCCTACGCGGCTACGTACCGCGACATGGAGTCGGTCGTCACTCGGCTCGGCAGCCTCACCGACGTCGAACGCCTGGTGGCTGCGGGCATCCCCGTCATCACCTCGCAGTCCTTCATCGAGTCCGAACTGGACGGCGCGGGCTACGGCACCGCGGGCCATCTGATGACCGTCATCGGCTTCACGAAGGACGGCGACGTCATCGCCAACGACCCCGCCTCGAAGGACAACGACGCGGTGCGCCATGTCTACAAGCGGCGCCAGTGGGAGAACATCTGGCTGCGCACCAAGCGCAAGGACGAGGACGGCGAGGTCAAGTCCGGTACGGGCGGCGTGTGTTACCTCTACTTCCCGAGGGACCTCTCGGCGGGGCAGCGGCGCGTGCTGCGGAGCCTGGGAGTGCGCTGAGCGCCGGCCGCCGTACTGCGGCGGTGCCGCGCTGAACTGACGGGCCACGGCGGAACTCACCGCCGTGGCCCGTCAGTTGTGTGCCGTGAGGGGGAGTGCGTGGGCGGGGCCGGCCGTCAGAACAGCCCCGGGGCCAGCGGCGAGGCCGCGGTCAGGCCGCCGTCGAGTGTGAGGAACTGCCCTGTGACGTAACGGGCTTCGTCGGACGCGAGCCAGGACACGGCCTTCGCGATGTCCGCGGGCTCGCCGAACCGGCCGGCGGGATGGCGCGCCAGGGCGTCGCGGCGGGCCGCCTCCGGATCGCGGGCGAGCGCGAAGGCGTCCTCGGCCATGGCCGTCATGATCCATCCCGGCTGGATCGCGTTGCACCGCACGGCCGGTCCGTGATCGACCGCGATCGAGCGGGTCAGACCGTGCACGAACGCCTTCGAGGCGTTGTACAGGGCCATGCTGGGATCGGCCACGTTCCCGGAGATCGAACCGATGTTGACGATCACCCCGCCGTGCTCGGTCATCACCGGCAGCACGGCACGGCATGTGTGGAACGTCCCACGGCAGTTGGCGCCCACCACCAGGCCCCAGTCCGCGTCCGTCGACTCCGCGACGGTCTTCTCGACCTGGACGCCCGCGTTGTTGACGAGAAGCGAGACCGGCCCGAACGCCCTGTCCGCCTCCGCGAGAAGGCGTGCGGCGTCGTCGGCGTCCGAGACGTCCGCCTGCACCCAGAGCACGTCTCCCGGCAGATCATCGGGACGTGCGCCGCGTCCGCACGTCACCACGCGTCCGCCGTCGGCCCGCAGCCGGTCGACCACGGCCCGTCCGATGCCGCGGCTTCCGCCGGTGACGACGGCGGTGTGCCCGGTGCCCGCGAGCGCGGATCCCCTCACGTCCTCCACCTCCGTCAGAGCCTCATCTGCTGTGCCTGCGCGGACATTCCGCCGTCGAGGACCCACAACTGCCCCGAGGCGTACGCCGCTTCGTCCGACGCCAGCCAGTTGACCAGGTTGGCGATGTCCGTCGGCGTCCCGTAGCGGCGCGTCGGATGTACGCCGCGGACCGCGTCCTGGAGTTGCTCGATGCTGCGTCCGTCACCGCCCGAGCCGGCTCCGTCGAAGAAGCTCTGCAGCATCGGGGTGTCGATGTAGCCGGGACAGACCGCGTTGACGCGGACGCCCTCGGGGCCGTGGTCGCAGGCCATGGCGCGCGTCAACGCGTGCACCGCGCCCTTCGTGGCGCAGTACGCCGCGAGCCCGGGATCGGCGAGAAAACCGTCGTACGAGCCGAAGTTGACGACTGAGGCCGTCGTCTCCCCGTCCCCGGCCCCCGCCACGGCGGCGCGCAGCAGCGGCAGGGCGTGCTTGCAGGTCAGGAACGTCCCGGTCACGTTGACGGCGAAGGAACGGTTCCACTCCTCCAGGGTGGTGTCCTCGATCGTCTTCTCCAGCTCGATCCCGGCCGCGTTCACGAGGACGTCCAGCTTCCCGGAGCGCTCCCGTACCTCCGCCATCGCCGCGGCGACGTCCGCCTCCGAGGCGACGTCCACGCCCACGAAGCGGCTGCCGTCCTCCTGCGCCCCGTCCGGACCGCTCCCCGGCAGATCGGCGGCGTGCACGACGGCTCCCTCCCGCAGGAACCGCGCCACGATCGCCCGGCCGATGCCGCCGCGCGCGCCGGTGACGAAGGCGGTCTTGCCTGACAGCTTCATGTGGTCGGCTCCTTCCCGGGGCCGGAGCGGAACGGTGGATCATGCCACCGCGCCGTAGTCTGCCTCCTGAACGAGCGTCCAAACAAGCCCTTGAACGCTCGTCCGGTTCGTGTCGCGGGGCCGCCCGTGCACCGGGGCGGCCGAAGTGGCCCTGTTCTCCGTGGAGTTGGACGTGGGAGGGTGCGGACGATCACCGTGCGGTGCCGTTCCAGGGAGCGCACGGACGGCCGCCGACCCCCGTGAGGACCCCGGAGTCATGATCTTCCGCAGCACGTTCGACGACGTCGGGCTGCTCGATGTGCCCGTCCACGACGCCGTGTTGGGGCGCTCGGCCCGTACGTACGCCGGCCGGCCCGCGTTCGTCGACGCCGCGGACGGCGCCTCGGTCACCTACGCCGGGCTCGACGCACACAGCCGCCGCACGGCCGCCGCGCTCGCGGAAGCAGGTGTGCGCAAGGGCGACGTGGTGGCCCTGCACAGCCCCAACTCCCTTGTCTGGCCCGGGGTGTTCTACGGGATCACCCGGGCCGGCGCCACCGTCACCCCGGCGGGCGTGCTCTCGACCGCCGGGGAGCTGGCCCGGCAGGTGCGCGACTCCCGCGCGAGCTGGATCGTCACCACCTCCGCGCTGTTGCCGACGGCGGAGGACGCGGCCAAGCGTGTGGGAGGCGTACGGGAGATCTTCGTCTGCGACCGCGCCGAGGGATACCGCAGCGTCCTCGATCTGCGCGAGTCCACCGCACCAGAGCCGCGGCCGGCCCTCACCCCGGGCGAGGATCTGGCGGTCCTGCCGTACTCGTCTGGTACGACGGCCCTGCCCAAGGGCGTGATGCTCACCCACCGCAGCGTCGCGACCAACCTCGCCCAGCAGCAGCCCCTCCTGCCCACCGGGCCGGACGACGTGATCCTGGCGATCATGCCGTTCAGCCACGGCTACGGCCAGGCGAGCCTGCTGCACGCGCCGCTGCGCTCCGGCTCCACGGTCGTCCTCCTGCCCGCGCCGTTCGATCTCGGCGCCTTCCTCGCGGCCGTCGAGACCTACCGCGTGACGGTGCTCTATCTCGCGCCGCCGATCGTGCTCGCCCTCGCCCGGCACCCGGACGTCGCCGACTACGACCTGTCCTCGGTGCGTTGGGCGCTGTGCGGCGCGGCGCCGCTGGACGCGGACCTCGCGGACGCGTGCGCCCGCCGCCTCGGGCTGACCGCGCTCGGAAACGGCTACGGCATGACGGAGGCCAGCCCCGGCATCGCCGCCACGACCGGCAGGGACGCGGCCATGCCGCACGGCACGGCCGGCCGGATCGCGCCGTCCACGGAGATACGGATCGTCGGCACGGAGGACGGCCGGGACCTCGGCGTCGAGGAGGTGGGGGAGATCTTCGTCCGCGGTCCGCAGGTGATGAAGGGCTACCTGGGGCAGCCGGAGGAGACCGATGCGATGGTCGACGACGCCGGGTGGCTGCGTACCGGGGACGTCGGCCGCATCGACGCGGACGGCTGGCTCTTCGTCGTCGACCGCGTCAAAGAGCTGATCAAGTACAAGGGCTACCAGGTCGCGCCCGCCGAACTGGAGGGCGTGCTCCTGTCCCATCCGGGGATCGCGGACGCCGCGGTGACCGGGGTGCCGGACGAGCACGGCGGCGAGGTGCCGAAGGCGTTCGTCGTACGCACGGCGGACGCGGCCGGCGCGGCGCTGACCGGCGAGGACGTCATGGCGTATGTGGCCGGGCGGGTGGCCCCGTACAAGAAGGTGCGCCAGGTCGCGTTCACCGACGCCGTGCCACGGGCGGCCAGCGGCAAGATCCTCCGCCGGCGGCTGCGCTAGCGCGGCGCCCGTACGGGAGCCCCGGACTCGTCTACGAACTCGGGGAGAGGTCCTGGAGGCCGACGACCCGCAGCAGTTCGAGCCGCTCGTGCGTCGGCGTACCGGGCCGTGCCGAGTGCACGACGAGCTGCTGGCTGTGGCCGTCGCTCAACAGCACCTCGCAGTCCAGATCGAGGACGCCGACCACCGGGTGCACGAACCGCTTCGGCGACGGACGGCGCACCACGACGTCGTGCGACTGCCACAGCGCCTCGAACTCCGGTGACGCGGCGCGGAGTTCGGCCACGAGGGCGGCCGGACCCGGATCGCCGGGGCGTGCCGCGGTGACCGCGCGCAGGCTCGCCACATGGGCGCGTGCGTGCTGCTCCTGGTTCTCGGGCGGGGCCAGATCGCGTGCGCCCGGCACCGTGAACCAGTGGCGGATGAGGTTCTTCCCGGTGTGGTCGCCGGTCAGCGCCACCGACATGGCGTTCTGCGCCAGCATCTCGCCCCAGTCGCTCATCACCGACGCGGGGAGGTCGTAGAGCCGGTCCAGGATCAGCAGCAGTCCCGGGCGTACGTGCTCCGAGGAGCCGCCGGGCCGGGGCGGCTCCTCGCCCGCCAGATGGAAGAGATGGTCGCGCTCCGTGTCCGTGAGCCGCAGGGCACGGGCGAGCGCCGTGAGGAGCTGCCGCGAGGGGTGGGATCCGCGGCGCTGTTCCAGCCGCGTGTAGTAGTCCGCGGACATCCCGGCGAGCTGCGCCACCTCCTCGCGGCGCAGTCCCGGGGTGCGGCGCCGCGGGCCCGCGTTCAGGCCCACGTCGCCGGGCGCCAGACGGGTACGGGCGCGGCGCAGGAAGTCGGCGAGTTCGGTTCGGTCCACGCCTCCAGGATCCTCCGGAGCCCTGCCCGTATCCAGGGAGTGCCGGTCCCTGGATAACCGCGTCTCTCCCGCCGTCGCCGCCGCTCGCCCACGCTGGCACCGATGGCGACGACGACGAGGAGGCGGCCATGCTGACGCTGGTGACGGGAGCGACGGGACAGGTCGGACGGCGGTTCGTGCCGCGGCTGCTGCAGAGCGCGGCCCCCGGCGACGAGGTACGGGTCCTGGTACGGGACGCGGCACGCGGCGAGCGGTTCGACGGGCTCGGCGCCCAGGTGGTGGTCGGCGACCTCCGCGACACGGAGGTGCTCGGCAAGGCCACGGCCGGCGTGGACGCGGTGGTCAACGTCGCCGCCGCGTTCCGCGGGGTGCCCGACGAGGAGGCGCAGGAGGTGAACCGGGACGCGGCCGTCGCACTCGGCCGTGCCGCCGTCGCCTCCGGGGTGCGGCGGTTCGTCCAGGTCAGCACCGGGCTCGTGTACGGAGCGGGGCGCGGCAGGGCGCTGGTGGAGGACGACGAGACGGTGCCGGGCGGTCATCTGTGGGGCGCCTACCCCCAGTCCAAGTGGGAGGCGGAGCGAGCGCTCGGAGCGATGGACGGGCTGGAGGACCTCCGCATCGGACGGCTGCCGTTCGTCTACGGCGACGGGGACCCGCATCTGGCCGACGTGATGGAGTGGGCGCCGAACTGGCCCGCGATGCAGCGCCTGCACATGGGCCACCACATCGACGTGGCACATGGCCTGCGGCGGCTGCTGTACGCGCCGGGGGCGCACGGCGTCTACAACATCGCCGACGAGTCCCCGGTCACCACGGCCGACCTCTTCCAGTTCCACGACCTGCCCGTACCGCAGGAGGCGTACGACAAGGACACCCCGGATCCCTGGCACAGCGTGATGTCGACGACGCGCATCCGCCACGAGCTGGGCTACCGCCCGGTGGTCCCGTCGGTGTGGACGGCGCGGGACATGGGCGTGCTGTGAGGGGGCGTTCGGGCGCGGGGGAGTGAACGCGCCGTGCGGGACGGGGAATTGCGGGTGGGCGGCGCCGACTCGGGCCGTGGTACGGGGAGTTGCGCCGGAGCCGGAGCGGGGCCGCACGGACCGGGACCGTACGCGGCTGTGAGAATCGGAGGCATGGCGCAAGACAGCGGTGCGGTGCCTCCTCCGGCATCCGGTGACGACGAGCCACTGGCCGTGGTGGCGGCCGTCATCGTGCGGGAGGGACGTCTGCTGGTGGTGAGCAAGAAGGCGGCCCCCGACGTCTTCTATCTCCCCGGCGGAAAGCCGGATCCGGGTGAGGAGCCGACGCAGACGCTGTCCCGCGAACTGGCCGAGGAACTCGGAGTACGGCCCGTGGCACCGCGTTTCCTCGCCGACGTCACCGCCCGTGCGGCGCTGGAAGGCGTGCCCATGACGATGGCGGTGTACGAGGCGGGGATGAGCCGCGCTCCGCGGCCCGCCGCCGAACTCGCGGACATGCGGTGGGTCTCCGGCCGGGAGAACGACGTCCGGCTCGCTCCTGCGGTGACGGAACACGTGCTGCCGCTGCTGAGGCGGCGCGGACTTCTGACCGCGTAGGGCACGCGCAGGGCGAAGGCCCCGCCGTGTGCCGTGCTCGTATCGCCGTCGCACACGCCCCCTCAACGCGGCGTCGCCAACGGCCCGTTGGCCGTCCACGCCCGGGGGCTGGCCTCGTACCGTCGCAGGGCCTCCTCCGGCGTGGGCGGGTCTCCCGTGGCGGCGGAGATCGCCGCGTGGGCGGCCGCCGCCAGGGAGCGGCGGTCGTGGCCGTGCGGCCACAGCGGTGCGCACACCCGCAGGCGCAGCGTGAGGC
>NZ_LJGW01000103.1:14051-16947 GCF_001751255.1 Streptomyces nanshensis | reverse complement strand
CGTCGTGGGGCCGGGGCGGCGACCGTGCAGAGGAGCGGGCGGCGGGGTTCGGTTAGCCCATCTCCTCCAACGCCTTGCCCTTCGGCTCCGGAACCCACTTGAGCAGGAACGGAATCGAGAGCAGGGCGAAGCCCGTGTAGATCACGTACGTCGCCGACAGGTTCCACTCGGAAAGGCTCGGGAAGCTGGCGGTGATGACCCAGTTGGCGATCCACTGGGCCGCCGCCGCGACGCCGAGACCGGCGGCGCGGAGCTTGTTGGGGAAGATCTCGCCGAGCAGCACCCATACGACGACGCCCCAGGAGAGCGCGAAGAAGAGCGTGAAGGTGTGCGCCCCGACGAGGGCGACGGCCCCCTGGAGGTCCGGCAGCGAGACGTTCTCGCCCGAGCCCCGTACGGCGGAGAAGGCCCAGGCCACGGAGGCCAGCGAGACCGTCATGCCGATGGAGCCGATGAGCCCGAGGGGCTTGCGGCCGATCTTGTCGACGAGCGCCATCGCGATGACGGTGCCGATGATGTTCACGATCGACGTGGTGAAGGAGTAGAGGAACGAGCTCTCGGGGTTGATCCCGACGGACTGCCACAGCGTCGAGGAGTAGTAGAACACCACGTTGATGCCGACGAGTTGCTGGAAGACCGACAGCCCGATGCCCACCCACACGATGGGCAGGAAGCCGAACCGTCCGCCCAGCAGGTCCTTGAACGTCGACTTGTGCTCGGTGCGCATCCCGTGCTCGATCTCGGCGAGACGCTCGTCGAGCCGGTCGTGCTCGCCCTCGACGCTGCCGAGCACCTCGCGCGCCTTCGCCTGGCGCCCCACGGAGATCAGGAAGCGCGGCGACTCGGGGATCACGAACGAGAGCAGGAAGTAGGCCACGGACGGGATCACCATGATGCCGAGCATCCACTGCCACGCCTCCAGGCCGGCCAGATTCCCGCGCTGGTCGCCGTCCGCGATCGTGAGGATCCCGAAGTTGACGAGCTGGGAGACGGCGATGCCGGTGACGATCGCGGCCTGCTGGAAGGAGGCGAGACGTCCGCGGTACTCGGGCGGTGAGACCTCGGCGATGTACGCGGGCCCGATCACGGAGGCCATGCCGATCGCGACACCGCCGAGCACGCGCCACAGGGCGAGGTCCCACAGCGCGAAGGGCAGCGCCGAACCGATCGCGCTCACCGTGAAGATGACGGCCGCGATCTGCATGACGCGGATGCGCCCGATGCGGTCCGCGATGCGTCCGGCGAGGGCCGCGCCGATCGCGCTGCCGATGAGGGCGGCGGCGATGACCTGGGCCAGCATGGCCGATCCCGCGTCGAATCTGCCGCGTACCGCCTCGACCGCGCCGTTGATCACGGAGCTGTCGTAGCCGAAGAGGAAGCCGCCCATGGCGGCTGCTGCTGCGATGAAGACGACGCGTCCGAGCGGTGCGGTCTGGCCGCTCTCCGTGGGGGGCGCCGGCTGTGGGGTGCTCGTCAAGGTCTCTCCTGCGTGCCCGGCGTCGGGGCCGGGTTCAAAACGGCGTCGCCTCCGAGGCGGGCACGCAGACGCACGCGCCACGGCTTGAAGGTAAAAGTGACGTTGCAGAGACTATGACTTTAAGTTTCGAAGTCAATAGGTCCAGACTCATTGACCGGACGTTACGGTTGTCACATCGATGTTCACTATGTGAAGAGACAGTGCCGCAGCGGGTGTTGAGAGGCGTCGATACTGACCGGGGTTCAACTCAGGCGCTGGCTGATGACCTTGGTGACACCGTCGCCCTGCATCGAGACCCCGTAGAGCGCGTCGGCGACTTCCATCGTCCGCTTCTGGTGCGTGATGACGATGAGCTGAGAGCTGCCCTTCAGCTCCTCGATCAGCCCGATCAGACGCTGGAGGTTGGTGTCGTCGAGCGCCGCCTCCACCTCGTCCATGACGTAGAAGGGGCTGGGGCGCGCCTTGAAGATCGACACCAGCAGCGCCACCGCCGTCAGGGACCGCTCGCCGCCGGAGAGCAGCGAGAGCCGCTTGACCTTCTTGCCCGGCGGCCGCGCCTCGACGTCGACGCCCGTGGTGAGCATGTTCTCCGGGTCCGTCAGCACCAACCGGCCCTCGCCGCCCGGGAAGAGCCGCGAGAAGACGCCCTCGAACTCGCGCGCCGTGTCGTAGTACGCCTCGGTGAAGACCTGCTCGACGCGCTCGTCGACCTCCTTCACCACCTGCAGCAGATCCGCCCGGGTCTTCTTCAGGTCCTCCAACTGCTCGCTGAGGAACTGGTGCCGCTCCTCCAGCGCCGCGAACTCCTCCAGCGCCAGCGGGTTGATCTTCCCCAGCTTCTGGTAGGCGCGTTCGGCCGACTTCAGCCGCTTCTCCTGCTCGGCGCGGACGAACGGAACCGGCTTGTTGCGCGGATGCTCCGGGTCCTCGGGCAGTTCCTCGCCCTCGGCGGGCAGGGACGGCGGTACGAGCTGGTCCGGGCCGTACTCGCCGATCAGACCCGCGGGTTCGACGCCCAGCTCCTCCAGCGCCTTGGTCTCCAGTTGCTCCACGCGCATCCGCTTCTCGGCGCCCAGCACCTCGCCGCGGTGCATCGAGTCGGTCAGCTTGTCCAACTCGTCCTTCAGCTCGCGTCCTTCGTTGCGCTCGGCCGCCAGGGCGCGTTCCCGCTCGGACTTGGCCTGCCCGGCCGTCTCGCGCTCCTCCTCCGCGCGGGCCAACGACGCCTCCACATAGGCCAGGAGCTGCCGAGCTCCCGAGGCCACCGCGCCGGCCACCTCGGCCTCGTGCCGCATACGGGCGCGGCGCTGCTCGGCGCGGGCCCGGGCCTCGCGCTCCGCGCGCGCCCCACGGTCGAGTGAATCCGCCCGTCCCGCCAGGGACTTGACCCGCTCCTCGTGCGTACGGACCTGGAGCCGA
>NZ_LJGW01000103.1:4224-14026 GCF_001751255.1 Streptomyces nanshensis | reverse complement strand
CCTGGAGCCGAGCCTCCATCTCGGTCTGCCGGGCGTTGGCACCGTCCGCCGAGAGCCGGTCGCGCAACGAGGTGTCCGGTTCGGTCTCCTCGTCCTGCTGTGCCTCCTCGGCCACGGACAGCCGCTCGGCCAGCTCCTCGGCCTCCTCGGTGGCCCGTACGAGCGCGGCCTCGGCCTTCGCCACGGCCGCCGCGGTGCGTTCGGCCTCGCCGGCGGCGCCGCGCGCCTGCCCGCCGAGGGTCCCCAGCCGCCCCGCGATCTGCGACTTCTCCTTGTCGGCGGCACTGCGCCGCTTCCCCAACTCCTCGACGAGCGCCGCGCATTCACGGCGCCGCTCACGGGCGCTCGCCTGCTCCTCACTCAACCCGGTGTGCCGGGCGGACAGTTCCCTCAGCTCCGCCGCGGCCTCGTCCACGGCCGCCTGCGACTCCAGCAGGCTGGGGGCGCCGGCGGAGCCGCCCTGGGCGAAGTGCGCGCCGAGCACGTCCCCTTCGGCCGTCACGGCCACCGTGCCGGGCTGCTCGGCCACGGTCTGCTCGGCGTCCTCCAGCGTCCGTACGACCACCATGTCGCGCAGCAGCTTGCGTACGGCGGGCATCAGCTCGGCGGGCGCCCGTACGAGCTGCCAGGCGGGGCGGGCGCCCTCCCCCGGTGACTGCGGGTCCGGCGCATGGCCGCTCGGAGCGTGGGCGTCGCCGCCCTCGGGTGCGGAGCCCAGCAGCAGCGCCGCCCGGCCCGCGTCGTGCTTACGCAGCAGCCGCAGTGCGTCGGCGGCGGTGGAGGTGTCGGCGACGGCCACCGCGTCGGCGGCGGCACCCAGTGCCGCGGCGACGGGGACCTCGAACCCGGGGGTGACGCTGAGGAGTTCGGACGCCGGCCCGAGCAGCCCGCTGAGCGCGTCGGAGGCCGAGAGCAGCGCGCCCGTGCCGTCCTTGCGCCGCAGGCCCAGCGCGAGGGCGTCATGGCGCGCGGAGGTGGCGGCGCGCTCCCGCTCGACGGTCGTGACGGCGTCGCGTGCGGCGGACAACGCCGCTTCGGCGTCCGCGAGTTCGCGCTTGGCGGCCTCGTGCTGCTCGGCGAGCTGTGTATCGCCGGCGTCCAGGCCCTCGACCTCGGCCTGGAGGCTCTCGTACTCCTGCTGTGCCGCCTCCGCGCGCTCCTGCGCCTCGTCCCTGGCCGTGGCCAGCCGGTCGATCTCGGACTGCGCCGAAGCGGCCCTGCTGCGGGCCGCGTTGACCTGACCGTGCAGCCGGGCGAGGCCCTCGCGGCGGTCCGCGATGGCGCGTGCCGCGTCCTTGAGGCGGCGTTCCTCGTCGTGCAACTGCCGCTCGAGTTCGGCCCGGTGGGAGACGGTGTCGTCCAACGCCCGTTCCGCGGCCTCCAGCGCGGCCTCCAACTCCGCCTCCTGCTCACGGATGCGGTGGGCCTCGCGCTCCATGTCCTCCGGGTCGCGGCCGCGGCGCTCCTCGACGGGCTCGGCCGCCGCATGCTGGACGCGCTGGTCGGCGAGGCCGATGGTGCCGCGCACCCGCTCGGCGAGCTGCGACAGCTCGTACCAGGTCTGCTGGGCTCGCTCCAGACGCGGCGCCAGCATCCGGACCTGCTGCTCCAACTCGGCCTCGCGGCGCAGCGCTTCCTTCAGCCGCCCCTCGACGGCGTCCTTGCGCTCCTTGAGCGCGGCCTCGTCCGCGATCTCCGTGCGGAGGGCCTCCTTCAGCGTCACCAGGTCGTCCGCGAGCAGCCGCAGCCTGGCGTCGCGCAGATCGGCCTGGATGACCTGCGCCTTGCGCGCGACGGCGGCCTGCCGCCCCAACGGCTTGAGCTGGCGCCGCAGTTCGTCCGTGAGGTCCTGTACGCGGGCGAGGTTGGCCTGCATCGCGTCCAGCTTCCGCAGCGCCTTCTCCTTGCGCTTGCGGTGCTTGAGGACGCCGGCGGCCTCCTCGATGAAGGCGCGCCGCCCGTTGGGATCGGCGTGCAGCACGCCGTCGAGCTGCCCCTGACCCACGATGACGTGCATCTCGCGCCCGATGCCGGAGTCGGACAGCAGCTCCTGGATGTCCAGCAGCCGGCAGGTGTCGCCGTTGATCTGGTACTCGCTGCCGCCGTTGCGGAACATGATCCGCGTGATGGTGACTTCGGAGTACTCGATGGGCAGGGCGCCGTCGGCGTTGTTGATGGTGAGGGAGACCTCGGCACGGCCGAGGGGCGGACGCCCCGTCGTACCGGCGAAGATGACGTCCTCCATCTTGCCGCCGCGCAGGGACTTCGCGCCCTGCTCGCCCATCACCCACGACAGGGCGTCCACGACATTGGACTTGCCCGAGCCGTTCGGGCCCACGACACACGTGATGCCGGGCTCGAACCGCAGCGTCGTGGCGGAGGCGAAGGATTTGAATCCCCGCAGTGTCAGGCTCTTCAGGTGCACGCCGTCGGACTCTAGTCGACTCGCCGCCCCGGCAGTCCGGGACGGGCACGGAGCGTGGCGAACTCCCGCCGATCCTCATCGGTTTCGCCATGTGTGGCGTGGGGCACATCAGTCGGTAAGCACGAGCGCCCGAGACTGAAGAGCCCAACTGGCCACGGCACACGATGTGGTGAAGGAAGCGCCACCCGGAAACAACGAAGGGACGCCGAAGCGTCCCTCGCGGAATTGAAGCGGCAGGCTGTACGCCGGCCCGGCTCGGAGCGGGTCGAGTCAGGTCAGCGCAGGCTCTGCCTGGTGTACGTCGATGTCGATACCTTCGAGCATCGTGTCCTGGTGCCGTGCGGCGGCGGACAGAGCGTCGTTCTCGGCCTGCATCCGTACAAGCTCGGATTCCAGGTCCTGGACGCGCTGCTGAAGCCGTCGCATCTCGGAGAGGACTCGGGGGTCGGAGCCGCCGACGTAACCGAGAAGCGCCTTTGCCATGATCGATGGTCCTCCACACTGAGTGACCAACCCGAGTGGTGTGGTTGGTCGTGAGGGAAAATTCGCGCCCGCTGTACCACTTCTGAACTTGTTTTTCCGGAGCAATCAGTCCGGCTGCGGGGGACTTCAAGCTTCTCACCAAAAGGTTTGACGGTCAACACGATCACGCCCCGCGGCCCTGGGCGGCCCTGTCTCGACGGCGTGCTGACGCCGGAGGCGGCGGCCCCGCGGGGGGCGTGAAGATCACTCTCAACCACTCGTTGCGGAAGCCTTGCATGGTCAGCCCCGAATGGCAACCGCTTTGGATCATCGAATGGCGAAGCCCGCGTAGCCTCCACGAGGCTCGTCCCAGATCTCCGTGACACCGTCGACCTGCCCGGGCGTGTCGTCGGAACGCAGCCAGCCCAGAAGCCGTTCGCACTCCGCTCGCGCCCCCTCGGCGACGACCTGGACGCGGCCGTCGCCGAGGTTGACGACGAACCCCTCCAGACCGCCGATGCGCAACGCGGCGGCACGTGTGAACCAACGGAAGCCGACGCCCTGGACGCGGCCGCGCACCCAGGCCGTGAGGCGGACGCCCGCTGCCGAACGGTCATTGTTGTCACTGGGCTTCGCAATCCCCGGAGTCATGGCGGCAAGCTATCCGGACATTTCCCCGGTCGGCACATGCGCCCCCTTGGTCATGGCGTAAAGTCCGGGCCGACAAGCGTCACCCGATCGGATGAGGCTTTGAAAGCCGAACATGTGAGGACTTTCTGAGATGGGCCGTCACAGACGTGTATCCCACGCTCCCGAGCCGGTCGTCACGTACGACATCGGTTATCGGCAGCGCGGCTCGCACCGCAGGCCGACCCCCCCTACCTCAGCGGTTCAGCGGGGCGGGTTCTCGGCACGGGCGGGACTTCTGGGAGCGTCCGCGGCGATGGCAATGGGTGCGGTGGCCGTCGCTTCCACAGTGGTTCCGTCGCCCGGAGGGGCTCCGGGCACTCAGTACAGCGACGTACAGGCCGGCGGTCCCCCCGACCAGTCCTCCAAGCCCAACGTGCCTGCCCCGGAAGGCGGTTCGCAGACTCCGGGCGGTGACGGGGCATCGGAGGGCGGCAATGTTCCGCCGGACACCTCGAAGCCCGGAGGTGGTCAGAACCAGAATCCGAAACCGCCGCAGCAGTCCGAGCCGGGCGGGGGCAACGACTCGCAGCAGCCGAACCCCGGCGGCGGCAAGGGCGACGGTGCCGGGAACAGCGACGGCAGCGGCAAGGGCAGTGGAAAGGGCAACGGCAGCGGCACGGGCGGCGGTTCGGGCAGCGGCTCCGGTTCGGAGGCCGGCAGCTCCGGCGGCAGCTCGTCGCGTCCCGTCGGCAAGACCACGCGGGACGAGGCCGAGGTGCTCTCGCTCGTCAACGAGGAGCGCGAGGACGTCGGCTGCAAGCCGCTGAAGGCCAGCAAGCAACTCTCGGAGCTGGCCGGGGACTTCAGCCGCGACATGGCGATCGAGGACTTCTTCAGTCACCTCGCTCCCGACGGTTCGAGCCCCTGGGACCGTGCCGAGGACCTCGGCATTCTCGACCTGGGCGGCGAGAACATCGCGCGCGGCCAGGAGAGCCCCGAGTCCGTGGTCGAGGACTGGATGGACAGCCCCTCGCACCGGGCCAACATCCTCAACTGCGAATACCGCACGATGGGCGTCGGCGAGTACCTCGACGACGACGGCCCGTGGTGGACGCAGGACTTCGGCTACTGAGCACAGCGCAGCGCACGCTTACAGCCCCGGTGCGGCCTTCGGGCCGTACCGGGGCTGTCGCGTTCGTGCAGCGTGATGGGGGCCGCGTCACCGCGGCGGTGTCACCGGGGCAGGGGCGCCGTGGGCCGTACGCGCGGCGCCGGCTGGCACCGGGGGCAGTAGTAGCTGGAGCGGTTCATCCACGGGCGGCGGCGCATCGCGGTGCCACAGCGTCGGCAGGGCTCGTCCTCGCGTCCGTAGGCGTCCAGTGAGCGCTCGAAGTAGCCGGACTCCCCGTTGACGTTCACGTAGAGGCTGTCGAAGCTCGTGCCGCCGGCGGCGAGCGCCGCGTTCATCACGTCCCGGATGTGGCCCAGCAGCTCCGTGGTGCGGGGACGGGTCAGCGTCGCGGTGGGCCGCTCGTAGTGCAGCCGTGCCCGCCACAGCGCCTCGTCCGCGTAGATGTTGCCGACGCCGCTGATCAGCGACTGGTCGAGCAGCGCGCGCTTGATCGTCGTACGGCGGCGGCGCAGTGCCCCGTGGAACGCCTGCTCGTCGAAGAGCGGGTCGAGGGGGTCGCGGGCGATGTGCGCGATCACGTCGGGGAGGGCGCCGGACTCCGGTACGACGGTCTCCGGGTGCAGCGAGAGGCCGCCGAACGTGCGCTGGTCGACGAAGCGCAGCTCGCCTCCCGCGGGGTCCTCGAAGGTGATCCGGATCCGCAGATGCCGCTCGTCCGGGGTGCCGGCGGGCTGGATGAGGAGCTGGCCGCTCATGCCGAGGTGGGCCAGTACGCAGAAGCCCGGGTCGAGCGGCAGCCACAGATACTTGCCGCGGCGCCGTGCGGGACCGAAGCGGTGGCCGCGCAGCCGGGACGCGAAGTCCTCGGCGCCCGCGGTGTGCCGCCGTACCGCACGGGGATGGAGCACCTCGGCGCCGGTGATCACGCGGCCGCTCGCCCAGCGCTCCAGTCCCCGGCGCACCACTTCGACCTCGGGCAGCTCGGGCACGCTTCTCCTCACATGCAAGCGGGGCGAGGGCCGCTGCCGGCCCGCCCGCCGGGCTCAGACGCCCGGGGACGAGGCGGGGGCGCCGGAGCCGGACGGTGAGTCCGGCGAAGACGAAGACGACGAGGACGACGAGGACGGTGCCGGGGGTGAGGACTGCGCTCCGGCGCCGTCCGCCGCCGCGCGGATCTCCCGCCAGGCCGTCTCCGCCGCCTGCTGCTCGGCTTCCTTCTTGCTGCGGCCGGTGCCGGTGCCGTACGCGACACCACCGACGCGGGCGGCAGCCGTGAAGACCTTCTCGTGGTCGGGGCCCGTCTCCGTCACCAGATACTCGGGGACGCCCAGGCCCTCGGCGGCGGTCAGCTCCTGGAGGCTGGTCTTCCAGTCGAGCCCGGCGCCGAGGTTCGAGGACTGCTCGATGAGCGGGTCGAAGAGCCGGTGGATCAGCTCGCCCGCCGCGTCCAGTCCCTTGTCCAGGTAGACCGCGCCGATCACGGCCTCCAGGGTGTCGGCCAGGATCGAGGCCTTGTCCCTGCCGCCCGTGCCCTCCTCGCCCCGGCCGAGCCGGATGAACGCTCCGAGGTCCAGGCCGCGGGCGACCTTGGCCAGAGCGCGCGAGTTGACCACCGCGGCGCGCAGCTTCGCGAGCTGGCCCTCGGGGAGGTCGGGATGGAGACGGTAGAGGGTGTCGGTGACGACCAGTCCGAGGACCGAGTCGCCGAGGAATTCGAGGCGTTCGTTGGTGGGGAGGCCGCCGTTCTCGTATGCGTACGAACGGTGGGTGAGCGCACGCACCAGAAGGGCGGGCTCGAGAACGTACTCGAGCCGCCCTTCCAGAACCGCGTAGGCCGAGCCCTCGCCCGCCCCGTCCGCAGCCGCTGCCGGCCGATGGCTTCCGCCGCGGCGGTCAGCGCTTCCGGAGGTCGGAGCGTCTGACATGGAGCCTGTCACCAGCCGATCAGACCTCGAGGACCTGACGCTTGTTGTAGGTGCCGCAGTTCGGGCACGCGATGTGCTGCTGCTTGGGCTCCTGGCAGCGCTCGCACTTCACCAGGCTCGGGACCGCAGCCTTCCACTGCGACCGGCGGTGGCGCGTGTTGCTGCGCGACATCTTCCGCTTCGGAACAGCCACGGCTACTTCTCCTGTGAGTCGTCCCCGGCGTCGCGGGGCGTGTCCTTCTCGCCGTCCTTCATGGTCTCGGCGAGTCCCTCCAGTGCCGCCCAACGGATGTCGACGGCGTCTTCGTGATCGTGCTCCGGATCGTCCGCCAGGCGGGCGCCGCAAGTGGCGCACAGCCCGGGGCAGTCGTCCCGGCACACCGGCTGCAGCGGAAGTGACAGCACCACCGCGTCCCGCAGCACGGGTTCGAGGTCGAAGTGGTCGCCCTCGATGGAGAAGGTCTCCTCCTCCTCGGCGTCGTCGCCGGACTCCGCGCTGGGGCGGCTCCGGTCGTCGGCGTCGGGGTAGGAGAACAACTCCTGGAAATCCGCCACGCATTCCTGCTCAAGCGGCTCCAGACACCTTACGCACTCCCCCTTGAGCGGCGCACGGGCGGTGCCCGTCACGAGCACGCCCTCCATCACCGACTCCAGGCGGAGATCGAGCTCGATCGTCGCGTCGTCCGGCACACCGACGACCTCTGTGCCGAGGTCGCCGGGCGACTTCACCGTGCGGGTGAGCTCCTTCATCGCGCCAGGCCGCCGCCCCAGCTCCCGTGTGTCGAACACGAGGGGGGCTCGGGGGTCGAGGCGGGCGTTCAGAACTTCCTGCTTTCTACGGTGGGGCGCCGTCCGGCTGCGAACTCCGGACAGCGGTCATCGCCATGTGCGCGTGACCGAAGAGCCAGGATACTGGACCGTCGCGCAGCCGCCCAATCGGGCCGGGCGGCCGCCGGATCCGGCCGATCCGCCGCTCGCTGGGCTCAGCCGCCCTGCCCGTAGCCGTAGCCCTGGCCCCCGTGGCCATGGCCGTGGCCATGGCGGTTCTCGTACTCGCGGACCTGGTCCAGGTCGATCATGCTCGTGTCGAAGAAGCTGGTCTCGTCGAGCTGCGGCTGCGGCTGCTGGTGGCCGTGCAGATCCTGGTGCGCCTGGGGGTGGCCGCCGTGGCCCCCGTAGGGCTGGTCCTGCGGGAACTGGGCCTGCTGCTGCGCGTAGTACGGGTCGGACTGGGCGCCGTAGTAGGCGTACTGCTGCTGGTAGGCGTAGGCGTCCTGGCCGCCGTAGTACGCCTCCTGCTGTGCGGCCGCCGCGTACGGGTCGGCGCCCGCGGCGGCCGGCTCGTAGCCGGGCTGTACGGGCGGCTGCGGAACGGCGGGCTCTGGCTGCGCCGCAGGCGCGGGGACGGCGGAGGGGTCCTGGGCGAGCGCGGCCAGGTCGGCCATGTAGTCGGCGTCGCTGGTGTGGACGCTCTGCCCGGCGGCGTCCTGCGCGGCCATGTGGGCGCCGAGCTCGTCGGCCGGACGGTGGCCGAGCAGCTTCGCGCGTCCCCTGCCGACGGCCTCCAGGGTCTTGGAGAGGACGGCGGCGACCGAACCGAGCCTGGCGTCCACGTAGTTGTCGGCGCGCTCCCGCAACTCCCGCGGGTCGGTGGAGCGTTCGGGGGCGTCCTCGGCGTACTCCTCGTTCCACTCCTCGGAGCCGGGGCCGCTGCCGAGCAGCTTCTCCCGGCCGCGTTCGACGGAGCCGATGGTCTTGCTGAGCACGACCTCGAAGTTGGCGAGCTTGCTGTCCACGTAGTCGTCGGCCTCGGCGCGGATCTCCGCGGCCTCCTGCCGTGCCTGGGCGAGGAGTTGATCGGCCTCGGCCTGCGCCTGGCGTACCACCTCGGTGCCGGAGACCAGCGAACCGCGCTCCGCGTGCCCGGATTCGATGATGCGCTGCGCTTCGGCCTGTGCCTCGGCGACCATCTGCTCGCGCCCGCCCAGCAGTTGCTCGGCCTGTGCGAGCGACCCGGGGAGCGCTTCCCGTACTTCTTCGAGCATGGCGAGCAGTTCGGCCCGGTTCACCACGCACGAGGCCGACATGGGCATCGCGCGTGCGCTGTCCACGGCCGTCACGATCTCGTCGAGTTTCTGCTGAACGTCCACGGAGGCGACTGTACGGCCACAGGCGCTCAACCCGACAGCCGATGCCCCGACTCGGCGGCACGCGGGCCGTTCACGGCTTGGCGAGGCGCGCCTCCAGCGCGCGCAGCACCGGCTCGGGGACCAGGTGGGAGACGTCGCCGCCCCAGGTGGCGACCTCCTTGACCAGGCTGGAAGAGAGGAAGCTGTAGGTGGGGTTGGTCGGTACGAAGAGCGTCTCGACGCCGGAGAGGCCGTTGTTCATCTGGGCCATCTGCAGCTCGTAGTCGAAGTCCGAGACGGCGCGCAGCCCTTTGACGATGGCGGGGATGTCGCGGTCCTTGCAGAAGTCGACGAGCAGTCCGTGGAAGGCCTCCACGCGTACGTTGCCGAAGGCGGCGGTCACTTCGTGGATGAGGTCGATGCGCTCGTCCACCGAGAAGAGCCCCTGCTTCGACTTGTTGATCATCACGGCGACGTACACCGAGTCGTAGAGCTTGGAGGCGCGGGCGATGATGTCGAGATGTCCGTTGGTGATGGGGTCGAAGGATCCCGGACAGACTGCGCGACGCACTGGTGGTTCCTCGCTCTCCGGACGATGGGGGGCCTTGGGGGTGTCCGCGGAGTTCAGCATGGTGTGGGGGCGTCTCCGCCGGCGGCGGCGCGACCGTACCAGAGCGTTCCCTCGCCGTAGCGACGGGACCGGAGGCCCTCGAAGCCTCCGGGCCAGGTGAAGCGGCCACCGCGCGTACTGCGCTCCACGGTGACGAGCGCTTCGGCGGCCAGCCAGTGCCCGGAGCGGAGTGTGAGCAGAATCTCGCGCACCTCCTCGTCGGTCACGGCGTACGGCGGGTCGAGGAAGGCCAGGTCGTACGGTGCCTCCGGCGGCTCACCGGCCGCGGTCTGCGCGGCCTTGGCGTGCCGTACCTCGGCGCCGGGCAGACCGAGCGTCCGCACGTTCTGCCGGATGGTGCGGGCGGCGCGGGCGTCGGACTCGACGAGCAGGACGTGCGCGGCTCCGCGCGAGAGGGCCTCCAGGCCGACGGCGCCGGAGCCGCCGTACAGGTCGAGCACGCGCAGGCCGCGCCAGGCGGCCTCGCCG
>NZ_LJGW01000103.1:0-4212 GCF_001751255.1 Streptomyces nanshensis | reverse complement strand
CGGCCTCGCCGGCGGCGCCGAGTTGGGCCTCCCAACTGGAGAACATGCCCTCGCGCGCGCGGTCGGACGTGGGGCGGGTGCCCTGGCCCGGCGGCACGGTCAGGCGACGGCCGCCGGCGGTTCCTGCGATCACGCGGGTCATCTCTGGGTGCCTTCGCTCTTCGCTCTCGTACGGGACGGGACGGCTCGCTCACGGGCGGCTCACGCGGGGACGGACGGCGGTGCCGGGGCGGGCCGGGCGCCGCACGGGTCGTCGGGACCGAGGATCCCACGGCGGCGGTGCCGGCGCCGGGGCCGTACGGGCCCCGGGCGGGGTCGGCGCGGGGCGGGGATCGGCGCGGGGCGCGGGGCGTCGACGCGGTCAGCCCTTGTCGAGGTAGTCCTCGCGCTCCTCGTCCAGCAGCGCGTTCAACGCCGTACGCAGCTCCGGCAGCCGCTCCAGCTCCGGGTCGTCGGCGACGACCGCGTTCGCCGCCTCGCGTGCGGCCTCGATGATCTCCTCGTCCTCGATCACCGCCAGCATCCGCAGCGACGTACGGGCGCCCGACTGCGCCTGTCCGAGCACATCGCCCTCGCGGCGCTGCTCCAGGTCGATACGGGAGAGCGCGAAGCCGTCGAGCGTCTCCGCGACGGCCTCCAGCCGGGCGCGGGCCGGGCCCGCCTCGGGCGCCTCCGTGACCAGCAGACAGAGGCCGGCGGCGGCACCGCGTCCCACCCGGCCGCGGAGCTGGTGGAGTTGGGAGACGCCGAAGCGGTCGGCGTCCATGATCACCATGACGGTGGCGTTGGGGACGTCGACGCCGACCTCGATGACGGTCGTCGCGACCAGCACGTCGACCTCGCCCCGGGCGAAGCGGCGCATCACCTCGTCCTTGGCGTCCGGCGGCATCCTGCCGTGCAGGGCCTCCACGCGCAGTCCCGCCAGCGGGCCGTCGCGAAGCTGTGCGGCGGTGTCGAGGACGGAGAGCGGCGGACGCCCGTCCTCCTCCGGCTCCTCCTCGGGGAGCGAGCCGCCCAGGGCCTCCTCCTCCTCCGCGGCGGGCTTCCGCTTCGCGGCCTTCGCAGACTTCGCGGCCTTCCCCGACTTCGCGGACGCCCCCGACGCCGGGGCCGCCGTCTCCTGCTCCTCGTCGTCGCCGATGCGCGGGCAGACGACGTACGTCTGGTGCCCGGCCTCCGTCTCCTCCCGTACGCGCTCCCAGGTACGGGCGAGGAAGTGCGGCTTGTCCCGTGCGGGCACGACATGGCTGGCGATGGGCGAGCGGCCGGCCGGGAGCTGGTCGAGGACGGAGGTCTCCAGATCGCCGAAGACGGTCATGGCGACCGTGCGCGGGATGGGCGTCGCCGTCATCACCAGCAGGTGCGGGGGCTGAACTCCCTTGGCGCGCAAGGCGTCCCGCTGTTCGACGCCGAAGCGGTGCTGCTCGTCGACGACGACCAGGCCGAGGTCGTGGAAGCGGACCTTGTCCTCGATCAGCGCATGGGTGCCGATGACGATCCCGGCTTCGCCGGTGGTCAGATCCAGCAGGGCGCGGCGGCGGGCGGCGGCGCCCATCGAACCGGTGAGCAGCACGACCTTCGTGGCCTGTTCGGCGCCGCCGAGCATGCCGCCCTCCGCCAGCTCGCCCATCATCGCCGTGACGGAGCGGTGGTGCTGCTGGGCCAGGACCTCGGTGGGGGCGAGCAGCGCGGCCTGGCCTCCGGCGTCGACGACGGCGAGCATCGCGCGGGTGGCGACCATCGTGTTGTGCGTGACCGTGAAGTGGTCGGTGACGTACGCCCGTTCGGGATGGCGGACGCTGATGCACTGGACGGGTCTGCGTCCCACGGGCTCCGCGGCGCGGATGCGGCGGCGGGGCGGTACGGGCCGCGTGCCGTCGTCGCCGGGCTCGCGTGGCTCCTCCCCGTACGAGGTGCTCTCCGCGTACGAGGCGCTCCCCGCGTACGAGCGGAACGGCGGGTGCTCGGGCGGGAGTACGAAGGCGACCGAGGGGCGCGCCCCCGACTCCCCCTCTGTGGGCGGGTGTTGAGGCTCGTCCGGGCCGCCGTCCGAGCGCTTCTGCGGTCTCGCCGGTGTCCCCGGAGTGATCCGTGCGTAGCCGCCGAGGGAGCGGACGAGCCACGCCACGTCCTCGGCGAGCGCGAGGCCGGCGCAGCGGAGGCGGAGGGAGCCCGGCACGGGTTCGCCGTCGTCCGTGACCCCGCCCGCCTCCGCCGCGGCGTCGAGGATGCCCTGGAGCAGGGCCAGCCGGTTCTTGAGCGAGTCCTCCCGTGACGCCTCCGGTACGGGGCCCGCGCCGTCCGGACGTCCCAGCCGCAGACCCGTCGCGTACGGGTCCTCGCGCTGCGGTGCCGGAGCGCCGAGGTCGACGGGCACGGCGCGCGGGAGCTGCCACTTCGGCGAACCGTCGGGCCCCGTCAGGTCGTTGCGGATCTCGCGCGTGGTCAGCACCCGCGGACGGTCGCCGCGCCGCCACTCCTCGGCCGTGCCGACGTACCAGAGATGCTCGTCGTCGCACTCGACGCTGCTGCCGTCGCACAGCGTCAACCGCCATACCTCGCGCTGCCCTTGGGGGAAGACGCCCTCGACGCTCGCCCGCTCGCCCGAGGGTGTGACGACCTCGTCGCCCGGTTCGATACCGCCCATGGCGCGGAAGCCGCCCGGCGTGAGCACGAGGGCGTCCAGCGGCTGCGCCTTGCCGGAGCCCACCTCGCCCTGGAGCAGCCGGTGCATGGGGTGTTCGGCGGCGAGGTCGTCGAAGATCTCCCGGCTGACGTGCCGTTGGCCCTCGGTGAGAGTGAAGGGCAGCTTCGCGTCGAAGGCGTCCAGCAGCCTTCCCTCGACGGGACGCCGTGCCACGGCGGGCAGTTGGGAGTCGGCCGCGCGGCGCCGGGCGAGCGCGACCTGCAGGATGAACGCCTCGTCCCACTTCAGCCTGTCGCGCGCCGCCGCGACGTCCGCCTTCGTACGCGGCCTGTGCACCTTCTCGAACGCCTCGGGCAGTGTGATCAGCCGCCGCTCCTCGCGGATCGCGGACGGCAGCGGGTCCACGAGCCCGGCCCAGCCCGTGGCCTCCATCGAGGCGAGCACCGTGGCGACGGACTTGGCGATCTTCCACGACGCCATCTGCGCGACGGCCGGATAGATCGGCATCAGACGGTTGGCGAACGCGTCGACGTCCTCGTTGCCGCTGCCCGTGCCGAGCCTCTCGTACTGCGGATGTGCGAGCTGGAGGCGGCCGTTGAAGACGCCGACCTTCCCCGCGAACATCGCGCGCGTGCCCGGCACCAGCTCCTTCTGCGGCTGGTAGACGCCCCGCCCGAAGAAGACGAGCTGGAGCCGGCCGCTGCCGTCGGTGAGGACGACCTCCAGCCGGCGTCCCCTGCCCCGGTTGTACGTGTGCACCTGGGACTTGGCCACCTGCGCGACGACGGTGACGTGCTCGTCCAGCGGCAGATCGGACAGGCGCGTGAGCTGGCCGCGCTCCTCGTAGCGCCGTGGGTAGTGGTGCAGCAGATCGCCGGTGGTGTGGAGGTCGAGATGTTCGGCCAGCACCTTCGCGGTGGCGCCGCCCAGATGCTTCTTCAGGGGTTCGTCGAGCGCGGACACAGCCCCATTGCACACCATGCCGGTGACAGGGCCGGGGATACGGGCGGGAGCGGGGCGTGAGCGCTGTGCGAACTGCGGGACGCGGGGCCGCCGGTGGGGAGACCGGAAGGGAGGTCTCCGGCGGTCACTCGACGCCGATCAGCAGCAGCGAGGAGCGCTGCCGCCCGTCGTAGACGACCGTGTCGACGCCGAGATGACCGGCGCGCACCTGCTCCTCCAGACCGTCGGCGAGGCCCGGGGGCGCTCCGTCGCCGACGATCAGTGTGACCATCTCGCCGCCCGCGGCGAGCATCCGTCCCAGTACGTCGGAGGCCGCCGCGGCGACGTCGTCGCCGATGACGACCACGTCGTCCTCGACCAGACCGAGCACGTCGCCCTCGGCGCAGACGCCCGCCATCGTCCAGAACGGCCGTTCCGCGACGGTGACTTCGCCGTAGCGGGTAGCTCCGGCCGCGTTGGTCATGGCGACGACGTCGTCGTCGAAGCGGCGTTCCGGGTCGTGCACGGCGAGCGCGGCGATGCCCTGGACCGCCGCGCGCGTGGGGACGACCGCGACGCGCGGCGCGGACGCGGCGGCGCGGGACGCCTCGGCGGCACGGGTG
>NZ_LJGW01000143.1:69703-70873 GCF_001751255.1 Streptomyces nanshensis | reverse complement strand
GCCGGCGGTCGCGCGCGCTGGGCGCAGTCGCGCCGTTCGCAGATGCGGCAGCCCAGGCCGATGGGCGTGGCCGCCGCCGGGTCGTCCAGGGCGACGCCCTCGGCGTAGACGAGCCGGTGGGCGTGGCGCAGCTCGCAGCCCAGCGCCACGGCGAACTCGGCGCGCGGCGCACGGTGTCCGAAGCCGCCCCGGGTGACGGTGCGCGCCACCCAGAAGTACCGCTTGCCGTCCGGCATTTCGGCGACCTGGGTGAGGATGCGGCCGGGCGCGGAGAACGCCTCGTAGACGGTCCACAGCGGGCAGGTGCCACCCAGCCGGGAGAAGTGGAAGTCGGTGGCGGACTGCCGCTTGGAGATGTTGCCCGCGCGGTCCGCGCGCAGGAACGAGAACGGCACCCCGCGCCGCCCCGTGCGCTGCAAGGTGGACAGCCGGTGGCACACCGTCTCGAAGCCGACGCCGAACCGTGCCTGGAGCAACTCGATGTCGTAGCGCAGCTCTTCGGCCGCCGCGTGGAAGGCCGTGTACGGCATGAGCAGCGCGCCCGCGAAGTAGTTGGCCAGCCCGATCCGGGCCAGTCCGACGGCCTGTGGTGAGGCGAAGGTGGTGCCGCCGGCGAGCGCGTCCAGCAGCCCGCGGTGCTCCAACAGCGCGAGCTGCGTGGCGAGTTGGAACGCCTGCTGCCCCTCCGTGAGATAGGGGGAGAGGAAGAGCAGGCGGCGCTCCCGGTCGAACCGCCGGGTGGCGGCGGCCCGTTCGGGGCTCGACCGGACGATCGTGATGCCGTGCCGCTCGGTGAACAGCTCCCGCAGCACGGTCGCCGCGGGCCGGGCGGAGTCCAACCCGAGGCCGCCGGCGGTGCGTTCGGCCTCCTCGTCGAGCGGCCCGAAGTGGTTGTGGTGGGCGTAGAAGAAGTCGCGTACCTCGTCGTGCGCCTCCAGCGGGGGAAGCGCGGCGGGGGAGCCGGCGAGCGCGGGGTCCGAGGCGAGCGCCGCCACCTGTTCCGCGGACTCGCGGTAGCGGCGGTGCAGCGCCACCAGGGCGCGGGCCGCCTCCGGGTGGTCGCGCGCCACCTCGACCGCCTCCTCCGGGCCGACGGCGACACCGCTGGCCTCGTCGGCGAGCGCCGCGCGCAGATCCGTCGCGAGGCGTTCCTCGTCGGCCTCGGAGAAG
>NZ_LJGW01000143.1:0-69647 GCF_001751255.1 Streptomyces nanshensis | reverse complement strand
GGGCGCGGTGAGCGGGCGCTGGCTGTGCTCGATCTGGTTGAGATAGCTGGTGGAGATGTCCAGGGCGCGGGCCAGCTCGACCTGGTTCATGCCGTGCTGGGCGCGGAGTCTGCGCAGCTTGGCGTGTGCGTAGATCTTGCGTGCCGCGGGCCGTGCCATGGCGCCGTCCTCCTCCCGCGATCCGGATCCGGGGTCGGGGGTCCGGGGTCCGGGGTCCGGGGTCCGGGGTCCGCCCGGGGCCTCCGCCACCGCCCGGCTTGCCAAACTAGCATCCGCCGAATTCGCAACTTTCGCAGTTTCACAGCGGCACCGCGGAGACATTTCGCAGATTGGGGCCCTCGTCCGGGGGTGCGGAAACGGGGAATGCTCGTTGCGAAGCATCCGCGAAGCATTCGTACGCAGCCCATCGCGTCCCGGCGAGGAGTCCCGTGATCGACCACCAGGTACGTGTCCATCCCAGCGCCGACCGGCTGCCCCGCGAGGAGCAGCTCGCGTGGAAGCTGGCGGCCGTCGCCACCGGCACACCGCAGCCCGGCGGACTCGACCCCGAGGCCGCCGCCATGGCCGTGAACCGTGTGATCGACAACGCCGCCGTCGCCGTGGCCTCGCTGCGCCGCCGCCCGGTCGCCGTCGCCCGTACCCAGGCGCTGCCGCACAGCGCGGCACCCGGCGCCTCGGTCTTCGGCACGGCACCGCACGTACGGGTCTCCCCGGAGTGGGCGGCGTGGGCGAACGGCACCGCCGTACGCGAACTGGACTTCCACGACACCTTCCTGGCCGCCGACTACTCCCACCCCGGCGACAACATCCCGCCGCTGCTGGCGGTCGCCCAGCACACCGGGCGCAGCGGCGCGGAGCTGCTGCGCGGCATCGTCGCCGCGTACGAGATCCACGTCGCGCTGGTGCGGGGCATCTGTCTGCACGCCCACCGCATCGACCACGTCGCCCACCTCAGCGCGGCCACCGCCTGCGGACTCGGGGCCCTGCTCGGTCTGGAGACGGAGACCGTCCACCAGGCCGTCCAGCAGGCCGTGCACACCACGACCGCGACCCGGCAGTCCCGCAAGGGCGAGATCTCCTCCTGGAAGGCGTTCGCCCCGGCCTTCGCCGGCAAGGCCGCGATCGAGGCCGTCGACCGTGCGATGCGCGGCGAAGGGGCACCGTCGCCGGTCTACGAGGGGGAGGACGGCTTCCTCGCCTGGATGCTCGACGGGCCCGGTGCCGCGTACACGGTCCCGCTTCCCGGACCGGACGAGCCGCGGCGCGCGATCCTCGACACCTACACCAAGGAGCACTCCGCGGAGTACCAGGCGCAGGCCGTCATCGATCTGGCACGGCGGCTTCGCGAGCGCACCGGGCCGCTCGGCGGCGTCCGCCGCATCGTGCTGCACACCAGCCACCACACCCACCACGTCATCGGCTCCGGCGCCAACGACCCGCAGAAGTACGACCCTTACGCCAGCCGCGAGACCCTCGACCACTCGGTGCCCTACATCCTCGCCGTCGCTCTGGAGGACGGCGCGTGGCACCACGAGCGCTCGTACGCGCCCGAGCGGGCCCGCCGCCCGGAGACCGTCGAGCTGTGGCGGAAGATCTCGACCGTCGAGGACCCGGAGTGGACCCGCCGCTACCACGACCCCGACCCGGACAAGAGGGCCTTCGGCGGACGCGCCGTCGTCACGCTGGAGGACGGCACCGTCGTCGAGGACGAACTCGCCGTCGCCGACGCCCATCCGGCCGGGGCACGCCCCTTCCGACGGCCGCAGTACGAGGCCAAGTTCCGCACCCTCGCCGAGGGGATCGTCGCGCCCCGCGCACAGCAGGACTTCCTCACGGCCGCCGGTGACCTGGCCCGGCTGGACGCCGAGCGGCTCGCGGAGCTGTTCCCCGCCGTGGACACCGAGGCCGTCGCGGCCGGCGACGCCGCGCTTCCGAAGGGCCTGTTCTGATGCTGCACACCCGTACCACCCCCGCGCAGCGCCGCCGCGCGCTGCGTGAACGGCTCGCCACCGGACGGCTGTTGACCATGCCGGGCGCCGTCAACCCGTACTCGGCGAAGCTGATCGAGGAGCACGGCTACGAGGCGGCCTATCTCTCCGGGGCCGTGCTCGCCGCCGAACTCTGCCTGCCCGACATCGGGTTGACCACCTCCACCGAGGTCGCCGCACGCGCCCAGCAGGTCACGCGGGTCACCGATCTGCCCGTGCTGATCGACGCCGACACCGGCTTCGGCGCCCCGGTCGACGCCGCCCGTACCGTCCAGCTCTTCGAGGACGCCGGACTGGCCGGGCTGCACCTGGAGGACCAGACCGCCGTCAAACGCTGCGGCCACCTCGACGGCAAGACCCTCGTCACCCGCGAGGAGATGGCCCAGCGCGTACGGGCCGCCGCCGAGGCCCGCCGCGACCCGGACTTCTTCCTCATGGCCCGTACCGACGCACGCGCCGTGGAGGGACTCGACGCGGCGATCGACCGGGCGAAGGCGTACGTGGACGCCGGCGCCGACGCCGTCTTCCCCGAAGCCCTCGCCGACGAGGGCGAGTTCGAGGCGTTCCGCGCCGCGCTCGACGTACCGCTGCTCGCCAACATGACCGAGTTCGGCAAGACGCCGCTGCTCGGCGCCCGCACGCTCCAGAACCTCGGCTACGACATCGCGCTCTACCCGGTGACCTTCTTCCGGCTGATGAACGGAGCGCTGGAGGACGGGCTGCGCACCCTCGCCGCCGAGGGCACCCAGGAGTCGCTGCTGCCGCGGATGCAGACCCGCTCCCGGCTGTACGAGGTGCTCGGCTACGCCGACTACACCACGTTCGACTCCGCCGTCCACGACTTCACCCTGCCGCCCGGCGCCTGACCGGGACCGCACACGGAGGAACACCGACATGACCAGCACCGCATCCGCACCCACAGGCGCAGCCGCGTCCGCAGCCGACATCCGCAGGGGACTGGCAGGCGTCGTCGTCGACACCACCGAGATCTCCACCGTCATCGAGGAGACCAACTCCCTGACCTACCGCGGCTATCCGGTACAGGACCTGGCCGCCCGCTGCTCCTTCGAGGAGGTCGCCCATCTGCTCTGGCACGGCGAACTCCCCACCGGCGCACAGCTCACGGAGTTCCGGGCGCAGGAGCGTGCCCTGCGCCCGCTGGAGCGCACCACCGCCGAACTCCTCGCACGCGTCCCCGAGACCTGCCACCCGATGGACGTACTGCGCACGGCCGTCAGCTTCTTCGGCGCCGAGGACCCCACCGAGGGCGACGACAGCCCCGAGGCCAACCGCGCCAAGTCACTGCGGCTGCTGGCCAAGCTGCCCGTGGTGGTCGCGGCCGACCAGCGCAGGCGGCGCGGACTGGAGCCGATCGCCCCGGACGCCTCGCTCGGCTACGCCGAGAACTTCTTCCACATGTGCTTCGGCACCGTCCCCGAGCCCGAGATCGTCCGCTGCTTCGAGATCTCCCTCATCCTCTACGCCGAACACAGCTTCAACGCCTCGACGTTCACCGCCCGCGTCGTCACCTCCACCCTCTCCGACCTCTACAGCGCGGTCACCGCTGCCATCGGCGCGCTCAAGGGGCCGCTGCACGGCGGCGCCAACGAGGCCGTGATGCACATGCTGGAGGAGATCGGCGATCCGCAGCGTGCCGCCGACTGGCTGGAGGAGGCCCTGGCCGCCAAGCGGAAGATCATGGGCTTCGGCCACCGCGTCTACAAGCACGGCGACTCCCGCGTACCGATCATGCAGGAGGCCACCGAGCGGCTCGTCGCCCGCTCCGGCGACCCCGAGACCACCCGGCTGGCCACCCTGCACACCGCGCTCCGCCACGCCATGGCCGCACGCAAGGGCATCCACCCCAACCTGGACTACCCGGCGGGCCTCGCCTACCACCTGATGGGCTTCGACATCCCGGCCTTCACACCGATCTTCGTGATGAGCCGCATCACCGGCTGGACGGCCCACATCACCGAACAGCTCGACCACAACGCCCTGATCCGCCCGCTCGCCTCCTACACGGGCGTACGGCAACGGGCGGTCCCGGCCGCCGCGTCCTGAACCGCGTCCTGAACGTCCCGTACGGCGGCCGGAGTTGAGCGGTGGCGCTCACCGCGCCGGGTAGGTCGCCGGGCGCGTCACCGGGACCGTCGGCCGACGGCCGCGAGCAGACGCCGTACGCCCGCCGCGTGGCCGCCGGTCCCGATGACGAGCCGCCGGTAGAGCCCGCCGAGCAGACCGGGGAAGACGGCACGGGTCTCGGCGCACAGCCGAGAGCGCCCCGGACCGGCGGGCTCCAGACGGAAGATCAGGGCGTACGTCGAGAAGCGGTGGCGCCCTTCGAGGACCAGCTCACGTCCCGGTACGGCGGCGGTCACCCGGAAACCGGGGAAGGCCGAGCCCTCGGCGAGCGGCCGCGGACCGGAGACCCGGCTGTCGGCGGACCCGATGAGCCTCGCGTAAGCGGCCGTCCCGGGACGGGAGAAGGAGCGCTCCACGGTCTCTCCCAGACCGCGCCACACGCCGTCGGTCTCCGCGTCGACGACGGTCGCGTGCTCGTCCACGTACGGCAGCGCAGAGATCCCCATCTCAGCCTCCTCGTCAGGGAGTTGCGCTCTTCACGGTAGGGGTCTTCCGAGCGGCGGGAGACCGGATGACGGCACGGCGCCGCAGTGGTACGCGTCACAGATCGGGGGCGGCGAGGTGGTCGGCCGTGCCGCCGGTCCATTCGATGACGAGCAGAGTCGCGTCGTCGCTGGTGACGTCGCCGCGCTGGCGCTTGAGGTCCAGGGAGAGCCGGCGCACCAGATGGTTGACCCCGTCCGTCAGGGGTGAGACGTACTCGACGGTGTCGATCAGCCGCTGCTCCCCGAACTGCTCGCCGCTGATCTTGTGTTCCTCGACGAGCCCGTCGGTGAAGGCGAGCACCCGGTCGTAGCGGCGCAGTTGGACGGTGGAGACCGTCGGTGTGGCGCCGCCGAAGCCGACCGGCAGCGTCGTGGGGCTCTCCAGCCGCTGCACCACCCGGTGCCCGCGGAGCACCATCGGCGCCGGATGCCCGGCGTTGACCCACTGCAACTGACCGGTGGTGACGTTCAGACGCATCATCTGGCCCGTCACGAAGTCCTCCGGCCCGAACACCTCGTCCATCGCGGCGTCCATGAAGCGGTACAGGTCCGCCAGTTCGACGTCCGAGCGCCGTGCGTGCCGGTAGGCGCCCATGGCCACGGTCGAGAGCATCGCGGCGTTCAGCCCGTGTCCCATCGCGTCGATGACGGCCACATGCAGGACGTCCTTGTTGAGGACGTAGTCCAGGCTGTCCCCGGCCACCTTGTACGTGGGCTCCAGCAGCCCGGCGACGGAGACCTGCGGGGTGGTCATCGACAGCGGCGGCAGCAGCTTGTACTGGATCTCCGCGGCGACGCTCATCGGCTCGCCCCGGCAGCGGGTGAGGAAGAAGTCGTCCGTGTAGTTGTTCTTGGTGACGATCATGTCCGCCACGAGGCCCGCGAGCCGGCGCAGCAGCCGCAGGTCGTTCTCCTCGACGGTGTCCAGGGTCAGGGACAGCACCCCGACCTCCTCGGTGCCGTCCAGGAGCGGCAGATGCATCCGTACCTCGTCGGACCGGTGCTCCTGGACGGGCCGCATCGTCAGGAACGCCTCTCCCGGCTGGGAGCCGTCGATGACCACCGGATCCCCGCCGGTCAGCCCCCTGCCCTCGAAGGGCACCAGCAGCCGCTGCTCGTGGTCCTGGAGGTAGATCGACGTGTCCCGGCCGCCGATCCTGCTGATCTCCTCCGCCACCAGCGGCGCGATGAGATGCGGCGGCATCTGGTGGGCGCGGTCCAGCAACTGTCCCAGCAGGCGCTCCCCGAAGCCCTCCGAGAGGTCGGCCTGAGCCCTGAGACCGTTGCGACCGCTGCGACGGCCCTCGTCCACCGTGCCGCCTTCCCTCGCCGGACAACCCTTCCCGTACCACCGTGGCGCGGATTCGCGGCCACAGCGCACAGGGCGTACGCCACCCGGGGCACGGGTCGCGGGCCGGCGGGCAGCCGCCGGTTCACGGGGGGCCGGTCCGCCGGTCTACGGAGAGTCCCTGCGCTGCCAGAGCATCTCCAGCCCGAGCACGATGGCGCACAGCACGGCCACGGACCCGGGCGCGGCCACGAGCGCCACATGGATCGGACTGCCCTCGTCCGGAAGGAAGAGATCCACCCACCCCAGGGCGAGCGAGACGGCGGTGGCGATTCCCCCGATCCGGGAGGCCCATTCGAAAAGGTGCCCGTGCCACGGCTTCGTGGCTGCCGTATCCCGCGAACGTACGTCGATGCTGAAGAAGATCAGCAGAACGGCGAGAAACGAGATGAGGGTGACCATGTCGGCCGACGGCATCTGACGCACATCGCGACCCTAGTCGATCTTGTGGGCGGGTCGTCAGTTCGCGTGTCGCGGGCGGGAGTTGTGTTCCCGGGGGCGTGCACGGCGACGAGAACGAACTCGTCATGTACGGAGCATCGAGGAGTCCCCGTCGGGGCGTACGAAACACGCGAACTGGCTGACGCGATCAACACGCCCCTGCCGTCTCCCAGTTGGGTGCTCGGCCGTCTGGGGGCTTCCCGCTCCGGCCCGCCGCCGCGCCCCTTCAGACAGGACGGATCGGCGTCGGCGCCTACCAGTCCACAGGTGCCGTTGGGAAGCAACGTGACGTCATCTTGTGGGAATCTCTCAAGAATTCGCGGCGAATCGGGGGCGAATCCCTTCAATTCTCCCGGCGGTGCGCCGAGAGGAACGGAGATCGGCTGCGCGGAAGTATTCACGGCCGCGCCAAACTTGTTTCATCCGCACGAGATCGCCGTCCTCGCGGTCCGGCTGCGCTAGGCTCACCGCCGTCTTTAGGCCTCGTAGGCCTAGGCCTTGTACGCGATCAGACCCGCAATTCAATGGTGTTGTCGTTCGCGACGACCCGGGGCCAACGCCATTGTCCTCGATCATCTCATGGCCCAGGAGGGGATCGGGCTCTGAACTTCGAGGCGCTGAATGACGCGAAATGAGTGGAGTGAAGTCGATATGAGAATAAAAGGCCACAGACGGTCGCGCACGGCGAACAGGACGATAGCCGTCGTCGCTGCGCTGGTGGTTGGTGGTGGCGGAGCAGCGGCGATCGGCGTGAGCGCCTTCGCGGGGGCGAACGGTGACTCCGCCCCTGCTGCGAGCACGATCGACTGTCCCGATGTGAGCCTTGCACTGGGCCAGGTACCCAAGGGCGCCAAGGAGTCCGTGGGTCGGAAGCTCGCCACTCTGGACCAGCAGGTCGCGCAGGCTTACGGGCAGTGGAACTCCCAGGAGGAGGACTCCGCGGCGGCGCTCGCCCAGTTGAAGCAGCAGCGCTCGGAGACCATCCGGAGCATGGGTCAGGACATCCAGAAGGCCGGCGGCCAGGCCCCCGGCGACATGGGTTCCATGGCCCAGTGCCAGATGATGCAGGACCAGGCGACTCAGGACGGCCAGGACGGGGGAGCCGACGACGGCAAGCAGGTCCAGGGCCCGGTCGCCGAGGACTTCGTCGACATCACTCAGGTCCAGCCGAACGATTCCAAGGCCAAGGACCCGGGCGGCAGTTTCGAGACGAAGTGCGGCAACAACAGTGAAGAGCACTTCAATTCGGACAACGTGATCGCCGCTCCCGGCGTTCTCAACGGCGCCCACCACGTACACGACTACGTGGGCAACGCGGACACCAACTCCCAGTCCAGCGACGAGTCCCTCGCCGCCGCCCGCACCACGTGCGCCAAGGGCGACCAGTCCACGCACTACTGGCCCGTGATCCGTTCTCTGGACGGCAACGAGGACCAACGCGGCGCCGTGCAGGAAGGCGACGTCCAGAAGAAGCAGGACAGCGCGGGCCAGAAGCCGCAGGGCCAGCGGAACGGCGACGACGCCGGCCAGGACCAGAACCAGGATCAAGGGCAGGGCCAGGATCAGGGCCAGGATCAGGGCCAGGATCAGGGTCAGGACCAGGGCCAGCAGCAGCCTCCGGCCGAGGATCAAGGTCAGGACCAGGGTCAGGATCAAGGGCAGGACCAGGGACAAGACCAGGGCCAGGGCCAGGACCAGGGCCAGGACCAGGGGCAGGATCAAGGTCAGGACCAGGGCCAGGATCAAGGCCAGGACCAGGGGCAAGACCAGGGCCAGGACAAGGGTCAGGACCAGGGGCAAGGTCAGGATCAGGGGCAAGGTCAGGATCAGGACAAGGGTCAGGACCAGGGGCAAGGTCAGGATCAGGGTCAGGGCGGTGACGACCAGGTCGGCGGCGGTCAGGGTGACGAGGCTCAGCCCGGTGACGGCGGGGCCAACGACCTCAACCTCGGTACGATCCTCGACCCCGAGCCGACGATCAAGCTGACCTCGGGCGGCGCGGACAAGGTCACGGAGATGCCGCGCTTCCTGCGCATCATCACCGGGGACGCCAAGTCCTTCACCAACGGCGACGAGAACGCCAACGCGTCGTGGAGCTGCGAGGGCTTCGAGGACCGTCAGCTCAAGGACAAGTACCCGATCTGCCCCGAGGGCAAGAAGACGATCCGTACGTTCAAGTTCCAGAACTGCTGGGACGGTCAGAACACGGACAGCGGCAACCACCGCGACCACATGAAGTTCTCGGACGACCAGGGCAACTGCCCCCAGGGGTTCCAGAACATCCCGCAGATTCAGCAGACGATCAAGTACGACATCCCGCAGAAGAATCTGCTCGACAGCGACACCCCGTTCGCAGTGGACTCCTTCCCGGAGCAGTTGCACAAGCCGATCACGGACCACAGCGACTTCATCAACGTCATGCCGACGAAGCTGATGAAGGAGGCCGTGGACTGCATCAACGAGGACAAGGACTGCCCGAACGACGGCAAGGACACGGGCAGCGGCAAGGACACCGACGACGGCAAGGACACGGGCAGCAGTAAGGGAGACAGCGGCAAGGGAGACGCCGGTAAGGGAGACAGCGGCAAGGACGACAGCGGCAAGGGCAAGGACTCGACGCCCGCGCACAAGCCGTCGAAGCCGCACGACTCCACCCCGTCGTCCTCGGCGCCGAAGACGAAGGCGCCGGACTCCACGTCGGACAACTCGGCCCCCAAGACCGAGAACCGCGACAAGCCGTCCTCGGCGTCGGGTTCGAAGTCGGACGACTCCGCGTCCACGTCGGATGATTCCGCGTCCAAGTCCGAGAGCCGCGACGAGTCGTCCTCGGCGCTGGACTCGCAGGCTGCCGGCGCGAGCCCGCAGGCCGTGCACCGGGACAAGGGTTCCCCGGCGCCGGACGACGCGGCTCAGTTGGCGAAGGAGCAGGACAGCGATCTCGCCGGCACCGGCTCCAACACCCCGATCGGCCTGATCGTCCTGATCGCCGCCGCAGTCGTCGCTGCCGGCAGCGCCCAGGTGTGGTGGCTGCGTCGCAGGAGCGCCGCCAGGCGCTGACCTGACGCGCACCTCACGGGTGTGAAACGCCCAGGTCCCGTACTCGCTTGCGGTGAGCGAGTACGGGACCTGGTGCTTTCCAGGGTACGGCCGGCTCCCGCACCGGGACCGTCGTCGTACCGCCGTAACCGCCTAACCCTCGTAGCCGGCCACGATCTTGGAGAACTCCCACTCCTTCTGGTCGATGCCGCTGCACGAGTCGTTGCCGTCACCGGCGGAGCAGGGGCGGTCGCGGTTGGCGGACCAGAAGCTGACGCGTGCCAGGTGCTTCTCCGTGGCGAAGTCGACCATCTTCTGGAAGTCCGACGGCGAGATGGCCTCGTTCGGCTGGTCGGTCTTGCCGTTCATCGAGGAGAAGCCGACCTTGCTGTACGCCTTCTCCTGGTCGATCTTGTACTCGTCGGCCACGATCTTCGCGAGCCCGTCCACCGCGGTCTGGGTGGCCTTGGCCATGTCCTGGTCGCCGTGTCCGAAGTCGAAGGGCATGACCGTCCAGCCGTCGAGGTCGAGACCGGCGGCGGCGCCCTTCTTGATCAGGTCCTTGCCGTTGTCGGTCGGGGCCTCTTCGAGGGTCGGGAAGGTCAGATAGACCTTGGTGTCCTTGTTCTTGTCCTTGATGATCTTCAGCGCGTCGACGACCTTCTGCCGTACGTCGGGCATCTCGAACTCGTTCGCCTCGATATCGACGTCGATCGACTTGAGCTGGTACGCGTCGATGATCTTCTGGTACGCGCCGGCCAACTCCTCGGCGCTGCCGCACGATTCACCGAGCTTGGAGCCGTTGTAGCCGCCGATGGACGGGGTGACGTCACCGCCCGCGTCCTGGACCGCCTTGATCGTCTTCTCGTCCTCGCCGCCGGTGAGCGGGCGCTGCCCGTCCCACGCCGGCTCACAGCCGCCCTTGTCCAGAATGAAGGCGAGCGTGAGCTGCTTGTTGCCGGTGTCCTTCATGAACTGGGCGGCGTCCGGCACGTTTTCGGCGCCGGTGTAGAGGTACGGGCCGTTCAGCCCGCTGGGCGCGGCGGCCTTCGTGTGCTGGTCGACGTTGCCGGCCTGAGCGGAGGCGGCAATTCCGGTCGCTCCGGCGACTGCGAGCACGGATGCGATCCCGAGCGCGATCTTGCGGCGCTGTGTCAGGTGTGGGCGCACGAAAAGCTCCCATCGTGGGGGGTGGGGGTGTCGAACAGTGCGGCCTTGTGCAGGCGCGTGAGCACGCTAACGCCGTTTATTGGTCTAGACAATAGAGAACAGGGAAAAGCTTCGGTCCGCCCTCGCCGACTCCCGGAGGAGATCGGTGAGTTGGGGCGAGGCGCCGGCGGCCTCCCGTGTGCTGCGGTCGCGGTGCGTCCCAGCAGGCACTATCCAGCGACGAGCCCAATAGTATAGTGTTACGTCCGTCCCGATGAGGCCCGTGACCAGCGAGCTTCTCAACGGGCGGCAAGGAGTTCGGAGATGACGACCTCGCGTACGTCCGGCGGACCGATGCGCGCCGCCGGGCCCGTTCACGGCGGACGCCTCGTACCGCCCGGCGGCGCGCACGGTCGTCGTGGGGCCCAGCGTGAAAGGGCTGATGCCGATGTACAGCGCGGTGCCGATCGTGGAGGGCTTCCCCGCCGTGTCCGCCTCCCACGGAGGGTTCGGCTGGAGCAGCCTGTGGCTGCTGGAGGACGGAGACCGCCGGGTGCTGCTGGACGCGGGACCGCCGGCCTACATCCCCTTGATCCACGAGGGGCTGGGGCAACGGGGGTTGACCCCCGCCGACATCACCGACGTCCTGGTGACGCATCTGCACTGGGACCACGTCGGCAATTTCACGATGTTCCCGAACGCGACGACATGGGTGGGCGAAGAGGAGCTGGCGTGGGCCGCGGCGCAGGCGCCCGGGACGACGTTCGTCCCCGACCTCCACGTCCGTGAACTCCTCCGCCGTGACGAGGGCGTGGAACGGGTGCGTCCGGGCCAGGAGGTCCTTCCGGGCGTCCACGCCGTGGCGAGCCCCGGCCACACCCCGGGACATCTCGCGTTCCATGTCGAGCGCGCCGAGGAGCAGTTGCTGTTCGCGGGCGACTCCGTCAAGAACATCCACGAACTGACCACGTCACGCGCCCACTCGACGATGGACGAGGACGCCAGCACCCGCACCGTCGACCGTCTGCGGTCCGTGCTGGCCGACACCTCGGGCCTCCTCGTGCCGGGGCACGACGTCGCGCTGCGCCTGGTCGACGGGAGCCCGCAGCGGTGCCGGCCGCAGCGCGCACAGATCGGGTACTTCGCCGAGGCGGCGGGCCCGGAGCAGGACCGGAGCATCGCCTGAGCGCGGTGAAGGGAGGAAGGGACGCATGACGACGGTGATGTACACCGGCGGTACCGGCCGCATGGGCAGTGTCATCAGGGAGCGCCTGGCGGGGCGCTATCCGCGGACGGTCCTCTACGCCCGTTCGCAGCCGGAGAGTTCGCTGTTCCCGGGGGAGGAGGTCGTCGTCGGCGACCTCGGCGATCTCGACGCGCTGACGGCGGCGGCGCGCGGCGTGGACGTCGTCGTCCACCTCGGCGGGCTCGCGGACGAGGCGCCGTTCTCCGACATCCTGGAGACCAACATCGCCGGCACGTACCACGTGTACGAGGCCGCGCGCCGGGCCGGGGTGCGCCGCGTGGTCTACGGAAGTTCGAACCATGTGACCGGCTTCCACGACGTGTCCGAGGTGCTGACCGAGTCGTCGCTGCTGCGGCCGGACACCTACTACGGGGTGTCCAAGGCGTTCGGCGAGGCGCTCGCCGCGCTCTACCACGACAAGTGGGGCGTGGAGTCGGTGCTGTTGCGGATCGGTGCCTTCCGGCCGGAGCCGGAGGACGTACGCCAACTCTCCATCTGGCTGAGCTGGGACGACGGCGCCGAACTCGTACGGTGCGCCGTCGACGCCCCGGCGGTCGGCTGCCAGGTGGTGTACGGCTGCTCGGCCAACTCCGACTCGTGGTGGGACGGCACGGCGGGCTGGGCGGCGATCGGCTACGCGCCCCGGGACGACGCCGCCGGCCACGCCGACCGCGTCGACCGCACCCGGGGCGAACCCACGCTCCAGGGCGGCGGGTTCACGGCGGCGGACTACCGCGGAGGGATCTGGTGACGAACCACGCGAGCGGTGCGGACGTGCTGATAACGACGGCGTTCCTGCACGAGGGCGACGCCGTGGACACGATGCTGCGCGACGCGGGACTGCGCACGGTGCACACGACGGGTCTGACGGAGATGGGGGACGGCCCGCGCAAGGCGCTGCTGGCCGGGGTGCGCGCGATCATCGCCGGGACGGACCGGCTCGAAGGGCGGTTCCTTCAGGAGGCTCCGGACCTGAGAATCGTGGTGCGTACGGGAGTCGGCTACGACAACGTCGACGTCGAGGCGGCCACGTCCCGCGGCGTCCCCGTCTGCGTCACGGCGGGCTCGAACCGCCAGGCCGTCGCGGAGCACGTCTTCGCGCTGATGCTCTCCGCGGCGCGCAACATCCCCGACGGCCGCGACCTCGCCGAGGGATGCTGGCGGCAGCGGACCGGACGCGAACTGCGCGGCGCGACGCTGGGCATCCTCGGCCTCGGGTCGATCGGGAAGGCGGTGGCGCACATCGCCCGTGCCTTCGGGATGCGGGTGATGGCGTACGACCCGCACTTCGACGCGGAGTATGCCGCCGCGCACCACATCGAACGCGGCGACCTGGAGGACGTGTTGCGCGAGGCGGACTTCCTCACGCTGCACCTGTTTCTCGACGACAGCACGCGCGACCTCCTCGACGCCGCCGCCTTCGCGACGATGAAGTCCGACGCGGTCGTGATCAACACCTCGCGCGGCGGCGTGATCGACGAGGACGCCCTCGTCGCTGCCGTGCGCTCCGGGCGGATCGGCGCCGCGGCGCTCGACGTCTTCCGCGTCGAACCGCTGCCCGTGGACAGCCCGTTGCTGCACACGCCGGGCATCATCACCACCGGGCACATCGCGGGTGCCACCCGGGAGGCCAGAGCCGCATCGGGACGGAACGCCGCGGACAACGTCCTCACGGTCCTCGGCGGCGGCCGTCCGGCGCACGTGGTCAACCCGGCGTACGAGAAGTCCGTGCACGCATGAGGATCGAGACGCCCTCGGGGCCGATACGGCTGGCCGCCAACCTCAAGTGGCTGTTCACGGAGCTGCCGTTCGAGGAACGCTTCGACGCCGCGGCGCAGGCGGGCTTCCGCGCGGTGGAGTTCCCCTCGCCGTACGCGCTCGCACCGTCCCGTGTGCGGCGGTTGCTGGACGCCGCGGGGCTGGAGCAGGTGCTCGTCAACACCCCGGCGGGTCCCGCGGGTTCGGCCACCGCCGCGGGGGCGGCGTATGTGCCCGGTGCGCGGGAGGAGTTCCGCGCGGGGGTGGAACGGGCGCTGGAGTACGCGGCGGTGCTCGGCACCCGTGTCGTCCATGTGATGGCGGGGGTGCGACCGCAGGACAGCGATCCGGACGCGGCGTTCGCGGGCTATGTCGCCAACATCGCCTGGGCCGCCGACCGGGCGCGGGGGAGCGGTGTGCGGCTGGCGCTGGAGGCGATCAACCGCCGGGATCAGCCGGGGTACGGGCTGGCGTCCATGGAGACGGCCGCCGCGGTCGCACAGGCCGTCGACCCGGAGACCGTCGGCGTGCTCTTCGACGTCTACCACGCGCAGGTGAGCGGCGGAAACGTCATCGAGCGCTTCGAGACGCTGCGTACGGCGGTGGCCCATGTACAGATCGCGGACAACCCGGGCCGCGGGGAGCCGGGCACCGGGGAGATCGCGTACGCACGCGTGCTGGAACGCATCGCCGGCAGCGGATATCCGGGCTGGGTCGGCTGTGAGTACGAGCCCGCGTCGGGCACGGCGGAGGGCCTGGTGTGGACGAAGGGACTGTACCGATGACGTCTGGACGGATAGCCCTCATCAGCACGACGCCGAAGGCCGTGCCGCCCGCGGCGGCGGCCGTCGGCGCGGCCCTGCCGGAGGCGACGGTGTGGAACCTCATCGACGACCGGCTGCTCGCCGACGCCACCGCGGAGGGCGGGGTGACGCCGTCCCTGGGCGAGCGGATGGACCGCCTCATCGACCTCGCCGTCGCGGGCGGAGCGGACGGAGTGCTGCTGACCTGTTCGCAGTTCGGCGGCCGCGCACGCATCCGGGACCCGCGGCGGGACGGCGTCGCGGTGCTCGCGGCGGACGATCCGCTGTTCGCCGAGGTCGCCGCCGCGGCCCCGGAGACCGTCGTCGTGGTCGCCTCCCTCGCCTCGTCCGCCGCCGACAGCACCGCCCGGCTCGGCGCGTACCTGACGGAGGCAGGAGCCGGCGCGGAACTCGTCACGGTCGTGGCCGAGGACGCCGCCACGACGGACGATCCGGCCCTGGTGACGCGGGAGTTGACCGACGCGGTCGCCGCCGTCGGCGTTCCCTACGACCTGATCGTGCTCGCGCAGTACTCGCTCGCCCCGGCCGCCGAGGCCCTCGCGGAGCGCTTCGGCACGCCCGTGCTGGACGGTCCGAGCGCCGCCGCGAGACGTCTCGCGCAGTCGCTGGAGACGCGCGCATGATCGGCGTGATCGCCGACGACGCCACCGGGGCCACGGACGTCGCGGCGGCACTGAGCCGTGCCGGGCTGCGCACCGCGCTCGCCCTCACCACGGACCTCGCGCGCTGGGAAGGCCACGCCGACGCGCTCGTCCTCGGGCTGAAGACCCGGTCGGTCCCCGCCGCCGACGCCGTACGGCAGAGCCTGGAGGCATGGGAGGCCCTGGCGGCACAGGGCGCGGAGCGCGTGTATCTCAAGTACTGCTCCACGTTCGACTCGACGCCGGACGGCAACATCGGTCCGGTCACCGAAGCCCTCGCCGGCCGGCTCGGCACGCGGACGGTGGTCACCACGCCGAGCGCGCCGCTGCACGGACGCACGGTGTATCAGGGCCATCTCTTCGTCGGCGACCGGCTGTTGCACGAGACGCACATGGCCGACCACCCCCGCACCCCGATGCGGGACTCGTCGGTGCCGCGTCTGCTGCGGGCGCAGGCACGGTGGCCGGTGGAGCTGCTGCCGCTGGCGGTGGTCCACGCCGGAACCGGCGCCGTACGGGATCGTCTGGAGGCGCTCGGCGCGCACGGTGCCGTCCATGTCGTCGCGGACGCGCTGGACGAGGCCGATCTCGACGTGCTGGCCTCCGCGGTCCGCACGGCCCCGGTGGTCGCCGGATCCGCGGGCCTCGTCGGGGCGATCGGCAGAGCCTCGTCGGCGGGTTCGCATGCACCCTCGCGCCCGCCGGCGGGCCGTACGGCGGTCCTCGCCGGAAGCTGCTCGCACCGTACGCTCGAACAGATCGCCGCCTTCCGCGACGTGGGCCGCCCCCTCTATCAACTCACGGGCGGTCCGGGGCAGTCAGCGAACGAGTTGGCGGACGCGGCCCTGCGGTGGTGGGACGGACTCGCGGACGACGCACCCGCGCTCATCGCCTCCTCCCAGCCGCCCGAGCACCGTGCGTCGGCGCCGGAGGGAATGGCCGACCTCTACGAGGAGGCCACGGGGCTGATCGCGGCGGGACTGGCCGAACGCGGGCTGCGCCGGCTGGTGATCGCCGGCGGCGAGACGTCCGGTGCGGTCGTGAGCGCGCTGCGCACCCGGGTCGCGGAGATCGGCGAGGAGGCGGCACCGGGAGTGCCGTGGATCCACGACCGCGAGCACGGACTGCACCTTCTGCTCAAGTCCGGCAACTTCGGCGGTCCGACGCTGTTCGTAGATGTGACGGGTGACGTGCCGGGGGACGGGAGCGGGGCCGGGACGGGGGCGGCGACATGACCGAACGCGCCGCCGCCGCACGGCAGTTGGAACGCGTCGCCCACTCGATCCACCGCCGGGGCCTCACCCATGGGCGTACGGGGAACGTCGCGGTGCGCGTGGGCGGACAGATCCTCGTCACCCCGACCGGCGTCTCCCTCGACGCGGTCAGCGCCGACGCCCTCTCGGTGATCGGCCTGGCCGGAGACCATCTGGCGGGACCGCGCCCCACCAAGGAGGCGCCGCTGCACGCGGCCATGCTCCGCGCCCGCCCCGGCGACCAGGCGGTCGTCCACACGCACTCGCTCCACTCCGCCGCCGTCTCCTGTCTGGCGGACCTCGACGACGAGGAACCCCTGCCGCCGCTGACCGCCTACTACGCGATGCGCGTCGGCCGGATGCGGGCCCTGCCGTACGTCGCGCCGGGCGACCCGGCGGGAGCGGCGACGGTGGAGGAGGCCGCGCACGCGACGCACGCGCTGCTGCTGCGCAACCACGGACCGATCGTCAGCGGACGGGACGTGGACGCGGCACTCGACGCCCTGGAGGAGATCGAGCACACCGCCCAGGTCTTCCTGTCCCTGCGCGGTCTGCCGATGCGGCCGCTCACCCCGTCCGAATCAGCGGCGCTGTCCGCTCCGACACCTTCGACACCCCGGAAGGCGAGCTGACCATGGTCTCGGTGTACAGCGGTTTCGTCGTACGTCAGCCCCTCGTCGAGCACCTCATACCGCTCTTCGAGGAGACACACGACGCGAGGATCGACCCGGCCTTCGCGCCCACCACGGTCCTGCTGGAGCGCATCACCGGGGGGGAGCGCCCCGACGTGGTCATCGGCGTCGCCTCGGTCGTACGCGACCTCGCCGAGCGCGGACTCCTCACCTCGCCGGTGCGCGAGATCGCCGTCTCGGCGGTGGGGTACGCCAGGCCCGCCGGCGCACCCGGTCCCGCGGACGACTCGGCGGACGCCTTCCTGCGCTATCTGTCGGACGCACGGGCGGTCGCCTACTCGTTGAGCGGCGCCAGCGGGATCCACTTCATGACGGTGCTGCGCGCACGCGGCCTCCTGGACCGTATCGACGAGCGAGCGGTCCGGCTGGAGGGCGGACTGACGGCGCACGCCCTCGCCGACGGCAGGGCGGACGTCGCGGTGCAGCAGATCAGCGAACTGCGGTCCGTTCCGGGCTCGCACGTGATCGCGCCCCTGCCCGAGGAGTTGCAGTCGTACGCGCGGTTCGCCGTCGGTGTACGTCCCCAAGTCGGCCCGGACGCACAGGACTTCGCCGACCTGCTGTGCAGCGCCCGCGCCCGGGAACGGTTCGAGGCCGCGGGTCTCAGCGTGCCGAGCTGAGAGGACCGGTCCGCATCCCGTCGGCAGAAGCCTTGACGCCGATATCAAGCGCTATATTATAGTCCCCATTCCGATCATGAGTTCGAGTCAGTCACTGTCGCAGGGTTGTCGAGGGAGGTTGAACCGATGGTCGCAAGCGTCGTCCCCAAGCGCGGCACTCTTGGAGACAAGAAGATCCTCACCGGTCTCGGCGGTGGGGTCGCACTGGAATGGTACGACTGGAACATCTACGGCCTGATGGCCTCGTTCCTCGCACCGCACTTCTTCCCGTCGGACAACCCCGTCAACTCCACCCTGGCGGCGCTCGCGGTGTTCGCCACCGGGTTCGTCACCCGGCCGTTGGGCGCGGTCGTGCTGGGACCGCTGGCGGACCGGGTCAGCCACAAGAAGGTCCTCATCCTCTGTGTGTCGATCATGGCGGTCACGACGCTGGCGATCACGTTCCTGCCCACCTACGACCAGATAGGCGTGACCGCCGGCTTTCTGCTGCTGGCGCTGCGTCTCATCCAGGGGCTGGTCACCGGGGCCGAGGCGCCGGTCGCCAACACGGTCGCGATGGAGCTGGCGCCCGAGGGGAACAGGGCGCAGTACCTCGGCGTGGTCAGCGGGTCCTTCGTCCAACTCGGCATTCTGATCTCGATGTTCGCCAGCTTCCTCACCAGCGCCGCGGTCGGTTCGGACGCGATGCACGAGTGGGGATGGCGCATCCCGTTCTTCATCGGCACCGTTCTCGCCGTCGCGATCGTCTGGCTGCGGCGCACCCTGCCGGAGACGCTGAAGAAGGGCGAGAGCACAGAGGACGCCCAGCACGCGACGACCGGCGGAGTCTGGCGGGAGATCTGGGAGCGCCGGCTCGCCCTGCTGGCGATCGTGTTCGTCGTGGGCGCGGCCCAGGTCGCCAACTACACCTGGAACACCGGACTTCCGAACATGGCGAACTCCGTCTTCGACGAGAACAGCACGCTCGTCTTCGCGATCATCAGCGGACTCGGTGTGATGCTCGTCTTCGGCGGCCCGGTCGTGGGGCGCTTCGCGGACCGCCGCCGTGCGTCCCGCGTCTTCGTCTTCTGCCGCCTGCTGGTCATCCCGGCGATGGGGCTGACCCTGCTCTACACCCGTCCCGGTCTCGGTGTGTTCGCGCTCGTGGTGCTGCTCGGCGGGATCGTGGTCTGTCTGAACATGGGCCTGGTCAACTTCACCGCCACCAGCCTGATGCCGCTGTCCTGCCGTGCGACCGGGGTCGGCCTCGGCTTCGCGCTCGGCGTGATGCTCTTCGGCGGCACGGCCTCGTACATCATGATCTGGCTGCAACAACAGGACCTGTACTGGCTGTTCAGCGTCTACGGCGGAGGCGTCGCGGCGCTGAGCGTCGTCCTCTATCTCGTGGCGAAGAAGAAGGGGCATGTGCATGTCGATGACTGACGTGTCGGAGAAGCAGCACGGGAGACGACAGAGCCGCCGGTGCGGGAGGAACTCATGAGCGTCCTCATCGATAGGGGAACGATCACGGCGCGGATCGACGAGATCGTGCGCGGAGCCGAGCATGTGTCCATCGACCACGACCGCGTGAACGATCTGGCCCGACGGATGGCCGAGCGTCTGCTCGGAGCCGACCGGCACGCGACGCCGACACTGCTCACCCCGGACCAGGGCCCCATGGTCAACGACCGGGACACGTTGCAGTTCTATCTGATGCGGCGTTCGCAGAGCTTCACGATCTGGCGGTGGACGGACGCGGCACAGCACGGCGTCGAGGCGTGGGACTGCCACGTCAATGGCGAGCTGTACACGGGGGAACGCGCGGTCAGCGCCTGCATCATGCGGGCCATCGACGACGGACTGCCGTTGCTGGACGCGGACTTCCTGGAGACGATCACCCGGGAGCAGTTGGCGGACGTCTACCGCGACGAGGTCACGGGAGAGGTCACCTACCAGATGCTCGACCACCGGCTGGAGAAGCTCCATGAGATCGGCCGGGTGCTCAACCGCTTCTACGACGGCCACATGGTCAACCTCATGGAGCGGGCCGACGGCCGGATGTTCCGCGAGGACGGCAACGGGTCGGTGCAGCGGATCGCCGCGGACTTCCCGAAGAGCTACGGCGACGAACCGTTCGTCAAGCTGGCGATCACCGTCGTGCACCAGTTGCACAACCGCCTCGACGCCGGTCTGCCGACGACCGAGGAGTTCGCCCGGCTCGTACGGATCGACGACCCGGAGAACTCGCTCGGGCCGGCGGACTACTACATCCCGCTCTTCCTCACCCGCTGGGGGGTGTTCCGGCTGAGCGAGGAGATGACCGCGATGCTGCGCGAGCGCCGTCCGATCGCGATGGACTCCGCCATGGAACGGGAGTTCCGCGCGGCGACGGTCGCGGTCTTCGACGAGGTGCAGCGGCGCTCCGGGGTCGTACTGGCCGAGCTGGACCACGAGTTCTGGTATCACTCCGCCTTCCGCTGCCGCCCCTGCCACCCCGGGGCGAGCGAGGAGGACGTGCCCTGTCCCATCCGTGACGACTGCACGGCCTTCCAGCGCAGACCCGCGCTGATGGAACTGGGCTGGCCGCTCGTATACACGCCGTACTACTGATCGGGCCGGTGCTCGCATGGCAGCGCAGGACACAACAGGGGACACGACCGGGGACACATCCGGGGGCACGGCCGAGGACGCAGCCGGGGTCACCGTCCAGACCGTGACCGGACCGGTCGCGGCGTCCGAGCTGGGCATGACGCTCGCGCACGAGCATCTCTTCACCGACAACCGGCGCAGATGCCGGGAGCCGGACCCGGACGACGCCGAGGGCGTGGAGATCGCGGGCTCGCCGCTGCGTCCGGCGTATCTGGCACGGCTGCGCTTCGACCCGATGCTCTCGCGCGACAACGCCGTGCTCGACGACGCGGACCTCGCCGTCACGGAGGCCCTCAGATTCCGCGCGGTCGGAGGGCGGACGATCGTCAATCAGACGCCGCTGGACTGCGGGCGCCGCGAAGGCGATCTGCGGCAGGTCGCGGAACGCACGGGCCTCAACGTCGTCGCCGGAGCGGGGTATTACCTGGAGGCGTTCCATCCGCCGTGGCTGCGCGGCGCCACCCTGGACGAGATCGCCGACAGCATCGTGCGGGAGGTGGAGGAGGGCACCGACGGGGTCAGGGCGGGGATCCTGGGGGAGACCGGCGTCTCCGCGGACTTCACCGACGAGGAGCGCCGGGTGCTGCGGGCCAGCGGGCGGGCGCAGCGGCGTACCGGTCTGCCGCTGTCGGTCCATCTGCCGGGGTGGGAACGGTACGGGACCGAGGTGCTCGACGTCCTGGAGGCCGAGGGCTGCGACCCGGCGGCCGTCGTGCTGTCCCATCTGAACCCGAGCGCGGGCGACGTCGCGTACCACCGGGCGCTCGCCGCCCGCGGCGCGTGGCTGTCCTTCGACATGATCGGCATCGACTGGTGGTTCGGGCACCAGAACACCCAGGCGCCCGCCGACTCGGTCGTCGCCTCGGCGGTCGCCGGACTCATCGGCGAAGGGCTGGGCGCACGCATCCTGATCTCCTGCGACACCTATCTGAAGATGCAGCTCCACGCCTTCGGCGGCTACGGCTACGACCATCTCCCGCTGCGCTTCCTGCCCGCGCTCGTACGCGAGGGCGTCGCACCGGAACGCGCGGCCGCGCTGCTGACCGACAACCCCCGCGACCTGTTCGTGACGGCGGCGCGCAACGGGGCCGCCGGGCGGAGGAGTTGACGGAGGCCGTGAAGGACGAAGCTCTGACGGAGGACGCCGACGAGGTCGTCGGCCTGGCGCGCCGGCTGATCGCGATCCCGTCGGTGTCGGGGGACGCCGACGGGCAGCGGGCGGTCCAGCGGACCGTCGCCGAGTACGCGACGGAGCGGCACCCGGCGGTCCGGGAGGACGGCGATCTCGGCGCGGAGCGTCCGTGGACGCTGCTCTCCACCGGGGACGCGCGCGCCCAGACGCTGCTCTTCGTCTGCCATGCCGACACGGTGCCGGCAGGGGATCCCGGTGCCTGGTCGACCGATCCGTTCCGCGCGGTCGTCGACGGCGGGCGTCTGACCGGCCGTGGCGCGGTGGACATGAAGTGCGGCCTGGCCGCGGCGACTTCGGCGCTGGTGCTCGCCGCGGAACGCGGGGCGGCCGTCGCCGTGCTGATGACCAGCGACGAGGAGGCGGGCGCACTGGGCGCCGCCGGTGCCGCCGCCGCTCTGGCGGACCGCGACGTCGGCGCCGTGATCGTTCCGGAGGCGACGGACGGCGTGATCCACGTCGGCCACCGCGGAGCGCTCTGGCTGGACGTCGAGGCGCGGGGCCGCGCTGCCCACGGAAGCACGCCCGGCCGGGGCGAGAACGCGATCCTGGGACTGGCCCGCGTGCTGGAACGCGCCCGGCACGAGCTCCCGTTGTCCTCGGACCCGGACCTGGGCGAGGAGACCTGGAACGTGGGCACTGTCGCCGGGGGTACGGCGCCCAACATCGTCCCGGCGCACGCGTCCGCGACAATCGACATGCGTACGGTCGGCGCGGGCGAGGCACAGGTGCGGTGGTGGCGGGCACAGCCCGAACTCGCCTCCGTACGCACCCTGTTGAGCCTGCCCGCGCTGCGTACGGACCGTACGCATCCGTGGATCCGGTCGCTTCCCGCACCCGTCGCGCCCGCCGGGGTGCCCTACTTCACGGACGCCTCGGTGCTCCGCGCGCACTTGCCGGGAGTTCCGGTCGTGGTGTGGGGGCCCGGTGCCCCGGCGCAGATGCACGCGGTGGACGAGGCGATGGATCTGGGCTCGCTGCGTGCGATGTGCGGGCGGTACCGCCGCGCCGTGCTGGACCGGCTGCCCGAGTCCCGCGGTCCGGGCTAGGCGCGGACCGGATCGGCCTAGGAGAGAAGGCGTGCGCGGGCGTCCAGGAGGTGCTGGCGCATCTGCTCCCGCGCGCCGTCCGGGTCGGACTTCTGCAGCGCGTCCAGGACGACGCGGTGCTCTCGCGCGGCGGCCGCCGCCCCCGTACGGCCGCGCTTGGTGAACAGCCGGAAGCGCTGCATGTGTCCGGTCAGCGCGAGATAGGAGTGCTCCAGGAACGGGTTGTCGCTCTGCGCGGCGATCAGCCGGTGGAACTCGGCGTCGGAGTGCCAGTAGTGGCGGAAGCTGTCGGTCTCCTCGTCGGCGTGCGTGCTGGCGTCGGCCAGCTCGTCGACCGTGCCGCGCAGCTCCTCCAGGAACTCCGGCGTCGTACGCAGCGCCGCCTCGTAGGCGAGGGCCGGTTCCAGCACCGACCGGGCCTCGAAGAGCTTGTCGACCTCGCGGTCGCTGAGCGGGTTGGCGACGCGGTAGCCCTTGAGGGCCTCCCGGTACACCAGGCCGGTGTGTTCGAGCCGTGCGAGCGCCTCACGCAGAGGGGTCTGGCTGACGTTGAGCTCTCGCGTCAGCGCGCCGATGTTGAGCGTCTCGCCCGCCATGCGCTCGCCGTCGAGCAACTGACGCATGAGCACGTCGTACATCTGGTCCGCTATCGGCCGCCGGGCCGAGCGCTTCGCGATCGTCACGTGTCCTCCCGTGGAACTCCTGCGACATTCTCGCACGCGACCTCGCCGTTACCTTCGGTACTTCCCTGCTGACGGCAGCCGTGAGCGGCCCCCGGACCGGGGCCGGGCGGGCCCGCCGGACAGGCGGTCGCCCGGGACGGCTCAGCCCCCGGTGCCCTCCTCCCGGTCCACCGCGTCGTGCAGTGCGCGCCAGCGTGCGTAGAGCCCGGTGTAGCGGGCCGCGTGCGCGGCGTCGGGACGGACTTCGCGCAGGGTGCCGATCAGCCGGGAGCGCAGGGCGTCCAGATCCGTGGCCGCACCGCAGCCCAGGAACGCCAGCGCGGCGGCGCCGAGCAGGGTCACGTCCGGCTGCGGCGAGATGAGCAGCGGACGGTCCAGCGCGTCCGCGCGCAGTCGTGCCAGATGCGTACTGCGGGCCGAGCCGCCGGCGAGGACGACCGGAAGCCGCCCCGAGGGGTCGAGCCGGTCCAGCCCCTCGCGCACGGTGAACGCGGCCCCCTCCTGCGCGGCGCGCAGCAGATGGGCGGGACCGTGCCCGGGGTGCTGTCCGAGCACCGCACCGCGGGAGCCGGGCCGCCAGCGCGGGAAGCGTGCGCCCGTCATGGCGGGCAGGACCGTCAACCCGTCGGCCCCCGGCGGCACTTCCGCGATCCGCTCGTCCTCGACGTCACCGGTCAGGGACCGCCACCGGGCGACGGCTCCGCCGGTCAGTCCGCTGGCTCCGCCCGCGACGAACCGGCCGGGCAGGACCGAGGGGTTGAGGACGGCGCCCTCGGGAGCCTCGTCGGCCGAGGGCAGCAGCCGTCCGACCACGTCGGTGGTTCCGGCGACGTCCGCGACGGCGTCCTCACGGGTGCCCAGCAGCAGCCCGATGCCGACGGAGCCGTCCGGTCCGCCGGATACGACGGGAAGCCCCGCGGGCAGGCCCGTGGCGTCGGCGGCCGGTCCGGTGAGGGTGCCGACCACGGAGGCCGGTTCGGTCTGCGGTGCGAACACCGAGGCGTCCAGGCCCAGTTCGTCCAGCAGCGCGGTGTTCCAGGAGCGGCTGCGCACGTCGGACGCCAGGGTGTACGCGGCGCCGACGGTGTCGGAGACCAGCTCCCCGGTGAGCCGTGCGACGAGGAAGTCCTTGGGCGAGAGCACGGCGTGTACGGACGCGGCGTGCTCCGCGTCCCTCTCCAGCAGGCGAGCCAGCGCGCCCCCGGCGAGCGAGGGCCGCCCGGAGGCGTGCAGGATCCGCCGTACGGTCGCGTCGTCGAGCGCCGCGAGCCTCTCCAGACCGCGGGGATCGGACCAGCCGCCGCCGCGTTCCTCGGGTTCGAGGTCCGCGTCCACGGTGACGGTGCCGATGTGGGCGGCGATCGCCAGCGCGGCGGGCGGTTCGCCGGCGCCGGCCTCCCCGGTGGCGGCCTCCTCGGCGGCGGAGACGCCCCGCAGGGCGGCCAGTACGTCGCGGTGCAGCGCGGCCGGGTCGAAGATCTCTCCGCCCGGGTCGCACGCGCGGGAGCGGTGACGGGTCGCCAGGACGCGTCCGTCGAGGTCGACGACAGCGGCGCGCACCGCGGAGGTGCCGACGTCCACGGCGACGACCCGTGGGGCTGCGCTCATTCGGCGTCTATCCGCAGCAGGAACGGGAACTGCGGCAGGGTCCAGCTCGTCGTCAGCTCGACGACGCCGCCCGTCGCGTCGAAGGTCCGGCGGCGGGCCTCCAGCACGGCCCCTCCCGGTGCGACGTCCAGGAGCGCGGCCTGTGCCTCGGTGAGCAGCGCGGCCGTCATCGACTGGTCGGCGTACCGGAGTTGGACGCCGAAGCGTTCGCTGAGCGTGCGGTAGAGGGAGCCGCCCAGGAGCGGTTCCCGGCACAGCGAGGGCGCGACCGCGTAGGGGATCCAGGCGTCCTGGAGGGCGGCGGCGCAGCCGTCGATGAGCCGTACGCGCGTGATGTGGCTGGCCAGATCGCCCTCCGCTATGCCGAAGGCGTCGGCGACCTCGGCGTCCGCCTTCTCCGCCTCGGCCCGTACGACGCGGGAGGAGACCTCGCTGCTGGTGCTGGCGATCTCGTCCGCGAAGGAGCGCAGCCGGTTCAGGCGCCGGCCCCGCTTGACGTTCTCGCTGACGAACGTGCCGCTGCCCTGCCGGCGTACGACGAACCGGTCGGAGTCCAGCAGGTCCAGCGCCTGGCGCACGGTCATCCGGCTCACCCCGTACTGCCGCGCGAGGTCGGTCTCGCCCGGCAGTTGGGCGGCCGGAGCCAGTGCGCCGGACTGGATCTGCTCGACGAGGTCGTTGTAGATCACCTGATACCTGGGGGCGCGCGTCACGGCCGGACCGCTCCCGACTCCCGCAGCCCCGCCAGCTCTTCGGCGCTCAGCCCGAGGATGTCCCGGTACACGTGGTCGTTGTCCTCGCCGACTCGGGGTGGTGCCTTGCGGACCATGGGCGGGGTCTTCTCCATCTTGACGGGGTTGCCGGGCATGCGGATCGTACCGAGTTCGGGATGCTCCGACTCGACGATCATTCCGCGGGCCGCGATCTGCGGTGACCGTGCGACCTCGGCGACGTCGGCGACCTTGGCGTAGGGCACCCCGGCGTCCTCCAGGGCGTGCGCGATCTCGGCGACGGTGCGCGAGGACGCCCAGGCGCCGATCTCGCCCTCCAGATACTCCTGTTGGGACATTCTGCCGTCGACCGTCGCGAAGCGCGGGTCCCCGGCCAGGTCGGGACGGTCCATCACGGCGCAGATCTTCGCGAACAGCGAGGCGGTGCCGGCCTGGATGTAGACGGGCCCGTCCGCGGCCTCGTACACGTTCACCGGTGCGGTCAGCAGATCCCGCGACCCGCTGCGCGGCATGCTCTGCCCGAGCATCAGCTCCGAGATGAGGCGGACGCCCAGCGCGGAGAACATCGTGTCGAACGACGCGACGTCCACGAGCTGTCCCTCGCCCGTCCGTTCACGGTGCAGCACCGCCAACAGCGCGCCGATGGCGCCCTGGTAGCCGGTGGTGTAGTCCGCGATGTAGGTCCCGCTGAGCGTGGGCCTGCCGCCGGGCTCGCCGGTCATGCTCATCAGCCCGGACGACGCCTGGGAGATCGCGTCGAAGAGCGCCCGGCGGGAGTCGGGGCCCGTCTGCCCGAAGCCGGAGATGGAGACCAGGATGACGTCCGGGTTCAGCTCCTTCATCCGCTCGTAGCCGATGCCCATCTTCTCGATGGTGCCCGGACGGTAGTTCTCCACGACCACGTCCGCCCACTCGATGAGCCGCTCCAGGATGCCGAGCGCCTCGGGGTGGCGGGTGTCGAGCGCCGCGTCGTACTTGTTCCGGTGGTACAGGAACATGTAGATGCTCTCGTCCTCGTGGTACGGCCCGTGGTGGCGGGAGTCCTCGCCGCCCGGCCGCTCGATCTTGACGACCTCGGCCCCGAAGTCGGCCAGGATCTGCGCGCACAGCGGCCCGGCGATGAACCGCGACAGATCGAGCACCTTCACGCCCGCGAGCGGCGCCGCCGCCGTTCCGTCCGCCATGTCGCTCATGCCTCCTCCCGCCGGCCCGTGAACGCCGGGTACGTCCACGCGTTGGCGTCGCGGTCGATCTGTACGTCCAGCACCGTGGGCGTGCCCGCGGCCAGCGCCTCGGCGACGCGCTGCCGCAGCGTCGGCAGGCTGCCGACCGTCGCTCCCTCGACGCCCATCGCCAGCGCGGCCATGGCGAAGTCGACGGGGCCGAAGTCGACGCCGACGGTGCGTCCGCCGAAGTGCAGCTCCTGTTCCTGGCGGATGTTTCCGTAGCTGGAGTCGTTGAGGACGACGACGCAGACGTTGCCGCCGACGCGGGCCAGGGTCTCCAGCTCGCCCATGCTCATGGCCAGGGAGCCGTCCCCGATCAGGGCGAGGACGGGACGTGCCGGGTCGATGAGGGACGCGGCGACGGCCGAGGGCAGCGCGAAGCCCATGTTCCCGAAGCCGACGGGCTTGATGTAGCTGTTCGGCTGCCGGATCTCCCACAGGAAGGACCACACGCCGGGGTTGCCGGCGTCCGGTATCAACAGGGTCTCGTCGGGCGCGGCTTCACGCAGCGTACGGACGATGTCGGCGGGCGAGAGGGCCCCTTGGGCGGCGGTGTCCGCGACCTCGGTGCTCTGCCACCACGCCGTACGTGCCTTCTGCAGCGAGGCCAGCCACTCCGCCCTCATCTCCCGTGCGCCGGCGGCGCGTTGGCCGGCGGCGGTCACGAGGCCGCGGGCGAAGGAGGCGAGGTCGCCCACCACGCCCTCGGTGATCTCGGAGTAGTAGCGCCCGATCATCGCGGGGTCGACGTCGACCTGGACGATCTCGGGCAGGGAGCGCCGCCAGCGGGTCGTCGAGACGGCGTTGAGGCTGTTGCCGAGCGCGAGGACGAGGTCGGCCTCGTCCAGGACCCTGCCGGAGAGGGCGGTGCCCATGCGGCTGGCCGCCCCGAACACCAGCGGATGCGTGGTCGGTACGGACCCGATGCCGTTGAACGTGGTCACGACCGGGATGCCCAGGGCCTCGGCGAGAGCGAGCACGTCCTCGCTCGCGCGCGCCCGGTTGCCGCCGTTGCCCAGCCAGACGACCGGACGCTGCGCGCTCAGCACACGCTCCACGGTGCGGGCGAGCACGGCCGCCTCGGCGGCCGGACGCTCGCCGACCCACCGCCGGCTGGGATGTTCCGCCGGAACCGCGGGCGGGTCCTGGACGCGGCCCTCGATCGTGTCGCGGGCGAAGTCGAGGTGTACGGGACCGGGGTTGCCGGTCAGCGCGTTGACGTACGCCTCCTCCATGGCCTGCTTGATCGAGGAGGCGTGCGCCACCAGACGCGAGAACTTCACCAGCGGGCCCAGGAGTCGGACGTGGTCGGCGTTCTGCGCGTCGTCCTTGTGGATGTTCTCGCCGTTGTTGTTGCACGTGAGTACGAAGCCGGGGCTGGAGTCGCGGTAGGCGCCGCCCACGCCGGTGAGCAGGTTGGTCGCGCCGGGGCCGGTCGTCGCGATGCAGGCGGCCGGTCTGCCGGTCAGCCTGCCGTAGGCGTCCATCATCACGGCCGCGGCGTTCTCGTGCCGGGTGTGGACGAGTTCGATGCCGGGGGTGTCGATGATCGCGTCGGTGATCGCGAGGGTCTGGCCGCCGACGACGCCGAAGACGTACTCGACGCCGAAGGAGCGCAGCATGTCGACGACGAGCTGACCGCCGGTCTTGGATGTACTCATCTGCGGTGATTCGCTTTCTGTGTCGATGCGTCCGGTCAGGACGCGGGAACGGTCGCGCAGGCCCAGCCGGCCGTCATCAGCCGGCCGTCCGACTCCCGTCGGACCCAGACCTCCAGATCGATGCGGAGACCCGAGTCGACCGGGGTGACCGCCGTGACCACGCCGGTCGAGACGAACGGTTCGAAGACCTCCAGGGGCGCCAGGAACTTCACCCGCAGCCACCCGGAGGTGAAGAAGGCGGATCCGAAGCGGAGGCTGAGCAGTTGGGCCAGTACGCCGAACTGCTGCTGGCCCTGCACGATCGGTGCGCGCAGCCCGCCCGCGCGGGCCACGCCGATGTCGTTGTGGATGTTGCGTACGTACTCGCCGACGCGGCTGAAGACGGCGGCCTGTTCGGCGGTGACCGTCTTGTGCAGCGGGGCGAGCACGTCGCCCGGCCGGACCTCGGCGTCGAGGGCCGTGACCACCCGTGCGTCGTCGGCCACTTCGCCGGCCACCCGGCGCTCGGGGCTCGCCGACCCCCGGCCGCCGATGGCGCCCGGATCGGTGCGGAGGATCTCCACGCCCCGGTGCCGGACGATGCTCCGCCCGTCCTCGCCCGTGGCCCGCGCGTCCATGACGACGTAGCCCTGGCCGCGGCGCCGGTAGGCCTCGGTGTACCTGCCGGTGAGCGTGACCGTCTCGTCCAGCACGGCCGGGCTGTCGAACCACATCTGCTCCTCGGTGTGGTAGCCGACGACCTTGCTGGCGGCGTAGACGAGGGTGAAGAGCTGGACGAGGTCGTTGCCGAGGAGCGCAGCGTGCGCGATCCGCTGCCCGTCGAACGGGCTCCGGTGCAGATGCCAGGGGGAGTGGTCGTCCTGCGTGAACGCGAACCGCTTGATCTTGTGGTCGTCCACGAGGACCCGTACGGTCCCCAGCTCCTCGGGGATGCTCAGATTCTCGAACTCCGGCTCCTTCAGGCCCGCTTCGAGCACGTCGGCGTCGGCGGTGCGGCGCGGGTCGGTCAGGTCGCGCCAGGGGCGCGGGGACCGGGGGGACGCGTCCGTCACGGTGCCACCGCCTTCGGCTCGCCGGAACGGCCGCTCTCCTCGTCCTCGTCCTCGCCCTCGCCGACGCGGTCCATGTCCCTCCTGTTGGTCTCCGGAGCGAGCCACGCACAGACCAGGGCGATGACGAGCGAGCCCACCGTGATCAGCGCGATCGGCCAGGGATCGCCGTCGGTCGCGGCGAGCAGCGCGGTGGAGGCCAGCGGCCACAGACCGATGAGGATGCTGGGGATCTGCGCGGCCATCGAGACGCCCGTGTAGCGCACCTTGGTGCTGAACAGCTCGGAGAAGAAGGCCGGTTCGACGCCGTAGACGGCGCCCACCCCGATCGCGTACGCCACGGTGTAGATCACGTACGTGAGCACCACGGCGTCGGCCTGGAGGATCCAGAAGAAGGGGAAGGTGACGATCAGGCCCGTGACCGCGCCGATGATGAAGACGGCGCGGCGGCCGATCCGGTCGGAGAGCTTCCCGAAGTAGTAGTAGGTGTAGATGGCGGCCGCGGCCGCGACGGTGCTGGCGACCAGCACGTCGGTGCGCGGGACGTCGGTGTAGTTGGTGGCGAAGGTCAGACCGATGGTGAGGATGATGTAGCCGAAGACCGCCTCGCCCAGCCGCATTCCCATGGTCAGCAGCAGCGGCCTACGGAACCGCCGGAACAGCTCGGCGAGCGGCATCCGCTCCTTCACGCTCTGGTCGGCGGCCTGTTCCTCCAGCTTCTTCTGGGCGGCGCGGAACGTCGGCGTCTCGGTCAGCCGGAAGCGGATGAACAGGCCGACCGCGATGAGTACGGCGCTGAAGAGGAAGGGCACGCGCCAGCCCCAGCCGAGGAGTTCGTCGTCCGGCAGCAGGGAGACCAGCGCGAAGATGCTCGTGGAGAGGACCAGTCCCACGGCGTTGCCGATCTGCGGTGCGCTGCCGTAGGCACCCCGTTTGTGCGGCGGTGCGTACTCGACGGCGACCAGCGAGGCGCCGCCCCACTCACCGCCGACGGCGAAGCCCTGCACCAGCCGCAGCACCACCAGCAGGACGGGCGCCCAGACGCCGATCTGCGCCGTCGTGGGCAGCAGCCCGATGAGGAAGGTCGATATGCCCATCATCATCAGCGTCGTGACCAGGGCCGCCTTCCGGCCGAACTTGTCCCCGAAGTGCCCGAAGACGATGCCGCCGACGGGACGGGCGACGAAGCCGACGCCGAAGACCGCGAAGGCCGACAGGGTGCCGATGATCGGGTCCTTGTCGTTCGGGAAGAACAACTGGCCCAGGACGAGCGCCGAGGCGGTCCCGAAGATGAAGTAGTCGTACCACTCGACCGCTGTGCCGACGAGGCTGGCGACGGCGGCGCGCTTGGCCAGCGCGGCCCGCTCCCGCCCGCCGGACGGCCCGGCGGTGGCTGTTTCTGGCATGGGTGACTCCGTTGTCGGTGATGTCTGAGTCGATGGGACTCGACGTGAATCGATGGGGCTCGATGGGAGGGGCGGCGGGGAGCGGTGAGGGTGGCCGGCGCGGATGAGCGCTCAGGTCACACCAGGCGGGTGGGGCGCGCGGGGTCGCCGTCGACACGCGCGGACGTCCAGCCGAGGGCGCTGCGCGTCCCGTCGGCCTTGTCCACCCAGACCTCCAGCTCCAGACGGTCGCCGTGGACGCCGGACACCGCGCCGCCCGTGGTCAGTTCGTCCCCGACGAAGACCGGGGAGACGAAGCGCAGATCGAGTTCGCCGGAGGTGAAGAAGCTCTTTCCGAAGATCTCGACGAGGTGGGAGACGATGAAGCCGGTCTGCTGCTGGGCCTGCACGATCGTGCGGTCCAGCCCGGCGGCGAGAGCCTTCTCCCGGTGCGTGTGGACGTTGGCGTAGCCGCGCCCGGCCCATGAGAACGCCGACATCTGGTCCTGCGTGAAGGCCGTCGTACGGGTGGGGAGGGCCGCCCTCTCCGGAGCGTCCAGCCGTGCACGGTCCAGCGGCGGAACGCTGTCGTCCACGGTGCCGAGCACGGTGCGGGGGCGTTCGGCTCCCGCCGCCCGGCGCTGGCCGACGATCTCGCCGGCGACCGTGCGCATGATCTCCTTGCCGGTGTGCCGTACGAGCAGACGCCCGTCGGCCCCGCGCGCCTCCGCTTCGAGGACGACGTAACCCTGGCCGCGCCGCTGGTACTTCTCCGTGTAGCCGCCCTCGACGGTCACGGTCTCGCCGACCTTCACCGGTGAGTGGAAGGTGAGGTGCTCGTGGGTGTGCAGACCCTGCGCGGTGTTGCCGTCGTAGTTCTCGTAGAACAGGAACAGCAGATCGTTGGCGAGCACGAGGGGATGACCCACGGGGCCGCCGAAGGGGGACTCCCCGAAGTACCAGGAGCCGAAGTCGTCTTCGCAGTACGCGTAGTCGAGGACCTTGCGCCGGTCCACCGTCACCTCGACGGGGCCCATCGGCTCGGGGATCTCGACCAGTTCGAAGCGGGCCTCCTTCAGGGGCGAAGTCTGCGACGCCATGGTCACCTCCGTGTCGGGCCCGTCCCAGGCCAAATTGTCTAGACGACTAGGCTTTACGCTAGGTTCACACAACGGAAGCTGTCAACGGGTATGTCGGCTCCGGGATGTGTCCGGCATGCGGCTGCTCGGCGCGTACGGCGACGGGGCGACGCAGGCCGGGCCTCATCTCGCGGCGGGCGAGGGGCAGTTGGGGTCGCGGTGAGGCCGCGAGACGAGGCCGGCACGGAGCGGTCGCCGCTCAGGGCGTCGTCGCGAGGTGGTCCCTGACCGCGGCGTGCAGGGTCTCGCCGTCGTCGGCGAAGGAGTCCGTGGCCCAGCAGACGTAGCCGTCGGGGCGCAGGAGCAGGGCGGCTGCTCCGATGTCTTGGGAGTCCTGGGAGTCCTCGGGGTCCTGGGAGTCCTCGGAGCGGGTGGCGTGGACGAGGTCGATACGGGGCGGAAGCCGGAGGTCCGCCGGTACGCCGTGGGTCAGATCGAGCAGGACGGCGTGGCCGCGGCCGAAGAGCGCGGACAGCCGGGTGGCGCCGGCGCCGGTGACGAGGTCGGCGTCCGGGACGCGGTGCCCCGTGAGCGGATGGTCCCCGGGTACGTCGTAGCGCAGGGAGAGGCCCGACATCAGGCCCGCGATATGGCGGTTGGCGTCGGGCAGACGCAGCAGGTCGACGACGATGTCGCGCAGGGCGGCCACGTCCGCGCCGGGGTTCGGGTTCGCGAGGACGCGCTGCGCCGAGGTGTGGTGCAGAACCTGGGCCGCGACGGGGTGGCGTTCGGCGTGGTAGCTGTCCAGGAGGCCGCGCGGTGCCCGGCCCTGGACGGTGGCGGCCAGCTTCCAGCCCAGGTTGTACGCGTCTTGTATACCGAGGTTGAGGCCCTGGCCGCCCAGCGGGGGATGGATGTGCGCGGCGTCTCCGGCGAAGAGGACGCGGCCCGTGCGGTAGTGCTCCAACTGCCGGGTGGCGTCGGTGAATCGGGACGCGTTCTCGACCGCGCCGAGGGTGGTCTCGGAGCCGTACACGGCATGCAGGGCGGCGGTGATCTCCTCCGGGGTGACGGGGGTGTCGCGGCCGGTGTCGTCCCGACCGGCGTCTTCCTGACCGGCGGCGTCCGTTCCTCCCGTACGGCCGTAGGTGAGCCGGTACAGCTCGCCACCCAGCGGCATCAGCATCGCCCAGTAGCCGCCCTCGTGCCGGGTCAGTGTGCTCAAGTGCCCCATCTCCCGCGGCACTTGGGGCGAGACGGCGGTGAGGCGGACGTCGGCCAGTACGGCCCGGTGCGTTCCGGACCTGCCGGGGAACGGCATGCCGAGCAGTTTCCGTACTGTGCTGTGCCCGCCGTCGCAGGCCACCGCGTAGTGGGCCCGCACCCGCGGTCCGCCCGACGTCGCGACCAGTACGCCGTCGTCGTCCGGCTCGACCGCGCGGACCGCGGCGTCGCGTACGACCCGCGCGCCCTGCGCGACGGCCCGTTCCTCCAGTTCCTCCTCGACCTTCCACTGCGGGATCGCGATCGGGTACGGATGCCTGGTCCGCCACGGGGTGCAGTCCAGCGGCACCGGCAGGGCGGCGAAGTGCCCGCCCGTCGGCACGCGTTCGGCGGCGCGCGCCTGCAACGGGGCGAGCAGACCGCGCAGTTGAAGCATCTCGGCGGTGCGCGGCTGTATCCCGCCGCCCTTGACCTGCTCGATCCGCTGCGGTGAGCGCTCCAGCACCAGCGTCCGGACGCCGGCCAGGGTCAGCTCGCAGGCCAGCATCAGCCCGGTCGGCCCGGCGCCCACCACGACGACCTCGGTGTCGAGGGTTTCCGGTTCGGTCATGTCCAGCTCCCGGTCATGTTCGACTCCTCCATGTATCTCGCCTCGGTATAAAACTACACCCGGTGCAGAAATATCCTCGGGGGAGCCGACTGCTACGGTGTGGACCGTGGACGACGGCAGGCCAGGACTGCGGGAACGGAAGAAGCAGCGGACCCGCGCGGCGATCTCCGACGCCGCGATCACGCTCTTCCTGGAACACGGCTTCGGCAAGGTCTCGGTGGCCCAGGTCGCCGACGCCGCCGAGGTGTCCAAGCGCACGCTCTTCGCCTACTTCCCGACCAAGGAAGACCTCGTACTGCACCGCCTCGCCGACCACGAGACCGAACTCGCCCGCGTCGTACGGGCCCGCGAGCCCGGCGCAGGCCCCCTGGCCGCCGTACGCGACCACGTCCTCGCCCGGCTCCGCGAACGCGACCCCATCACCGGACTCAACGACCGCCCCGACGTGCTGCGCCTGACGCGGATGATCCTCGACTCCCCGTCCCTGGCGTCCCGGATGCAAGGCTTCAAGGCCGGCGCGGAACGCGCACTCGCCCAGGCCCTGCGCGAGACGGCGGACACCCCCGACCTCACGTCACGTCTGGCCGCCGCCCAGATCGTCACCGTCCAGTGGATCCTCGCCCACGACAACGCCCGCCGCCTCGCGGACGGTGAGGCGGCCGACGCGCGCTACGCGGGCGCGGTGGCCGACGCCGAACACGCCTTCACGCTGCTGGGGAACGGCCTGCGGGACCTCACGCCGAAGCGCACTCCGGGGCGGTCGCCCAAGCGGTCACAGAAGCGCTGACCTCGGCATCGCATCCGGCCGACGGGCGCCGGTGAGGCCCGAACGGCCGGTCTCCGGCGGGCGGTTGGGGCCGTGCGTAGCGGTATCCCTGTACGTTCCGATCGGCTGGAACCGGAAGGGACTTCGACGCAGTGCGTACGCGCCCGTAGGCGCGTACGAGCGGCCGAGCTGGACGACGCCGATGCATTCGCCGTCTGCGACCTGAGCTCCGGATTCACCGAACGGGCCCCGCGGCGGCCGGTGTTGACTGGGCTGCTCTCCATGTTCCGGCAGGCAGTTGGCAGGGTTGCCCTACGCGAAGGTCAGCGGACGATGTCGGGAAATCGACAGCCGGAGCTCGAGGTCAACAGCTCACCCGCTCAACTGCTGAACCTCCACGATTTCCCTGGCCCGCTTCCTCGGGTCAGGCATCTCCGTGTCGAACGTCATCCATTCGAGCCGAGGCGGTCCGCCCCGGGCGTCCCACTCGACGAAGGCAGCCTGCTTGTACTGGAAGACGTGCAAGTAGCCCCTCAGCTTGTCGTAGTCACGCTTGCGGCCCCCAGCCCGTACATCCCCCTTTTTCGCCTCCACCACCAGCAGGTTTCGGCTGACGTCGCCTGTCCCGTCATGCACGATCAGATCCGGAGTGACTTGCTCGCCCCGGTCGTTCTCCTTGGGTTCTCCGAGGTACTTGGTTCGGATGGCCTCGTTGCCTTCAACATCCCGGGGGTGTGATCGGTTGTGATCCACATCTGCCCGAAAGCCCTCTCCGAGGGCGTTGTCTATTCGTACTTGCAGAGCGGCTGCGACCTTCGCCACCACACACCGTTCACTCGTATTCTCCCTCACCACTTGCGGGTACCTCCGCCAGACGTCCCGCAGGGCCCCGCGCAGAGCCTCCTGTACCACGTCGCCAATCTCCATCCGGCCTCCCCTGCCTCAGAGTTGAGCCGACTCGTGCTACGGCCCGACATGTTGTGCAGAAGTATGAGGCCGACCCCTGACTTGGGGACGTACCGGGCCCCAAGGGCGCTCCGCGCAGGAAAGCCGGGTGGGGGCCGTCGTCGGCGGTGCAGCCGGTCACGGCCCGGCGTTCGGCTCCGGGGCGGTCCTGTTGCGGCAGCGCCGCCCCGTGAGCAGGTTCGACGTGGCGCCGTCGATCACGGAGTCCAACCGTTCGCGGGCGCTGAGCAGTTCGGCGATACGGGCGTCCACGCGGTCGCGTTCCGCCGCCAGCCGGCGGAGCAGTTCCGGGGTGGCGTCGCCGTCGACGACGCACGGCATGAGTCCGGCGATCGTCTTGCTCGACAGGCCCGCGGCATAGAGCTGCCGGATCAGCACGACCTGGTCGACCGCGTCCTCCCGGTAGTGCCGCTGTCCGCTGGCGCTGCGTTCCGGGGCGAGCAGCGCCTGTTCCTCGTAGTACCGCAGCGCCCGCACGCTGACTCCGGTTCTGGCGGCGAGCTCGCCGATGCGCATGGTGACCGCCTCCCTGCCGTGGGCTGCCCTGTCGTGGACTGCTGCTGGCCCCGGCTTGCCTTTGACGCCGGGCTTGCCTCTGACGTCGGGCTTGCCTCTGACGTCGACGTCAGGTTTTAGCGTAATCCGTACGAAGCCCGGCCGGGGCCGCCGAGCGCGGGGGCGCCCGCGCTCGTCCGCCCCGCCGTGCGCCAAGTACCGCCCGAAGGAAGCGAGTTCCCATGAGCATCCCGGTCACGGCGGCGACCGGCACCCCCGGTGCCGCCCCCGCCCCCGCTCCTGCCCCCGCCCCCGTCGTCTCCGTGAAACCGGTCGTACTGCCCGCCCCCGGACGCGGCGAGGACCTGCGCGTGCGTGTGTCCGCGCCGGCGACCGGGAGCGGTCTGCCGCTGGTCCTCCTCTCGCACGGCTACGGCTCGTCGCTGGAGGGCTACGGACCCCTCGCCGACCACTGGGCCGCCCACGGGTTCGTCGTCGTCCAGCCCACGCATCTGGACTCCAGGACGCTCGGACTTCCGGCGGACGATCCCCGCAGGCCGCGGATGTGGCGGTTCCGGGTCGAGGACATGCAGCGCGTTCTCGACGGCTTCGACGTGCTGGAGGCGGCCGTCCCCGGCCTCGCCGGGCGCCCGGACCGGAGCCGTGTCGCTGCGGCCGGGCACTCCTTCGGGGGCCAGACCGCGGGCGTGCTGCTGGGGCTGCGCGTCCGCGACCCGGAGACGGGGACGTCGGAGGACCTCTCCGATCCGCGGGTCACGACGGGCGTCCTGCTCGCCACGGCCGGGACGGGCGGCGACGATCTGACGCCCTTCGCCGCCGAGAACCTGCCCTGGCTGAGGGACCCGGACTTCTCGCACCTGACCACCCCGGCCCTGGTGGTCGCGGGGGACCGGGACGACCTCCCGCTGACCGTCCGCGGCGCGGACTGGACGACGGACCCGTACCGTCTGAGCCCCGGCGCAGAGAGCCTGCTCACCCTGTACGGAGCGGAACACTTCCTCGGCGGCGTCTCGGGTTACGACTCCGCGGAGACCACCGACGAGGACCCGTCGCGCGTCGCCCTGATCCAGCAGGTCACCTCGGTCTATCTGCGTCACAGCTTCGGCATCGACGGCTCCGGCTGGACGGCGGCGCGCAAGGCCCTCGCCGGGAACGCCCACCCGCTGGGACGCCTCGACTCCAAGTGACCGCCGCGGCAGCGGAGTTGCCCGGCTAACACCGACCGGCAGGCGGCCGCCACTCCCGCCTGATCAACCCGAACACCCATGAGTCGGAGACCTCGCCGTTCACGATGCAGTCTTCCCGCAGCGTTCCTTCGCGTACGAATCCGATCTTCTCCAGGACGCGGGCGGACGCCGCGTTGCGCGTATCGGTCTCGGCCTGAATCCGGTTCAGGTCGAGTGTGTCGAATGCCCACGTCAGCAGGGTGTGCGCGGCCTCCGTCGCGTAGCCGTGGCCCCACATCGCCTCGGCGAGGCAGTAGCCCAACGACGCGCTGCGGTAGTCCGGGTTCCATCCGGTCAGACCGCACCAGCCGACGAAGGCCCCGTCAGAAACACGGTCGACGGCCACCCGCGCCCCCGTCCCTTCGTCCGCCATCGTCCGGCACTTCGCGATGAAGCGCTCGGCGCGCGCCGGTTCGTTCCACGGCGGGGAGTCCCAGTAGCGCAGCACGTAGGCGTCGCTGTGCAGTGCGAAGAGGGGAGCCGCATCCGCGTCGGTGAAGGGCCGCAGCCGCAGGCGGGCGGTGTGCAGTACGGGGGTGGCCAACGTCATGTGTGCCATCTTGCCTCGTCACGAGGGCGGTCGGAGCGCCCAACGCCCGGTCCGAGCCCGGGCGTTGGAGGTCGCTCGTACATCCGCGTAACGCGCGGTCACGCCCGGGGAGGCGGCACGGTTCCGGAGTGGTCGTGGTCGCTCGGGGCCGTCTCGGAGGTGACCTGGTAGGACAGCAGTTCCTGGAAGAGGCCCGGCCGGTGGGCGAGTTCGGGGTAGGTGCCGTCCTGGACGATGCGTCCTTCGTCGAGGACGACGATCCGGTCGGCGACGGCCAGGTTGGTGATCCGGTGGGTCACCAGCAGCACCACCCGCTCCCGTGCGAGGTCCCGCAGCCGCTGGAAGATCCGGTACTCGGCCTTGGGGTCGAGGTTGGCGGTCGGCTCGTCGAGGACCAGGAGTCCGGCCTCGCGGAAGAACGCCCGCGCCAGAGCGACGCGTTGCCACTGTCCGCCGCTCAGCTCCTCCCCGCCCAGCCACTCCCGGGCGAGCAACGTGTCCAGCCCGGCGGCGAGTCGGGCGACGACTTCGTCCGCGCCGGCGGCCTCGCAGGCTTCGTACGCGGCCGTGTCCCCGCGCGGGGAGGGCTGGCCGAGCGTGATGTTCTCCCGCACGGTCAGCGGCCAGCGTGCGTAGTCCTGCGGTACGAGGGCCACTTGCTTCCACAGTGCGTGCGGCTCGGCGTCGTGCGTGGCGGTCCCGTCCCACAGCACGTGTCCCCGGGTGGGGAGGTACAGGCCGCTGACGATCTTCGACAGCGTGCTCTTGCCGGAGCCGTTGAAGCCCACCAGCGCGGTGACTTCACCGCGGTTCAGCGTGAGGGAGACGTCGGTCAGCGCGTCCCGCTCCTTGCCCGCGTAGCGGTGGGAGAGGGACGCGATCTCGATCGTCTTCGGCGGCCCGGGGCGGTGGGTGCCGCGGCGCATGCGGAACCCGCCGGTGCGTTCGAGGAAGTTGGTCCAGTCGTCCATGTACAGGCCGGTGCGTACGGCCCGGGAACCGACGGCCACGAGGCCGCGGACGGACTGGCCCGCGGTCTGCAGGGCGAAGACCGCCGCGCCCGCGCGTCCGACGCTGATCCGGCCGGTCGCCAGCAGCCACACCACCGCCGCCCACACGATCGCCGAGCCCAACCCTCCGCATACCGCGCCGAGCAGCGAGAACCGGGCCCCCTGGTCGGCGGCGGCCCGGTCCTCCCGGTTGATCCGGGCGACCGTGCGTCGGTACCGGCCGGAGAGGAAGGAGGCCATGGTGCCGGCGCGGATCTGGTCGGCGGCGTCCCGGGTGTAGATGTGCCAGCGCAGCACCGCGAGCATCCGGTTGTCGCCGTTGCTGCGCAGGTTGGCCAGGTATCGCACCCGGGCGGCGCTGACCTGGGAGACGGCCTGCGGCAGGCTGGCGGCCACCAGCAGCGGCAGCAGCACCGGATGGACCCCGGCGAGGACGACGGCTCCGGCGAGGAAGCTGGCGGAGGAGGCGATGAGGTCCTGGCCCTCGTCGATCAGGTCTCCGGTGACCTGCGCGCCGCGGTCGGCGGCCTCCCGGTCGCGGTTGAAGTCCGGTTCGTCGTAGGCGGCCAACTCCACAGCGGTGCAGCCGTCGAGGAGCATCTGCTCGGCCTCGCGCGTCATCAGCGGACCCAGCCGCGACGAGAGCCAGTTCACCGTGATCCCCATCACCGCCCGCGCGGCGGCGGCGCCCGCGAGCAGCGCGACGGACGGCCACGCGTGCAGCAGCCGGTCCAGGACGTCTCCGCTGGCGAGCAGGGCGGTCAGCGTGCCGCTGATCGCCAGCAGTCCCATCGCCTGTGTGATGCCGGCGACCGTCTGGCAGGCGAGGAGCCCCGCGGTGGCGGGCCGGTCCACCCGCCAGGCCAGAGCCAGGGACCGGCGGACCAACAGGGGCAGGCGGCGTGCCATGTCGACCAGCCGGATCGACCTGCCGGCCGCTTCGCGGCTCCCCGTCAGGTCCACGAACCGCATCTGCGAGCTGTCGGAGTCCTCGTCGCCGACGGTGTCACCCGTGGCCTGCCGGGGCACCGTCGGCTTCTCCTCCGGCGAATCGGCAAGTCCGGTACGGGGACCGGGAGTTCGGTGGTGTGCGGCCGGTTCGTCGGGCGAACTGTGGCCGCTGCGTGCTCCGTTGCCGGTGCTGTCGGATCCCTCGGCCTTGTTCATGCCGACCACGTCCCGCGGAACGCAGAGCCGGGGACGGCGTCAACACCGCGCCGCCTGGCCGGGGTTGGCGGCACACCATGAGGGGGTCGTTCGATTTCAGCCGGGACGGACGTGTGAGTACGTGCGGGCGCCAAGGAGTCCTCCGTACGGATGGGCGGTGGGTACAGACGCTCTAGAAACGGCCCCGCGACGGGCTCGGTAACGGGTCTTCAGCGGACAGGTGTTCTGTTGCGCGAGTCGGGCCCCTCGTAGAGCCGCGGCCGTGGGCGCGGGTCATTCGAACGGTGTCCAGTCACCCTGGCGAGGGATTGCGCATGGCGGTTTCCGGGGGCGCCGGGTGCCTTGGTGCAACGGACCAGACGGCGGGGACGGACAGCGGCGCGCGCCTTCGGCGCCCGCTCTGCCGTCTCCACATGGAAGTGCGATTACTGCACTCACGATGCCCGGTTCAGCAGCCGTGGAGGGCAACTCCAGGGGCGCGGAACGTGAGTTGCGCTGCCGCTGTGCCCACTTCCCGTACGTCCGGGGGGTGTTGGGCCGTGCGACGGGGCATAGTGGGCGGTGTGTCTGTGTATCAGGTCTCGTGTCCGGGGAGGACGCTCATCCTCGATGAGGAGCAACCCCTGCTCGAGGGCGGCGGTTTCGAGCCCGAGCCGGCTCTGTGGTGTGTGCTGGAGAGCGGCCATGCCGGGTTGCATCACACGCTCGCGCAAGGCTTGCAGGGAGGCGAGGGCGTACCGCCTGTCTCGTTGTGGCTGCGCTGGGCGGAGGGCGCCGAGTTCGACTCGCGGCGGGAGATCCTGCCCCTCTCGCCCTGTCCGGTCCGGTTCCTCGCGGGGACCCTGCAGGAGGACGCGTGCGGTCTGCCGGAGGCACACGCCGGCCGGCACGGCTTCGAGTTCGGCCCACCGATCAGCGAGGCCGACACCACGCCCTACTGGTTGCTGTGACAGCCCCGGCCGACGCGTCCCGGGCAGGACGTGCCCGTCCGTATGCCCGCCCGGACATGGTGCTCTCCGCCCCGTACGGAACCGGCCGGTTGCTCCGCTGAGAACGGTTGGTTCGGCACACGGAGCGTGGCGGCCGGGGCCAGGTCGACCGGCTGATCGTCGACGAACACGCGCTGCGCTGCGGGGAGTTGCACGTGGTGCGACCAAGAGCGCTCCTTCGTCACAGCCATCCCCACCTGTGCGTGGACGCATGTGACGCGACGTGCTCGAGCCGGGTCAGGAGACGACGTCCTTGCGGGCGAACCCCCGGAAGGCCAGGGCGAACAGCACCAGGGCGAACGCCACCGAGACGGAGGTGCCCTTGAGCATTCCCGTCCATTCCAGCTCGGGCTGTATCGCATCCGCCCACGCGTACTGCCAGTGCGCGGGAAGGAACTCCCGCCAGGAGCCCAGTGCTTCGACCGCGTCCAGCAGATTGCCGACGATGGTCAGCCCGACCGCTCCGCCGACCGCGCCCAGCGGCGCGTCCGTGACGGTGGAGAGCCAGAACGCCAGCCCCGCCGTGACCAGTTGGGAGACGAAGACGAACGCGACGGCGAGGGCGAGCCTGAACACGGCGTCGGTGGCGGGGATCGAGCTGCCCGTCGGGCTCCGCAGCGGGTCCCATCCGTACGCGACGGTGCCCACCGCCAGCGAGAGCAGCGGAAGCAGCACGATCGCGGCCAGGCTGAAGGTCAGCGCCACCCGGAGCTTGCTCCACAGCAGCCGTGCGCGCGGCACGGGCGCGGCGAGCAGATAGCGCAGCGAGGACCAGCCCGCCTCCGAGGCGACGGTGTCCCCGAAAAACAGCGCCACGGGGATGACCAGCAGGAAGCCCGCGGAGAGGAAGAGCGCCGATGTGGCGAAGTTCAGCCCGGAGACCGTGGCGGTGTCCACCAGGTTGATGCGCTGTTCACGGCCGGCGCCGCCACCGCCACCGCCGCCGTCGTCGCCCCCGATCGCGAAGGCGACGACCAGGACGAAGGGCAGCACGGCGAGGATCACCGCCACCACGGCCGTACGACGGCGCCGCAGTTGCCGGACCGCCTCCACCCGGAAGGGCAGGGTGCGGCCCGCGCGGTAGCCGGACGCGGTTTCCAGCGGGGCGGTCACGAGGTCTCTCCTTCGATCAGGGTGAGGAAGGCGTCCTCCAGGCGGCGGTGCGGGCCCAGGCCGTTCACGGGGATCTCCATCCCGACGAGTTCCGCGAGCAGTCGGGCGGGGGTCGCGCCCTCCAGCCGTACGAGCAGGCCGTCGTCGGTCCGTACGGCGGAGCCGACGCCCGGCAGTCCGGCCACCTTCCCCAGCACGGCGTCCGGGACGGGCGGGCCGTCGACGCCGACGAGCAGCGTCTCGCCGGAGCCGGTGATCTCCGTGACCGTGCCCGACCGCACGAGCCGCCCGCGGTCCATGACGACGAGGTGGGTGCAGGTCTGCTCGACCTCGGCCAGGAGGTGGGAGGAGACGATCACGGTGCGGCCCTGCGCGGCGTACCGGATCATGACCTCGCGCATCTCGCGGATCTGCGGGGGATCGAGGCCGTTGGTGGGCTCGTCGAGGATCAGCAGATCGGGCAGGCCGAGCATGGCCTGGGCGATGGCGAGCCGCTGCCGCATGCCCTGCGAGTACGTGCGCACCGCGCGGTGCAGCGCGTCGCCGAGCCCGGCGATCTCCAGCGCCTCCCCGAGGTGGGCGTCCTCCGCGGGACGGCCCGTCGCGGCCCAGTACAGCTCCAGGTTGGCCCGCCCGGACAGATGCGGGAGGAAGCCGGCGCCCTCGACGAACGCGCCCACCCGGGAGAGCACCGGCGCACCGGGCCGCACGGCGTGCCCGTAGATCCGGATCTCGCCCTCGTCGGGCGTGACCAGGCCCATCAGCATGCGGAGGGCGGTGGTCTTGCCCGCGCCGTTCGGGCCCAGCAGACCGAGCACCTGGCCCTGCTCGGCGCGGAAGCTCAGGTCGCGTACGGCGTAGCGGTCGGCGGAGGTGTCGTAGCGTTTCGTCAGCCCGGTGATGTGCAGCGGTACGTCGGCCAGTTCGGGGTCGGGAGCGGGGGCCGGGGCGCGGCGCCTGCCGGTCACCAGCAGGACGGCGGCGAGCGCGCCGGCGAGGGGGAGGGCCCAGACCCACGCGGGCAGCGGGGCGGTCTCGGTGGTGACACCGCGAGCGGTGGGGACGCTCAGGCCGCCCTTCACCGAGGCGGTGTACGAGGCCGGTTCGGCCGGAGACGCATAGCCGAGGTCGGTGGCGGCGAGGACGAGCCGCAGCCGGTGGCCCGCTTCGACTTCGTGGTCCACGGCGGGCAGGCGGAGTCGCACGGTCCGGCCCTTCCCGGCGTCGGCGATCCGGACGGGGGCGACGAGTTGGGAGGGCAGGGTCTGCTTGCCGTCCGGCCCGACGTCGTAGACCTTCGCGAAGAGCACGGCGTCGTCGGCCCCTTGGGACTTCACGTGGGACTTCACGCGCACCGTGGCGGTGGGGGAGCCGGTGATGTGCAGCGGGTTCTTCAGGGGCCGGGAGTCGAAACGGGCGTGCTGGCCGGGGAAGTCGACGTTCAGCCCGCCGACGCCGAGCGAGGACAACTGGGAGAGTCCGCCGCCGAGTCCGCCGCCCAGACCGGGGACGGCGGAGATCGAGGGCGGCCCCGCGCCCGGCGGGTTCTCGAAGGGCCTCTCCGCGGTGTCGAGGGCGACGGTGCGGGCGCCGCTGCTCAGCCCGGGATAGGTCTCGCCGACGGCGCCCCGGCTGCGGACCGTGCCGTCCGTGGAGTCCACCCCTCCGGACTTGGTGACGCGGAAGGCCGGTCCCGTGTCCGCACCCTTGTCGCCCTTCAGATAGCGGTCGAACCAGGCCGTCGTACGGGCGTCGAGGCGGGAGGTCTCCAGGTCTCCGCCGTCGTGTCCGCCCGCGAACCAGTCGACGGAGACGGGCGCCCCGTTGGCCCGGATCGCCTTGGCCATGGCGTCCGCCTGGCCCAGCGGGAAGAGGGAGTCGGCCTGCCCCTGGGCGATCAGCGTGGGCACCTTGATCCGGTCCCCGACGGCGGACGGGCTGCGGGCCTCCAGCAGTTCACGGGCGTCGTCGTCCGGCTCGCCGCTCACCGCCACCCGCTCGTACATCTCGCACAGCTCCGCCTCGAAGCGCCCGCAGCCGCCGCCGGGAGAGCCGGAGCCGAAGAAGACCCCGGACCACAGCTTCTTGAAGACGCCGTCCGGGAACAGCGCGTCGGCCAGGTTCCAGTACGTCATCCGCGGCGCGATGGCGTCGACCCGGGCGTCGTGCCCGGCCGCGAGGAGCGCGACCGCTCCGCCGTAGGAGGCTCCGGCCACCCCGACCCGCGGGTCGCCGGCCGCGTCGAGGCGCACCTCCGGGCGCCGGGACAGCCAGTCGATCAGGCGGGAGACGTCCGCGACTTCGCGGTCCGGGTCGTTGATGCCTATCCGCCCCGTGGAGTCGCCGAAGCCGCGCGCCGACCAGGTCAGTACGGCGTATCCCTCACGGGCCAGGCTCTGCGCCTGCGCGCGCACGTCGTCCTTGCGTCCGCCGAAACCGTGACCGAGCAGCACGGCGGGACGCTTCGCGGACGGGGAGCCCGAGGTGAAGTACGAGGCGTCGATCCGCGCGTCCGGCACGTCGAAGGTGCGGTCGGCCTGCCGGACCGGCGGCTGTCCGCCGGACGCCACCGCGCTCCACGTGCCCGCACCGGCGAGCGTGACGAGGACGGCGGCACCGACGAGCAACCGTCTCCAGCCGCGATGCGCCTTCCCGCGCGGCCCGGCTGACGGCGCCGACGGCCGGAACAGGCGCGTCACACGGCTCTTTCGCAGCTCCATCCTCGAACCCTAGAAGGACAGACCGCCGGTATCCGGGGGCCTCCAGGTGGATTCCGGCTCCGCTCCCGGGCGTACGTGCACGGTGCTGGCGTACAACCGACGCGGTATGCCGACGCTGCGATCGGCGACGCCCAGGTTGAAACAGCACGCCCTCCCGCGTGGCCGGGAGCGCGCCCGTCGCTTCGAGGGAACCGGATGCGCACCACCGGCCCTCGTTCAGGCCCGGGTGTAGCCGCCGTCGGCGAAGAGTTCAGCGCCGGTGACGAACGACGAGGCGTCCGAAGCCAGGAAGCCCGGTGCCGCTGGTCGACGAGCCGGCCGTCGGGTTCCCGTTCCGGGCGAGGAGTTTCGCCGGCCGCGGCATCAGTGGAGCACGAGTAACTCTCGGTGCTCGCCGGTGAGTTCATGACGGCGGGCTGCTCCACCGTGATCCAGCGCCGGACGATTCTTGGAGACGGAGCTCATGCCGCCCACCCGCTCGATCCTTCCACCGGGCGCCGGTACGACGCGCCGCCCGAGCCCCACGTCCGTACGTACGCCGTGCCCGATCTAGTGTCGACACTTGGTCGATAAGGGGGCGGACGGCCGAACTCGCCGCCGCCTGCTTTCCCTGCCGGCTGCGCGGTGCGGCAGGGCGCGAAGTCGGCCGCCCCGGAGTGGGGTGTGCTGCTCGGCGTCGGCGATCACGTGCTTCGTGTGCACGTCCTGACGTGTTCAAGCGCAGGAAGAGTGGGGTGTGGAGGGCGGCGTGGAGAGGTGCTTCCTCAGAGTTTCAGGTGGTGGTCCCGAGGTGCCGGCCGGGGCGGCGGAAACAACGCGGACAAGTGGTTGCAGCTCTATGGACATCGAGCAGCGCCGCTGATTGAATCCTAGTGTCGACACTTCGTGGACAGGGCAAGACGGGTGGCTGTGGCCGGACCGCTTCCCCATCCAGTCCGGTCGGCCGCCACGCCGGTAGGACCGGCTTCCCTCCCGAAGGAGGCTCCGTGAATCAACCCGCTCAGAAACTGCTCGTCGGCGACGTGACGCTCGGGTACCGGTCGGCACGCACCGATTCGTTCTCCCTCGCGTGCGACGGGCTCTCGTTCGATGTCGCCGAAGGTGAATTCGTCGCGATCGTGGGTCCCAGCGGCTGCGGGAAGACCTCCTTCCTCAGCGCTGTCGCCGGTCTGCTGCCGGTGACCTCGGGGCGGCTGGAGCTCAACGGGGAGCAGATACTCGGGCCTTCGCCCGACCGCTCACTCGTCTTCCAGCAGGCGTCCCTCTTCCCGTGGCGGACGGTGGAGGCCAACATCGCGTTCGGTCTCAAGGCACAGCAGCGGCTCGACAAGAAGGGCAAGGACCGGGTCGCGGGGCTCGTGGAGCTGGTCGGGCTTTCCGGCAAGGAGGGAAAGTACCCGCGCGAGCTCTCCGGCGGCATGGGGCAGCGCGTCAATCTGGCTCGCGCCCTCGCGACCGATCCGGACCTCCTCCTGCTGGACGAGCCCTTCTCCGCGCTCGACGCGCAGACCAGGGAGGTCATGCAGGAGGAGCTGACCCGGATCTGGCAGGCCGACAGGACCGGCAAGGGCAAGACCGCCGTCTTCGTCACCCATGACGTGCCGGAGGCCGTGTTCCTCGCGGACCGGGTGGTCGTGTTCTCCGACGGGCCCGCCCGTCTGCTCGAAGTCGTGGAAGTCGACCTGGCGCGACCGCGTGACGCCGCCGTCAAGCGGTCCGCCGAATTCCAGGCGATCAGTGACTACATCCTGCGGCTCGTGATGAGCCGGTCCCAACCAGGCCGAAGGGCGAGTGACCATGACAGCCACACAACTGTCGCCGGGTAGTGTCCGGCCGCCGGTGCGCACGGCCGGGCCGCGTCCGCGCCGTACGTCGGGCCGCCATCTCAATCTGGTCCTCGGGGTCGTGGGACTCGCGGTGGTGCTGGGCGCATGGCAGCTCTGCGCGGTCACCGGCATCGTCGACCCCAACTTCAGCAGCTCGCCGTCCGGTGCCTTCCTGGCCCTGATCGAATCGGTCGGTTCGGGGGCGATCTGGGCGCCGCTCGGTTCGACGCTCTCCATCGTCGCGCTCGGCATGGCGATCTCGGTCGTCGCCGGCATCCCCGCCGGGCTGCTCATCGGGCGCAACAAATACCTTCACGGCCTGACGGATCCGCTGATCAGCATCATGTACTCGGTTCCGTATGTGGTCTTCCTGCCGATGCTCATCTTCTGGTTCGGCATAGAGATGAACGCGCGCCTGGTGATCGTGGTGTGGAGCTCGCTGTTCCCGCTGCTGATCAATGTCATCGCCGGCTCCCGCAATCTGGATCCCGCCTACACACAGGTCTCCCGCGTCTACTGCGCGTCCCGCCTGTACACGCTCAGGGCCGTCGCGTTCCCCGCGACGCTGCCGTACATCCTGGCCGGCATACGGCAGGCCGTCGGCCGCGCGCTGATCGGGGCGATCGTCGCCGAGCTCTTCATGGGCTCCTCGGGACTCGGCTACCAAGTGCAGTTGCAGACCTCGAACTTCGCGATGGACGAGGCGATGGCGTCCATCGCCGTCATCGCCGTGGTCGCCATCGTCCTCACGCGGGGCGTCGGTCACCTGGAGCGCCGGTTCACCTTCTGGTCGGCCTCCGACTGAGCCGCCGACAGCAGCCACCGGCCGAGTCACACGACAGTACGACAGCACGCGTCACACGACAGCAAAGGACTCCCGTCAATGCGTAAGCGCATCACCAGAAGGCTGTGCGTACCCCTGGGCGCCATGCTGACGCTGACCGTGTCCGGCTGCGCGGTGTCGAGCTCCGCGTCGGTCCATCCGTCCAGCATGAAGATGACGATCGGCTACACCGCCATCGGCGCGGCCTATTCGGACCTGTACATATGCCAGGACAAAGGGATCTTCAAGAAGAACGGTCTGGACGTCGAGATCACTCTCCTCAACAGCTCCTCGCAGCTTGTGGCGGCGCTCGTCAGCGACAGCGTCCAGGTCGGCGTGGGAGCCACCACGGCGACGGCGGCCGGGGCGATGAATCTCAAGGGCGTCGATCTGCGGTACGTCGCACTGCCGATCAACCGCTACTACATGGAGATGTGGGGACGGAAGTCCGTGAAGCCGGGCGACGGCCTCAAGGGCAAGAAGATCGGGCTCAGTTCACCCGGCTCGCTGGGCGACGCGGCCGTGGACGCGCTGATCAAGAAGTACGGCTGGTCCGACGGGGACGTGGAGAAGGTCTTCCTGAAGTCCACGCCCGCCGAGGTGTCCGCCCTCGAGAACGGCGCGGTCGACTCCATCGTGACCCAGCCGCCTACGGGCACCAAGACGCGGCAGAAGGGCTTCAAGAAGGTCATGGACTTCACGTCCCTGCCCGCCGCGGCCAACGCCTACACGGTCAAGTCGGACTATCTCTCCACCAACCGCAAGGCCGTCGCCGCCTTCATCAAGTCCGAGACGGAGTGCCTGGCGATGCTGCACAACGACCGCGAGGCGGCGCTGGCCAGCATCATGAAGCACAGCGGCGTCGACGACAGGAAGCTCGCCGAGTACTCGTACGACTTCTTCAGTCCGCTGTGGGCCAGGAATCCCAGGGTCGATCCGAAGCTCGTCGAGGACGCCTTCAGCGTCACCGCGGACAAGGGCATCGGGACGATGCCGGACGACACCCGGGGGTTCATCGACAACTCCTACGTCGACAAGCTGCGCGATTCCGGCTACATCGACTCCCTCTCCCGTCACGACGCGAAGGGTGAGTGACGTGGGGGCACTTGACGACGTGGACGACCTGCGAGGCTGGCTGGCGCTCGCCGAGAAGCTCGGCGAGGTCAGAAGCATCCACGGCGCCCATTGGGACAAGGAGATCGGCGCCGCTTCCGAGGCCAACTACAAGAGCGCCGCGCCACCCGCGCTGGTCTTCGACGACATCGTCGGCTATCCGCCGGGGATGCGCGTCCTCACCGCCTCCATGAGCAACGCCCGCCGCCTCGGCATGACGCTCCGGCTCGGTACGGATCTCGACGACCGGGCCCTGATCGAGGCGCTGCGCAGCAAGCCCGGGGAGTGGGGGGCGAACGCCTCGCGCTATACCGTGAACGAGGTGGAGACGGGCCCGGTCAAGGAGCACGTGATCGGACCCGAGAACGCCGACCTGCTGGCATTCCCCGTGCCCCAGTGGCACGAGGCGGACGGCGGGCGGTACATCGGCACCGGGTGCGCTGTGTTCACCACCGATCCGGAGACGGGCGTGCTCAACGCGGGCGCGTACCGCATGCAGGTGCAGAACGGCGGCCGTGCCGCGAGCGTCAACATCGAGGCGGGCAAGCACGGCGCCGCCCATGTGCGGGAGTGGTTCGCCCGGGAGGGCAGGGCGCCCGTGACGGCGTCGTTCGGCCACGACCCGCTTCTGCTCGTCGTCGCCGGCACGGAGGTGCCCGCGGGGGTCTCGGAGCTGGAGTACGCGGGCGCCGTGCGCGGCAGGCCCGTCGACGTCATTAGGGGCGAGGTCACCGGGCTGCCCCTTCCCGCCACCGCCGAGATCGCCGTCGAGGGATGGCTCTATCCCGAACGGCGGGAGCAGGAGGGCCCGTTCGGCGAGTGGACCGGCTACTACAGCGGCGGCACGGAACCGGTCCTGACGATGGACATCGAGCGGATCTACCACCGGAACGATCCGGTCCAACTGGGCGCGCCCCCCGGAAAGCCGCCGCACGACTACTCGTACATGCGCAGTGTCATGAAGTCCGCGATGATCCAGGACGCGCTGATCCAGTCGGGTCTCCCAGGCGTCGAGGGTGTGTGGGCCCACGAGGCCGGCGGAGGGCGCCAGTTGCTCGCTGTCGCCGTCCAGCAGCGGTACGCGGGTCATGCCAGGCAGGTCGGCTATCTGGCGGCGCAGATGCCGGCCGCCGCGTACATGAACAAGTTCGTGGTCGTCGTGGACGCGGACGTCAACCCGCGAAGCCTGAACGACGTCGTGTGGGCGATGTGTACGCGGACGGACCCCGCCGAGGACATCGAGACCATGCGCCAGACGTGGGGCAGCCGCGTCGACCCGCTGCGCGAACAGGGCGTGCCGCCGTTCAACACCCGCGCCGTCATCGACGCGTGCCGGCCGTGGACCCGGCTCGAAGCGTTCCCCCGAGTCGCCGAGGCGAGCGAGGAACTGCTCGACCGTGTCACCAGGCGCTGGCCGGACGTACTGGGCGGCATGCGTTGAACGCCGTGCCGATCCGGTCCGAATACCCCACGATCGGAGACGCGGCCAGGCGGCACGAGGTGACGCGGATGCTGAACCGGGGCATCGCGGGCTCCGGCATCGCCGACGAGATAGCCGTCGCCGTCGCCGCGGAGATCATCGAGGGCAGGCTCGCTCCCGGTGACGACCTCAACTCCGTTGAGCTGGCGCGGACGTTCAGCAGCAGCAGGACGCCGGTCAGGGAGGCGCTGCTGATACTGGAGCGCGAAGGGTTCGTCCAGATCACCGCCCGTCGCAGGCCCCGGGTCGCGCGGCTGCTGCTCAGCGAGGTCAGGGAGCTGTACAACCTGCGCGCCGAGTTGTACGCGATCGTCAGCAACTGCGTGTGCCGGGTCGCCACGGAGGAGGACCTCGAACTGCTCCGTGAGCATCAGCGGAGCCTGGAGTCGGCGGCCGCCGACGACGACGTCGACCGCTACTTCTGGGTCAACGTGCACTACCGCAACACCGAGGCGGCCATAGCGAGGGACGCGACCCTGCGCCGGGTGCTGGACACACTCGGGCTCCGCGCCCTCCAGCTCCGCCACCTCAGCCTGTCGCTGCCGGGCAGGCTCACCCCTTCCGCGCAGGATCACGCGCGCCTGCTGCGCGCCTACGAGGACCGGGACGCCGGCCTGGCCTCGGCGCTCACCAAGTCCCTGGTCCGGGGCGGGCTCAGAGCCATCGAGAGGTCTGGCTGGACGGGGGAGGACTCGTGACGGCCGGGACGACCACGAGTGGCACCGCGCACACCGGCGGCGCAGGCGGAAGCACCCACGAGAACGAGGCGAGGAAGGCGATGTCCGTACCACTGCGGTTCCGGCTCAACGGCGAAGACATCGAGATGCAGGTCAAGGACGCCGGCGCACCACTGCTCGACGTGCTCCGGCACGATCTCGGCCTCACCGGCACCAAGTCGGGATGCGAGATCGGCTACTGCGGCGCGTGCACCGTCATCGTGGACGGTGAGGCCGTGCCGGCCTGCCTCCAGATGGCCGGCCTCCTCGAGGGCAGGGACGTGCGCACGATCGAGGACCTCGGCGGGCCCGGCGGACTCGACCCGGTGCAGCGCGCGTTCGTCGAAGAGGCGGGATTCCAGTGCGGCTTCTGCACACCGGGCCATGTCATGGCGCTGCGTGCGCTCCTCGACGAGGATCCGGCGCCCGACGAGGAACAGCTTCGTACCACCGTCGACGGCAACTACTGCCGCTGCACCGGCTATGTGAAGATCCTCGACTCGGCACGCCGGGCCGTCGCGCTCCAGGCCGGTGCCGCACAGGCCGCTGCCGCGGAAGCCGGTGCCGCAGATGCCGGTGCGGGTGACGTGGGGTCCGCCCCCGGACAGGAGCTGCGCTGATGTCCACGACCGAAGCCCCTCCGACCGGGCTCGACCTCGGCAGGGCCGTGCTGCCCCCGCTCATCGGCAGCGCGGTGGAGCGGATCGACGCCGTGGAGAAGGTGTCGGGTCGCGCTTCGTACGCTGCCGACACCCGGCTGCCCAGGATGCTCTACGGCGCGGTCCTGCGCTCCCCGCACCCGCACGCCCGCGTCCTGTCGGTCGACACCTCGCGCGCCGAACGGCTGCCCGGGGTGCACGCCGTCATCACGGGTGAGGACACGGCAAAGATCAAGTGGGGCGCGTTCCGGCCCGATCTGTATCCGCTGGCCGTCGACCGGGTCCGGTACGTGGGGGACGAGGTCGCCGCCGTCGCCGCCCGGGACCTGGAGACGGCGCGCCGCGCGTGCGAGCTGATCTCCGTCGCGTACGAGCCGCTGCCCGCCGTGCTCTCCCTGGACGAGGCGCTCGCCGACGGCGCGCCGCTCGTGCACGAGGACGCAGCGGGCAACGTGGCTCACGAGTTCTCCTTCGACCGCGGCGGCGCCGAGCAGTGGTTCGAGCGCAGCGACGTGGTCGTCGAGGGCGTCTGGCAGACCGCCCGCCAGTGGCACGGGTCCATCGAGACCATCGGCTGCACCGCCGAGTGGTCGCAGGACCGGGTCTCGATGTGGGTCAACACGCAGACGCCGTTCCTGGCCCGGCAGCGGTACGCGACGGCGCTCGGCCTGCCGCTGCGTGCCGTCCGTGTCGTACAGACCGAGATCGGCGGCGGATTCGGCGGCAAGTCGGGCGACGACAACACATCCGTGATCTGCGCGATTCTGGCCCGGAGGACGGGCAGGGCGGTGCAGATGGTGAACACCCGCGAGGAGGAGTTCCTCGCGAGCCGCCCCCGCATCCCGATGCGCTACCGCGTCAAGCTCGGCTTCACCGCGTCCGGCCTCGTCACCGCCAAGGACATCACGGTGATCGCCGACAACGGCGCCTACACCGGGAAGGCACAGGCGGTGCTCGGGGCGGCGACCGTACGGCACGACGCGCTCTTCAACTACCGTGCGGTGAAGGCGCATTCGCGGCTCGTGTACACGAATCTCGTGCCCACGGGCGCCTTCCGCGGCTTCGGCAACCCGTCGGCGGACTGGGCCGTCGGCCAGGCGTGGGACCTGGCGGCCGAGGAGCTCGGCATCGAGGTGCCCGACCTGTTCCTCCTCAACGCCGTGGAGACCGGCAGCGTCTCCCCGCACAACCACCGGATCACGAGCTGCGAGCTGAAGCAGTGCATCAGCAAGGCCGCCGAGGCGATCGACTGGCACGGCAAGCGCGCGAACCCGGCTCCCCACCGCGGCCTCGCGATGGGCGTCAGCGTCCATGTGTCGGGCCGCCGCAGCTTCGGCGACTACGACGGCAGCTCGGCGATCGTGCGACTCACGGAGGACGGACGCGCCTCGGTCATCGTCGGCGAGGGCGAGATCGGCACCGGCGCACGCACCACCCTCGCCCAGATCACCGCCGCCGAACTGGGCGTCGCCGTCGCCGACGTCTCCGTGTCCCGCCCCGACACCGACCTCACGACACACGCGCTGGGCGCGCTCGCCAGCCGCGTCACCTACGTCGCGGGCAACGCCGTGAAGCGCGCCGCCGAGCAGGCGTGCCGGCAGCTTCTCGAAGCGGCCGCACGCCAGTTGGGCAGGCCCGCCTCCCAACTGTGGGTCGCGGACGGCGTGATCCACGGTCCGGCCGATGCCGACGGGCAGGGCCCGGTGTCCTCACCGGTCGGCACCGTCGTACGGGCTGAGCTGTACCGGCCGAACGGACAACCCGTCGTCGGGGTGGGCTCGTTCGACAATCCCTCCGAGTTCCCCGACCAGTCCCGGTACGGAAACGAGTCCGGCGCCTACAACTTCGCCGCCGAGGCGGCCGAGGTGGAGGTCGATCCGGAGACCGGCGCCGTCACGGTCACGGAGCTGTCCGCCGTCGTCGACTGCGGCACGGTCCTCAACCCGCCCCTGGCCGAGGGCCAGGTGGAGGGCGGCATCGCTCAGGGCCTCGGCATGGCCCTCACCGAACGGTTCGCCTGGCGGAACGGCGCCCCGACCCGTCCCAACTATTCGGACTACAAACTCCCGACGGCCGGGCTCATGCCGCGGAAGATGCACATCGGATTCGCCGACTCCTACGAGCCGACGGGGCCTTTCGGCGCCAAGGGCGTCGGCGAGATCTCGCTCGACCCGGTTCCCTCGATCATCGCGAGCGCCGTCGCGGACGCGGTGGGCGTACGGGTCCAGGAGCTGCCCATCACGGCGGAGAAGGTGTTCTGGGGCATGCGCGAGGACACCGCTGGGTCCGCCGCGGCGGACCGTACCGACACGGCAGGGCCCGGCGGCGCGACGAGGGAACCGGCCGCCTCAGCCGACGAGAAGGAAGGCCGATGAGCACGCTCGCACCGGGGCCCGCCCCCGTGGACGCGCCCCGTCCACCCGTCTCCGTCGTCGTACCCCGCACCCTCGACGAGGCCCTGGCCCTGCTCGCGTCCGACGGCACCGCCGTACTCGGCGGCGGCGTCGGCCACACCCTCGCCCGGCACCACCGCACCCCCGTGCCCGGGACACTGGTCTCGGTCACCGGCCTGCCCGGCCTGTCCTCGATACGCCAGGAGGACGACCGGATCGTCGTCGGCGCGGGTACGACTCTCGCCTCGTGCGCGGCCAGTGACGCGCTCACGCGTGCCTGGCCCGTGGTCGCGGAGGCGTGCGGGGTCGTCGCCACCGGCCGTATCCGCAGACTCGTCACCATCGGTGGGAACATCGCCGCCCGCGACGACACGCACGACCCGCCCGTCGCACTCACCGCAGCCGGCGCCACCCTCCGCGTCCGCGGCGCGAACGGCACGCGGACACTCGCCGTGGACGGCCTCGCCGGACCGGACGGGCTCCGCCCCGGCGAGCTGATCGAAAGCGTCGTCCTGCCGCCGCGCGATCCGAAGCACGGCAGGACCGGTTCCGCGTACCGCAAGTTCCTCGCTCGCGGAGTGTGGGAGTACGCGTGCGTCCACGTCGCCGCCACCGTCACCCTGGCCGGCGACGGCTCGGCGGCCCGCCTGACGCTCGCCGTCGGTTCGGTCGAGGGCGGGCCCGTCGCGGTCGGCCTGAGCCCACTGCTCGGCCGGCCCGTCGACACCGGGCTCATCGACGAGGCGGCGCACACGGCGGCGGCCGAGACCCGGCCGTACGACGACGTGAAGGGATCGGCCGCGTACAAGACGCACATGATCGAGGAGTTCTCGCGCCGCGCGCTCACCGAGGCGGCCCACCGGGCCCGGAACACCGAGCACCGCCAGGAGGAAGACCGATGACGCGCACCATGGTCGACGGCGAGGCGCGCACGCGCGACGGCGTCCGCCTCTCGTACACACACATGCCCGCCTCCGAGGGCGCACCCCGGATCGCGTTCGTGCACAGCCTGGCTCTCGACAGGTCGCTGTGGTCACGCGTGATCCCGCTCCTCGCGGACGAGACCGAGATCCTCGTGTACGACTGCCGGGGCCACGGCCGCTCGGAACGGCCCGAAGGCCCGTACGACACCGGCCAGTTCGCCGACGACCTCGCCGGTCTCCTCGACCACCTCGGCTGGCGGGACGCCGTCGTCGCCGGGTGCTCGATGGGCGGCTGCGTCGCCCAGGCGTTCTCCGCACGTCATCGCGACCGTACCCGGGGGGCCCTGTTGATCGACACCACCGCCTGGTACGGGCCGACCGCGGCGGCCGACTGGGCCGACCGTGCCGCCAAGGCGCGGCGTGACGGGCTCGCCGCGTTGGTCCCTTTCCAGCTCACGCGCTGGTTCGGCGATGCGTTCCGCGAACGGGAGCCGGAGCTGATGGAGCGTCTGGCGGAGGTCTTCACCGGCAACGACATCCACGCCTACGAGGCGACGTGCGCCATGCTCGGCGCCGCCGACCTGCGGACGTCCCTGTCCGGGGCCACGCACCCGACGGCCGTCCTCGTCGGCGAGGACGACCGGGCCACACCGCCCGCCATGGCGCAGGAGCTCGCCGCTCTGACCGGCGCCGGCGCCGCGACCGTCGTACCCGGTACGCGCCACCTGACCCCGCTGGAGAACCCGGAAGCCGTCGTCGCCTCGCTGGAAGCGCTGACATGTCACGCGCCGGCTTCCGGCCCCGGAGCCGCCTCGTGACCGTCGTCGACGTCCACGCCCACCACGTGGGCACGCACGCCGTGGACCGTATCCGCGACGAGGGCGCGGCCCACGGGGTCCGGCTGGTCACCGCCGATACGGCCGGCGGGCCCGTCACCCGCGTCGAGGTCGGCGGCCGGCGCAGCGGGCTGCCGCTGATCCCGCCGCTCACCGATGTGACGGCGCGCCTGGAGTGGATGACGGCGGCCGGGATCGACACGCAACTCGTCGCCCCGTGGATGGACCTTGCCGGGTACGACCTGCCGCCCGAGGACGGCCTGTGGCTGGCCCGGGTGCAGAACGACTCCGCCGCCGCGCTGCGCGCCGCGTACCCCGACCGGTTCCGGATCGCGGCGGCCGTGCCGCTCCAGGCGCCGGAGTCCGCGGCCCGGGAGCTGCGCCGCGCCGTCACGGAGCTGGGGCACGAAGCCGTCCAGATCGGTGCCCGCGTGGGCGAACAGGGCCTGGACGAGCCGATGTTCGAGCCGTTCTGGCGGGCGGCGGAGGACCTCGACGTGCCGGTGATCGTGCACCCGGCGGAGCTTGAGGTGCCGGAACGGATGCGGCGGCTGTTCCTGCACATCCTGGTCGGCAACCCCTCGGAGACGACGTTCGCGGCGGCGGCACTGCTGCTCGGCGGCGTGCTGGAGGCCCATCCCCGGCTGCGGGTCCTCCTCGTGCACGGCGGCGGGTTCCTCCCGTACCAGATGGGGCGCCTCGACCGGGGCTTCACGGCGGCACCGCCCGGCGCCCGCGCGTCGGGCACGCTCAGCCCGCGCCGGCTGGCCGGCCGCCTGTACTTCGACACCGTCCTGCACGACGACGGCGCCCTGCGCCACCTCCTGGATTTCGCCGGACCGGGCCGGGTCGTGCTGGGCAGCGACTACCCCTTCCCGATGCGCGTCGACCGCCCGCTCCAGGCGCTGGACGCGCTGGAACCGGACGGGCCGGCGCGGGCCCGGATACTGAGTGCGGGGGAGCTGTTCGGGCAGGAGCCGACATGACGGGAGGCCCGGCGCTCCCGGCTCTCGCCGCGCGGTCAGCCGGCGGAGCCGGTCCAGCCCGAGCCCTCCACCGCCGCGAGACCACGCCGGACGATGGAGCGGTTGAGCGCCGCCGCGAGGTCCGCCTCGCGGTCCGTGTATGCCTTCAGCAGTCGTCGGTGGTCCTCGGCGGACGTCTGCATGCGGCCGGGCAACGACAGGCTGAGGTGGCGCAGTTGCAGCGTTCTGATCCCGATGGAGTCCAGGACGCCGCGCACCGTCTCGTTCGCCGCCAGCCGTGCCTCGGTGTTGCGGAAGCCGACGACCAGCCAGAAGAAGCGCTCGGGGTCACCGGCCTCCGCCGCGGCTTCCAGATCGGCCTGCGCCTCGTGCAGCTCGTCCAGCTGCCCGTCCGTGCAGTGCCGGACGATGCGTCTGCTGACCAGGCCGTACAGCTCGCCGCGCAGCTCGTACATCTCCCGGACCTCGTGGATGTCCATGCTGCGCACGCGGGGACGCTTACGGGCAGCGATCTCGACCAGACCCTCGCGCTCCAGAGCCGCGAGCGCCTCCCTGACCGGTGTGCGGCTGCTGCGGAACCGCCGTGCGAGATCGACGGAGTTGAGGTCGTCGCCGGGCTTCAGCCTGCCGTTGATGATCGAGGCACCGACGGAGACCAGGATCCGTGTGCCGACACCGCCCGGGTCCTCGGTCCGGCCCAGCACTCGCAGGATCTCGCGTTCACCCGGCGTCAGCCCCGGTCGGTCGAGGGCGCCCCGCGTCAGCGCGGCGTCCGCCCGCTCCTCGCCGTCCTCGCCGTCCTCGCCGGTCATCGGCGGCCACCACCCGCGGACCCGGCATCGGCCACCCGCATCTGTCCCCTCCTCCGTGCACCGATTCGTCCATCCGCGACCCAACCCCGTTACGGGAGCAGGCACCGATGCGTGAGATCCTGCCGCAGCTACGCGAACTGATTGAATCGAGTATGCCTTTCGCGCTCGCGACGGTGGTCGGCGTGCGGGGGAGCGCGCCCCGCGGACCCGGCGCCGTGATGGCCGTCACCGGTGACGGCCGGGTGATCGGCAGCATCTCGGGCGGATGCGTCGAAGGCGCCGTGTACGAGGCGGGCCTTGAGGCCGTTGCGCACGGTACGGCGAGCTTTCACGTGTACGGCATCGCCGACGAGGACGCGTTCTCAGTGGGCCTGACCTGCGGGGGCGAACTGTCCGTGCTCGTCCGGCCGTACTCGCCGGGCCCCGCGCAGGACGCGCTGGCGCATGTGCTGAACGCGATCGCGGTGCACGAGCCGGTCACGGTGGCCACCGTCACGGGTGGCGAGGCCCCGCTCGGCGCGCAACGGGTCGTCACCGCGGGACAGACGTCCGGCACCCTCGGCAACCCGTGGCTGGACGGCGCCGTCGACGACGACGCCCGCGGTCTCCTCGCCCAGGGCACCACGGACGTCCGCCACTACGGGGCGCGAGGGCAGCGCAGGATGGACGAGGTGTCGGTGTTCGTGCAGTCCTTCCAACCGCCCCCGCGGATGCTGGTGTTCGGCGCGATCGACTACGCGGCGGCCACGGCGCGCATGGGAGCCTTCCTCGGATTCCATGTCGCGGTCTGCGACGCGCGTCCCGCCTTCGCCACCCGCGAACGTTTCCCCGCGGCGGACGAGGTCGTACGGGCGTGGCCGCACGAATACCTGGCACGCACCCCCGTGGACGCGCGCACCGTGATCTGCGTGCTCACACACGACCCGAGATTCGACATACCGCTGCTGCTCGCCGCGTTGCGCACCCCCGCCTCGTACATCGGCGTGATGGGGAGCCGCCGTACCCACACCGACCGGGTGGCCCGGCTGCGGGAGAACGGCGCGACGGACGCCGACCTGGAGCGGCTCGCCTCTCCGATCGGCCTCGACCTCGGGGCCCGTACCCCGGAGGAGACGGCCGTCTCGATAGCGGCGGAGATCATCGCGCAGCGCTGGGGCGGCTCGGGAGAGCGCCTCTCGCGGATGTCCGGCGACATCCACCGCACCTTGGCGACGACGGCCGGAGAAGGGGACGGCTCCCGCCGGCCGGGTATGCCGGAGTGAGCGGGGACTGCGGCCGCAAGGCCGGAGGCCGCTCAGCCGGACGCCGGGGTGTGCCGGAGCACGGCACCGGCCGTACGTCGCAGGCTTCGCCACGCGCAGCCCCACAGCACGCGTCCCCGTCGCCCCCACGCCGGGGTGCGAACGCGCTTCCCGCCTCGGCGGCCCGTACGGAGGGAAAGAACATGAACGACGACACCGCCACCGGTCTCACGGACGTACCCACCACCACCCTGGCCGACCTCCTCGGGTACGCCCAGGTCATGGACGTCGGGATACGCCCGCTGTGGCCCACGGCGCCACGCGCGGCGGGACCGGCTTTCACCGTGCGGTGCCCGCCGGGCGACAACCTCATGCTGCATGCCGCCATTCACCGTGCGGAGCCCGGCTCCGTCGTCGTCGTGGAGTCCGGCGACATGGAGTACGCGCTCGCCGGGGGCAACGTCTGCGCCGTCGCCCAGCGCCGCGGGATCGCGGCGTTCGTGCTCGACGGCCTGATCCGCGACCTCGCCGAGGTGCGCGCGATGGGGTTTCCCGTCTACGCCAGGGGCGTCATCCCGATCCCGGGAGCCAAGACGGCCGTCACACCGCTGGGCGCCAAGGTGCGGTGCGGCGGCGTGGACGTGGCGGCGGGCGACTTCGTCGTCGCCGACGAGGACGGCGTCGTCGCGGTTCCCCGTGACCGCCGGGACGCCGTGACCGCTGCCGCTCTACGGAAACTGGCCGAGGAGGCCACCCAGTCCCTTGAGATGTGGGAGGCCGCTCACCGCGCCCGCGTCGACAAGATCCTCTCCGGCGGCGAATAGAAAGGGTGCACCGACCCGTTGTCGTCGCGGGTGGACACCGGCACCGTCGAATCCTGATCGCCCTCCGCATCCTCGCTGGCCCAGGTCGTATTGAAGGTGCTGGAACCGGCGCTGAGCAGACGCAGATTCGTCCACTTCCGGTCTCGGGCGTACTCGCGGAGCGGGCGCGTCGGCGACCTGTTCCGCACTGAGCTACGTCGTGTCGTAGCTCAGCCCCTCGTTCGTGCCCGAGTGAAGTCGCGTGCCTGCGGGTGGAGTTGCGGGTTGTGGGGGCCCTTCGGTGCGGGAGCAGTGGGTGGCGGTGGACTCCCAGATGCGGCGGATCCCTGGTTCGGCTGTCCGACGATCCGCCGTTACACGGGCGCCAACTCGACTGGCGACTTTCCCAACGCCTCGCATACCAAAGGCCCGTAGAAGTCGTCGGGCACGCTGTGCCCGTTCTCCCAGCTCGCGATTGGGCGCTTCACGCTCGCGTCAGCGGGTAGCTGGTCGCCCTTGTGCGCGGCAGCTCCTCGCATTTCTGCGATGAGACGGCCTTGCCGCCAGCCCAATTGTTTTCGGGCAGTGGGCAGTTCGTTCACGGCAGACTCCTTGAGGGCTTCCGCAAACCGGAATCACTTCTTTGGCGAGAACTGGCAGGGGCAACCGCGGACTGTTGGTGCGACGGTGGCTTCCTATCTCTGAGGAGGAGTTCCATTGGGTGGCTCTGTAGTGGCGTTGGTGGTCGCCGTAGCGGGCGTTTCCGGAACGCTCCTAGCGCCGTTGCTCGCTCAGCGGGCGCAGTCGCGATCGACGGCGGCGGAGTTCGAGCGGCAAGAGCGCGCACGGTTGATGCAGTGGCGCAGAGAACAGGTGCGTGATGAGCTTGCGCAGCGGCAGGCCTGCTATGTAGCTACGAACGCTGCCTTCCGTCGGTATCGGACGCAGCTGATGGAGTATCTGTGGTGGGTGCATCACGATGTGACGGATACTGAGAAGAGGCAGAGACTGGAAGACGCGCGTCTAACACACCATGCAGCCCTAGCCGAGGCTCAGATGATCGCCTCCTCGGATGTCCTGGACGAATTGGACGAAGTCGCCAAGCTTCTTTCGGATACCTACCGGAAGATCATGTACCTTCACGAAGGAAATCCGGAACCTGACGGATCATTCGAGGAGATCGGCAGCCATTTGGTGTGGCTGTGGGAACGCTGGAAGAAAATGCGCGAGGTCATGCGGGCCGATCTCGGTGACAGTAATCGGTCCGCCCTTCCTTCTGATGCGGCGCCGTAAGGACAAGAAGGCTCTGTGCGACTGTGGAGCAGGTTCGGTGGCAAGGCTCATCGCGCCAACTCTGGCGTCGTGGCCTAGGCAGCTGTGGGTAGGGCCGTCACATGGGCATGCCCTCGTAGCGTCTTCGATAGTCACGTGCCCGCTCGCGCTCCTGGCCAAGGATGATGTGGAGTAGCTGACCATACTGTGCGATCGGAGGAGCCGCGCGGAGCGCGCCGCACTTCGTCTGGCTACCCACACCGCACAGGCTCTTAAGGTCATGGCACGACTAGGAAGAGCGCAGTGCAGGCGCCCCGAAACATTAAGAGGCACGGACCGTACGTCGTGGAACTGGACCTTCTGTTTACAAGCTGTGGACAGATCGGACATCTACGGTCGGAGCGGTCACATGAGGGGCGTCCACGCGTGCCTGCGGCTGCCAACGATCAGCGGGAGTTGCTGTACTTCGCTGCTGTACCGAGTGTGTTCGTCTGTCGCGTGACTAGCACCTCGCATGCAGCCAGCGAACCTGTGAATCGGCGTCGCAGCAGTGAGCAGGCTCTCTGCGGTTTCACCCGTCCCTGCCCATCCGCTGACGCCGTCCCTGACCTGCTCCAAAGCTGTCCAAGATCATGACGCTATTACAACGTGATCACTGTCATGAGGCTGCTTTCGCCCGCATCTGCCTGCACACGCAACAACGCCCCGCTCCCAGCATCCAAGCTGGTCACAGGGCGTTCGCGACACTTACACGGAAGTACCCCCGGCAGGATTCGAACCTGCGCACACGGCTCCGGAGGCCGTTGCTCTATCCCCTGAGCTACGGGGGCTCGTCGCGCTGTGAGCGGCGACAGGAAGAACAGTACCAGCTTGGCGGTGGTGCCCCGGAACCCGGTTTTCGAGGTCCGGGGGCTCCGTGAAGCGTGGGGAGCCGGGTCCGCGGGACGTGCCCCGCACGGGTGGAAAAGGGCAAAACCCGGACGCCGGGGGAGGGGTGTGCCTAGGCTCTGTCGTGTGCCGGGTATGTCTGGCCGGGTCCTTGTCGTGGACGACGACAAGGTCATCCGGGAGCTGATCAGGGTCAATCTCGAGCTGGAAGGCTTCGAGGTCGTGACCGCTGCCGACGGTGTCGAGTGTCTGGACGTCGTGCACGGCGTACGGCCCGATCTCGTCACGCTCGACATGGCGATGCCCCGTCTCGACGGGCTGCGCACAGCCGAGCGGCTGCGTTCCGATCCGCGTACGCGCCACATCCCCGTGGCGATCGTCAGCGGGCACGAGCAGTTCGGCGGCGCGGGCGGCGAACGCGGCGAGGAGCCCCCGGTCGACGCCCTGCTGGCGAAGCCCTTCGAGCCTGCCGAACTGGTGCGGATGGTACGGCGGTTGACCGGACGGTCCGAGGACGGCGACCCGCGCCCGGGCGAAGCGGACGACCAGGAGCCGGTGGGCTGGCCCGCCGGGCGTTGAGCCGTCGCTGCCGGGTACGGGCACGCAGGCCGGATCGCGGAATCCGTGCTGTGCGGAATCCCGTTCGCGCAGCCCCACCCCCTCTCCCATACGCTTGCTCTGTGACACCCGCCCAGCTCTCCCGCACCGTGCTGCGCGCAGCGCGCTCCGCCGTGGCGGACGGCGAGTTCGGCCGGACACGGGGAAGCATCGAGTTGCCGCAGCGGGTGACGGTCGAGTCGCCGCCGCGGCGCGGGGGCGGGGACTACGCGGTCAGCGTGGCCTTCCGGCTCGCCGGTCCGGCGGGCATGACGCCGTACGACGTGGCGTGTGTGCTGCGCGACCGGCTCGTGGCGCAGGACGGGGTCGGCGCCGTGGAGATCGCCGGGGGCGGATTCCTCAACGTCACGCTCGACGACCGCGCGCGGGCCGACCTCGTCGCCGAACTGTCGCGGGAGGACGAGGCTTACAGGCGCGCCGCCGCCGGCACCCCCGCCGCCGACATCGCGCACTGGAGCGCCGCCACCGGTGACGCCCCGGCCGCGCTCACCGTACGTACGGCGCAGGCGAGTCCGCTCTTCCGCGTGCAGTACGCGCACGCACGCGCCCGCGCGCTGTCCCGTAACGCACGCGACCTCGGCTTCCGCGCCGAGCCGTACGCCCCGCCGTGCACCGGGTCGCCCGCTGCGACCCGGCCCGGTACGGCGACGGGAACGGAAGCATCGCCGAGCGCGGCACCCGCACGCACCCGCTCCCCGTACGGCCCCCGCGGAGACGCGCTGCTCGCGCTGCTCGCCGACCACCGGCGGGTGAGCGAGGAGTCCGGCCCGTCCCGGCACGCGCGGCATCTCCTCGCCGTGAGCGACGCCTTCTTCGACTTCCAGGAGCAGTGTCCGCCCCTGCCCAGCGGAGACGAGAAACCCGGGGCCGCCCACCGCGCCCGGCTGGCTCTCGCCGAAGCCACCGGGACGGTGCTGGCAGGCGGCCTCGCCCTGCTCGGCGTCAGCGCCCCCGTACATATCTGAGGCGGACGACCACCCGGAGCAGCCCCGCACCTACCGCGCACCGCATCGCACCGCACAGCACCGCATGGCACGGCGCACGCCCCGCCGCTCAACGCCGCCCACTGCCGACCGACTTCGAACTTCGACCACCCCGAGCCACCACAGACTTCGAACACGCAAAGGAACCACGATCAGCGTGAACACCCACCGCCTCCGTGACGGCCGTCCCGAGAGCGAGGCCCCCGCATGAGCCGCTCCGCGCACCCCGCAGGACCCCGGCACGCCGATGTGCTCCCCGAGGGCCACTACTCCGCGCCGCCCGCCGACCTCAACGTGCTCGACCCCCGCGTCTGGCCGCGTACCGCATCCCGTACGACGGACGGCTCGGTCACCGTCGGCGGCCTCGATGTGAAGGACCTCGCCGAGGAGTTCGGCACACCGCTCTACGTGCTCGACGAGGCCGACTTCCGTGCCCGCTGCCGCGCCTGGCGCGACGCCTTCGGCCCGGACGCCGACGTCTTCTACGCCGGGAAGGCCTTCCTCTCCCGTGCCGTCGTGCGCTGGCTGACCGAGGAGGGGCTCAACCTCGACGTCTGCTCCGGCGGCGAACTGGCCGTCGCCCTCGCCGCGGGCATGCCGCCCGAGCGAATCGCGCTGCACGGCAACAACAAGTCGTCCGCGGAGATCCGGCAGGCCGTCGAGGCGGGCGTCGGGCGGATCGTGCTGGACTCCTTCCAGGAGATCGTCCGCGTCGCGCACATCGCCGAGCGGCTCGGCCGCCGTCAGCCCGTACAGATCCGTGTGACGGTCGGCGTCGAGGCGCACACGCACGAGTTCATCGCGACGGCGCACGAGGACCAGAAGTTCGGGCTCGCCCTCGCCCCGGGCGGCGGCCACCCGGAGGCCGGCGGAGGCCAGGCCGCGGAGGCTGTACGGCGCGTACTGAAGCTGGACAGCCTGGAGTTGACCGGCATCCACTCGCACATCGGCTCGCAGATCTTCGACACCTCCGGGTTCGAGGTCGCGGCGCACCGCGTCGTCGGGCTGCTGGAGGACATCCGCGACGAACACGGCCTGGAACTGCCGGAGATCGACCTCGGCGGCGGTCTCGGCATCGCCTACACCTCCGAGGACGACCCGAGCGAGCCGCACGAGATCGCGGTCTCGCTGCACGAGATCGTGCGCCGCGAGTGCCGGGCCGCCGGCCTCGCCGTGCCCCGGCTGTCGGTCGAGCCGGGCCGCGCGGTGGTGGGACCGTCGGCGTGCACGGTGTACGAGACGGGCACGGTCAAGGAACTGCCGGGCCTGCGGACGTACGTGAGCGTGGACGGCGGGATGTCGGACAACGTCCGTACGGCGCTCTACGACGCCGAGTACAGCGTCTCGCTCGTCTCGCGCGCCTCCGACGCCGAGCCGATGCTCTCCCGCGTCGTCGGCAAGCACTGCGAGAGCGGCGACATCGTCGTACGGGACGCCTTCCTGCCGGCGGACCTCGCGCCCGGCGATCTGCTGGCCGTACCGGCGACGGGTGCGTACTGCCGCTCGATGGCGAACAACTACAACCACGCGCTGCGTCCGCCCGTCGTGTCCGTACGGGACGGGGAGGCGCGGGTGATCGTCCGGCGGGAGACGGAGGAGGATCTCCTGCGACTGGATGTCGGCTAGCGAGACATTCGTCCCACATATTGGAACGAACGTGGATTCTCCGTACCGGTACGTGAGACTGACAGCACAGGAAATGACGAGAGGCGAGGTCGGATGATGCGTACGCGTCCGCTGAAGGTGGCGCTGCTGGGCTGTGGAGTCGTCGGCTCAGAGGTGGCACGCATCATGACGACGCACGCGGACGACCTCGCCAACCGCATCGGCGCCCCGGTGGAGTTGGCCGGCGTCGCGGTGCGCCGGCCCGACCGCGTACGCGACGGCGTCGACCCGGCGCTGGTGACCACGGACGCCGCGGGGCTCGCCGCACGCGAGGACGTGGACGTCGTCGTCGAGGTCATCGGCGGCATCGAGCCGGCGCGCAAGCTGATCACGACGGCGTTCGAGCACGGCGCGAGTGTCGTGACGGCCAACAAGGCGCTGCTCGCCGAGGACGGCCCGACGCTCCACGAGGCCGCCGAGAAGAGCGGCGCCGACCTCTACTACGAGGCGGCGGTCGCCGCCGCGATCCCGCTGGTCAGGCCGCTGCGCGAGTCGCTGGCCGGAGACAAGGTCAACCGCGTACTCGGCATCGTCAACGGCACCACGAACTTCATCCTCGACCGGATGTACTCGACGGGCGCCGGCTACGGCGAGGCCCTCGACGAGGCCACCGCGCTCGGCTACGCCGAGGCCGACCCGACCGCCGACGTCGAGGGCTTCGACGCCGCCGCCAAGGCGGCCATCCTCGCGGGCATCGCCTTCCACACCCGTGTACGCCTGGACGACGTGCACCGCGAGGGACTGACCGAGATCACCGCCGCCGACATCGCCTCGGCGAAACGCATGGGCTGCACCGTCAAACTGCTGGCGATCTGCGAACGGGCCGCCGACGGCCGCTCGGTCACCGCGCGCGTGCACCCGGCGATGATCCCGCTCGGCCATCCCCTCGCCGGCGTCGGCGAGGCCTACAACGCCGTCTTCGTCGAGTCGGACGCGGCGGGCCAGTTGATGTTCTACGGGCCGGGCGCGGGCGGCGCGCCCACGGCCTCCGCCGTGCTGGGCGACCTGGTGGCCGCCTGCCGCAACAAGCTCAACGGGGCCAGGGGGCCCGGGGAATCGGCGTACGCGCAGCTTCCGGTCTCGCCGATGGGCGAGGTCGTCACGCGCTACCACATCAGCCTCGACGTGGCCGACAAGCCCGGTGTGCTCGCCCAGGTCGCGACCACGTTCGCGGAGCACGGCGTCTCCATCGACACCGTGCGCCAGCAGGGCAAGGACGGCGACGCATGGCTCGTCGTCGTCACCCACAGCGCACCCGACGCGGCGCTGAGCTCGACGGTCGAGGCCCTGCGGGAGCTGGACACCGTACGCGGCGTCGCCAGCATCATGCGGGTCGAGGGCGAATGAACGGGCGATCGGGCCCCGGCGTCAACGAGCCGCGGCCACAGGGGAATCGAGGACAGTGAGCACCATGGAATCCGCAGCACCCGCCACCTCCCGCCAGTGGCGCGGCGTCATCGAGGAGTACCGCGACCGGCTGCCCGTCGGCGAGGACACCGCTCCCGTCACCCTGCGCGAGGGCGGCACACCGCTCGTACCGGCGCAGCTCCTGTCCGAACTCACGGGCTGCGACGTCCACTTGAAGGTCGAGGGCGCCAACCCGACCGGTTCCTTCAAGGACCGCGGCATGACGATGGCGATCACGCGCGCCAAGGAGGAGGGGGCGCAGGCCGTCATCTGCGCCTCCACGGGCAACACTTCGGCCTCGGCGGCGGCCTACGCCGTACGTGCCGGGATGGTCTGCGCCGTCCTCGTGCCGCAGGGCAAGATCGCCCTGGGCAAGATGGGACAGGCGCTGGTGCACGGCGCCAAGATCCTCCAGGTGGACGGCAATTTCGACGACTGTCTGACGCTCGCCCGCGGTCTGTCGGAGAAGTACCCGGTGGCGCTGGTCAATTCGGTCAACCCCGACCGCATCGAGGGCCAGAAGACGGCGGCGTTCGAGATCGTCGACATGCTCGGCGACGCCCCGGACGTCCATGTGCTCCCGGTCGGCAACGCCGGCAACATCACGGCGTACTGGCGGGGTTACGACGAATACCGTACGGACGGTCCCGCGACGCGCGCACCGCGCATGTGGGGGTTCCAGGCCTCCGGCGCCGCACCGATCGTGCGCGGGGAGCCGGTGAAGGACCCGAGCACGATCGCCACCGCGATCCGCATCGGCAACCCGGCGTCCTGGCAGCAGGCGGAGCGCGCGCGGGACGAGTCGGGCGGCTTCATCGACTCGGTGACGGACCGTCAAATCCTGCGCGCCTACCGGCTGTTGTCCTCGCGCGAGGGCGTCTTCGTCGAGCCGGCGTCGTCCGCGTCCGTGGCCGGGCTGCTCCAGGCCGCCGAGCAGGGCAGGCTGGAGCCGGGCCAGCGCGTGGTCTGTACGGTCACCGGCAACGGCCTCAAGGACCCGGACTGGGCCGTGGCCGGCGCTCCGCAGCCCGTGACGGTGCCGATCGACGCGGACGCCGCGGCGGAACGGCTGGGCCTGGCCTGACGGTTCGTCGGCTCCGGCAGCGGGCAGTCATTCCGGGACCGGCGCGGAGCCTGCGCGTGGAGCGGCGAAGCGGAGACGAGACCAGGCGAGAGTCAGCAGCGGTGAGCCGTCGTCCGGGACGGCGACGCAGAAGAAGAGAACGTACGCGGCTGCGCCCGCGCGCAGTCGGAGAACGCACACGGGAACGCAGGTGAAACGGGAGGCTTTCCGGCGACGGAGACGGTGGCAAGGGAGCGCGTAGCCGCTTGCGACACGCATCGTGCGCCTCCTGTGCGCCCTGTGTCGCCACTGAACCTTCCTTCGATAAGCTTGCGTTCATCCCACCCCCCCGTAGGTACTCCGGGGGCGTCCCCTCGTCCTGCCGGGGAGGCCCCGCCGGTCCGCCGTGTACCGGAACAGGGTCGGTGACCCTCCGGCTCCGCGTCGCGGTCCGTGGGAATTCGCGTCAACAATCCAAGGAGAGTCATCGGGAGATGGCCGGTCCCGCCTTCCGCGCCGCCGCTGTCCGCGTGCGCGTTCCCGCCACCAGCGCCAACCTCGGCCCCGGTTACGACGCCCTGGGCCTCGCGCTGGGTCTCTACGACGACGTCGTCGTACGGGTCGCCGAGTCCGGCCTGCACGTCGACATCGCGGGGGAGGGCGCGCAGACGCTGCCGCGCGACGAGGACCATCTGCTCGTCCGTTCCCTGCGTACGGCCTTCGACCTGCTCGGCGGCCAGCCGCGCGGCCTGGAGGTCGTCTGCGCCAACCGCATCCCGCACGGGCGGGGCCTCGGCTCGTCCTCCGCGGCGATCTGCGCCGGCATCGTGGCCGCGCGCGCCGTCACCACGGGCGGCGAGGCCAAACTGCACGACGAGGCGATGCTGGAGCTGGCCACCGAGATCGAGGGCCACCCCGACAACGTCGCGGCCTGTCTGCTGGGCGGCTTCACGCTGGCCTGGATGGACGGCGGCTCCGCGCGGGCGATCAGGATGGAGCCCTCGGAATCCGTCGTGCCCGTGGTGTTCGTGCCCGCGAGCCCGGTGGCGACGGAGACGGCGCGCGGTCTGCTGCCTCGTCATGTCCCGCATGTGGACGCGGCGTTCAACACCGGACGCGCCGCACTGCTCGTGGAGGCGATGACCCGGCGCCCCGAACTGCTGCTGCCCGCGACGGAGGACCGGCTGCACCAGGAGTACCGGGCGCCCGCGATGAAGGCGAGCGTGGAATTGGTGAACCGGCTGCGGGCGGACGGCGTCCCAGCAGTTGTCTCGGGTGCCGGCCCCACGGTGCTCGCGCTGCCCGAGGGCGACGGAGCCGCCGACAAGGTGGCCCGGCTTGCGGGCGAGGGCTGGGCGGCGAACCGGCTCGGTCTCGACACCGAGGGGGCCAGCGTGCTGCCGCTGAAGGCGGACGGCGCCGATCCCGGCTCGGCCCAGTGACGTTGTACGGCCCGGCGCAGCCGGTGGCGGCCATCGAGAGGCCGATGATCGAGGAGAGGGGGAATGTTTGTTGGGCCCGGTAGTGTTAACCTCAAGTCAGTGCTCGCAGTCTCGTGACCCACACGTAAAACTCTGTGGTGGTCCGTAGAGTGCAGTGCTTGAGTGATCCCCAGGGCACAGGCCCAGGATCGCCTCTTCCTCCAGGAGCCTCCCATCTGCTTCCCCCGCGGAAGCGGTCCGAGCACGCTCCGGAGCCGGGGTGCAGGACGCACATTCTCCTTGCACACCGACCATGAATTGATCTCCCCGCCACACATCCAGGCGGGAACCACCGTTTCGGCCAGGTCCGCGCGCACAGGACCGATCGCCGGACAGCACGACCGGTCGCCGAGCCAGACAGGCCGACGTCCGCTCCAGGGAAGGACCCTTTGTGAGCGACACCACCGATCTGATGGGCGTGAACGCCGCTCCTCCTGAGTCCGAGGGCTCGGGCGGCACCTCCTCGGGAAGTGCCCCCGCGGAAAAAGCCGACGCGCCTGCCACGGACGCTTCCGCCGCGCCCGCATCCGGTGCCGCGCCCAAGCGTCGGCGCTCCGGCACGGGGCTCGAGGGCATGGTGCTCGCGGAGCTTCAGCAAGTTGCCTCCGGTCTCGGCATCAAGGGCACGGCGCGCATGCGCAAGAGCCAACTGATCGAAACCATCAAGGAGCGGCAGGCGGGCGGGAGTTCGGCCGCGAGCGCCGACGCGCCGGCCTCCTCCGGCAAGGACAAGGACGCCGCCGCGGCGGGCGAGGGCGACGAGCAGTCCGCCCGGCCCAAGCGCCGTACGACCTCCCGGGCGCGCACGGGCGACAGCGCCGCGGACGGCGGCCAGGAGCAGGACTCCCAGATCGACATCCCGGGGCAGCCCGCGAACGAGGAGAAGGG